>JACQPE010000179.1 GCA_016207685.1 Elusimicrobiota bacterium | reverse complement strand
TTGTTTTCTCTCTTCTGGCCTCCTGGTCCAAGGCCCAGGAGAACAAATCCGTTCCAACGCAGGAGCCGCCGGCGCAGGGAATTGAGTCCCAGAAAAAAATACGTCCCCTTTACTATAGATTCAAGGACCAGGAATTGCCTTTTACTATTGTGGCAGGGGAGCCGATGGGGAGATTTATGGGTATGGCAGCTTTCCCAAGGCGAAATCTCGGCGTAAGCATTTTTTTATTTGACGAAACCATAGATGAGAAATATCTTGACAATTCCGGCTACGGATTCGCCCACGAAGGAGGCATCATCCTTGACTCAAACCAGGCGCCCAATTTTTACATTCACGATGTCAACCGTGGTCTTGACTTCAGGCCCACCCACTGTTTCCAAGACGCTCAACCTTACAAGGACGGCTATAAGGTCAATCTCAACCTTTTGCAAGAGCAGGATGATGGGTCCTATAAAAAAGGGGAATTACCGGCCCTGATGTATGTCAATCACATAACCTTCAGGGACTCGGGCGGGGACGCGGAGCCCGAGGACTACCCCGGAGGAGCTTTTGAGGAAGTTCATGTCCTCCTTCCCGAACTCTCCGGTCTCTATCCCCAGGGTCTTCCCCAAAACCAAAAATTTTTAATTAAAGTCGAATACCCCGCCATTTTTCCGAAGGACCCGCCCAATCTCAAGGCAGCCAAATATAAGATGATCATCCAGCTCTGCCAAGCCATCAAAACATTCTCCTGGGTGGACTTCAGGGGAGGGGACTTTCCCCCCCAGTGGGGACGTAGCCTATTCCAAGACGATCCCCAGGGCCGCGAGTGGCCCTCACCGGAGATCAGCAAGTAACGAACACGAGGCTTTGAATGTGGATACAATCGCCGCGATCGCAACGCCTTTAGGCGTTGGCGCGCTTGGAATTGTCCGGTTAAGCGGCGCCAAGGCGATTTCCATAGCCGGAGAGTTTGTTGAAAGCGCGCCTGCCCTCGACGCCGCACCCACCCGGCAAGCCGTGGTTGCCAGAGTTCGAGATCAGAGGCTGGGGGCCGGGGGCCAGGGACCAGCGATGGACGATTCGACTATTGATTCGGCCATTGTCATTAAATACGTTGCCCCGGCGAGCTTTACCGGTGAGGACATGGTGGAAATTACGGCACATGGCTCCCCTGTAATTTTAAGGAGAATTTTAGCCTTGGCTTTGCGATCCGGAGCTCGCGAGGCATTGCCCGGAGAATTTACCCAGCGGGCGTTTCTCAATGGCAAACTTGACTTGGCTCAGGCGCAGGCTGTCTGCGGAATGATCCGCGCCCAGTCGGATTTGGCGGCCCGCTTGGAATTAAGAATTGTGAGCGGGCAATTAACCCGGCGTCTCAATCAAGTTTTGGGAAGTTTGGCCGAGGGAGCTGCCTTGGCCGATCTTTTGGTGGACCATCCTGATGAGCCTGAAATTGCCCCCCAATCGAGCCCGCAGCATTTGGCGCGCAGCCTTGAAGAAATCGTCCGTGAACTTAATCGGCTTCGTTCGGGATTTGAGAGCGCCCAAAAAATTCGTGAAGGGTTTGTTGCGGCTATTATTGGCGCGCCTAATGCAGGGAAATCCACTCTTTTTAACGCTATCCTTTTGAAAGACAGGGCCATTGTGACGCCCGAAGCAGGCACCACCCGCGATACCCTAGAGGAATTCATTAATATAAATGGCCGTTTGGTGCGTTTGATTGATACGGCCGGGCTTCGGCAACCACTGGGGGAAGCGGAAAGTTTTGGTATTCGGCGCACCCATGAGGCGATCAAGGAGGCGGATTTTTGTTTATGGGTTATTGATGGCGCCAAGGGTCCTTTGACCTCCTCTGAAAAGGCGATTGAAAACGAGATTAACGCTCAAGGCAAGCCTTATGCGCTCATTTGGAATAAAAGCGACCTTCCGGCGTTTAGGGTCGGTGTCAATGATCAGCGTTCTCCTTTGGCCTGTGGTTCCTTGACGACAAGCGCCGGCGACCCTTTAAGCTTGGATGATTTGCGCCGGTTGGTGGCTCGTGCAATGGAAAGCCTTTTTCCTTGGCCTTCTGAAGTAACGGTGACTGAGGAGCGCCACGCCGCATTTCTTGATTGCGCCATGGCGGATGCGCGGCGCGCCCAAGAACACCTGAAACTTGAGCGCTGGGAGCTTTTGGGTCTTGAGTTACGCCATGCTATGTCCGATGGACATGCTATTTTGGGTCAAGGTGACGTGAGCGAAGAAATTTTGCGTTCGATTTTTTCTAAATTCTGTGTAGGGAAATAGAAGAGGGGGAGGGAATATGCCAAATAAAGCCAAGAAAGCGTCCCAGACTAAAAAGATTTCGACGAGGCGTCCGGCGAAAAAAGCCGCCGCTAAAAATATGCCATCCAAGAAAACAGCGCCAAAAAAATTGCCTATTCGCAAAACGGCTAAAACCGCCCGATCAAAAAAAACGCTGAAAAAGGTTAATCAGCCGCCCAAGGCGGAGGTTGTCGAAGGAATTTTATTGGGGAAAGTCGAAGATTATTTCGCCCACATTGGAGTGATTGCGTTGAAGCTCAAAGGCGCGCTTGCTGTTGGCGATACTATCCGGGTGAAGGGCCACACCACGGATTTGGTGATGAAGGTGGAAAGCATCCAAATTGAGCATCAAACGGTCACGCTGGCACGCACGGGTGACGGCGTCGGCATCAAGATAGCGGACCGCGCGCGCAAGGGCGACAGAGTGTATAGGATTTAGATTTAAGAGTCCGTAGTCCTAAGTCTCAAAGAGAGAGCGGGCGCGGAAAAAATGGCGGCATTCTAAAAGGATTTAAGGAATTTGCAACTCGCAACGCGCAACTCGCAACGCGTAACTTTTTCCCGCCGGGCCATCTGGGCTTGGGCTTTTTACGATTTTGCCAACAGCCCTTTTACCACGACCATCACAACGGTTATTTTTAATGTGTACTTCGCCCAAGTCGTGGCTCAAAATGCCCCTGTCTACGGCGACACGCTTTGGGGATTCTTGGTAGCCGCCTCAACGCTGATTTCAGGCGCGCTTTCTCCTCTGTTGGGAGCCTTCGCTGATGAGCGCCGATGGAAAAAGAAGCTCTTGGGCGCGTGCGCGCTTGTGGGCTCGCTGGCCACGGCAGGCTTGGCCTGGGCTACGCCGGAGACGTTGGTGCTCACCAGCGTTTTGTTCATGCTGGCGAGCCTTGCATTTTCTTGTTCATTGGCTTTTTATAATGCTTTTTTAAATGACCTCTCGACATCCGAGAATGTGGGGCGCATTTCGGGCTTGGGCTGGGCGTTGGGCTACGTGGGCGGAGGTCTATGCTTGGTAGTTAATTTGCTGATGATGAAAAAACCCCAGTTTTTCGGTATACCTGATGTAAGCTATTGGCCTATACGCCTCGGCTTTTTAGTCGTGGGGTTATGGTGGGGGCTTTTCACCTTGCCTATTATGTTTTGGGTTCATGAGGAACCGGCTTCAGGACCTGCGGCGGGCGAGCGCAACTCCTGGCAAAAAGCCTTTCATCATGTCAAGAAGAGTCTGCTGGCCGCCCGAACGGCGAACAAAGAACTATTTAGATATTTGATCGCGTATTTGCTTTACAATGACGGCATTGAAACCGTGATTGTCATGGCGAGCCTGTTCGCCAGCCAGGTGCTTTTTATGGGACAGGATGAAATCATCGCGTGTTTTTTGATGATCCAATTCGTGGCCTTTTTTGGCGCGATGGGCTTTGGCCGCTTGGGTGACCGATGGGGCAATAAAAAAGCGTTGCAGGCCTCTCTCGTGCTCTGGGCCGTTGTTCTTTTTTGGGCGCTTTTAATGAAGTCCAAGTCCGAATTTTGGGCCGCGGGCGTTTTAATCGCGGTCGTTCTCGGCGGCAGCCAGTCGCTATCGCGTAGTTTTTTCGCCAAACTCATCCCGCAGGGCCAGGAGGCGCAATTTTATGGCTTTCTCGCCCTATCAAGCAAAATTTCGGCCTCTTTAGGTCCCTTAACGTATGGCCTTTGCCGGCAATTAACAGGAAGCCCGCGTCTGGCCATTTTATCCATGCTCATTTTTTTTGTGGCCGGACAATGGCTTTTGATGGGCGTGCGTGAACCTCAATCCGGAGCGTTTGCGGGAGACAAATCGTGATGGGCACGGCCATGGCGGCATTGGGTTTTGCGGCGGAGGTTATCCGGCGGCCGGGAGTGTTTTTTGCGCGTATTCGCGCGCGGGAGATTCCTTGGATTTTTTTGAGCGGATTGTACTTGGTTTCCGTTATTGCCGTGAGCCTGCTGTACGCCTTGAAGCCCCAGGGTTTTCCTCAAGAGAGTTTTAGCGCCGATGTGGGGCGGCATTCTTTTTGGTTTTGGATGGCCATGAGCTTCGTGGGTCTGGCGATGACGATATTGATCGCCGGAATCATCAGCGTGCTCGTGCGTTTTTTGGAGGGCCGGTCCAAAGTCGCTTTAACCCAAACCCTCGCCGTGCTTTTGGCCACGCATGTATGGTATTTGGTCATGGCGCTGGCCTTGGGCGTTGCCGTTTGGGGACGTTGGGCAGGAGTTTATAAATTTTTTGAATTCGCCTTATCGTTAATCGGGTTTATTTATACGGTTCGCGGCATACGGCAAGTGGCCGGTATTTCAGCGCCCAAGGCGCTGGTGTGCCTTTTACTTTCGTCGTTGGCCGCCGTGTCAGGACTTTTCGCCGGCTATCTGACCGGCCTTTTGCCGGAGCAAATGCTCAAGGTTCTTCTTTTTATTTAAATTTTTTTTTTAGAAGCTCCCGCCGCAGCCAATCGAGAGCGAATGACGACATTTTTTCCTTTAAGAGTTTGCGGTCCCCGGTGAATGTTTTTTCTTGGACGGCGGCCGTGCCATTGGGGCGGGCGAGTCCAAACCAGGACAAGCCGACCGGTTTTTGAGCCGAACCTCCCGAAGGCCCGCAAATGCCGGTGACGGAAATAGCCCAATCCGCGCCGCTTTGATCCTTCGCTCTCTGGGCCATGGCTTGCGCCACCTCTTGACTCACGGCGCCATGGCGCTCCACAAGCTCTGACGCAACGCCCAGGCGGTTTATTTTGGATTCATTTGAATAGGAAACGAACCCTTCAAAAAAATATTTTGAACTCCCCGGCTCATTGGTGAGGCGGTCCGCGATTTGACCCCCGGTGCAGGATTCGGCCACGGCCACGGTCTCGGCGGCATCCGAGAGAAGGAGGCCCAGCTCGCGCTCCAGCGTCGAGCCGTCTTCACCGAGAAAATGATGCTCAAAGATGTTTTTTAATTCGCCGCGGATGCGATTAATTGTTGGTTGCGGAGGTTTATTCATGATTCGAAAAATAAGGTCAATGACATAAGAAGAAGCGAGAATCGTGGATTCAATTTTGTTTTTGGGCATCGTGGCCAGCAGGCGTGAGGCCATTTCCTCAACATGGGACTCGGGAAGGCCGGCGATTTGAAAGGATTTCAGTATTTGGGATTTAAGCCCGAATTTTTTAGTTAAATAAGGCCAAGCGCTTTTCCAGACGCTTTCGAGCTCACGGGGAGGTCCTGGAAGCAAGAGAAGCGCGCGGTCGCCAAGATCCAAGAATTGGCCCGGAGCCGTCCCTGCCTTATTGGTCAGGACATGGGCGCCTTTAAGAACCAAGGCTTGCCGTCTGTTAATCGCAGGCATGGCGAGTTTCGCCAGGCGGAACTTGGCCTTGATCCGGTGCATGAGACGAGGCTCTTCTTTAAGCCGGCGTCCCGTGGCTGCGCTGGCCGCTTCCCGGCTGATATCATCGAACGTGGGCCCAAGGCCGCCCGTCATGATGACGAGATGCGAGTTCCGCAGAGACTCCTTGAGGGCATCAACAATATCCCGGAGCCGGTCGGCCAATAAAACGGCTCGGCGCAGGCGCAAACCAAGAGGCAACAGTTTCTGAGCCAAGGTTGTCGTGTGAGTGTTCGTTCTTAGGGTTAAGAGCTCGGTTCCTATGTGCAGCGCTTCGGCGTCGCGATATTGTGCCATGAGCGGATTATGGCAAAATCTATCCTCATCTCGTCGGAAGGCGTTTGGACCTTGGTTATCGGCCCCGTGTTAATCAGGCCGCCGGGCGGGCGGAGGGTTTCTGCCGCAATTTATCCGAATTTGATTGGCGCAGCCCGGACCGGAGGTCTTGGACTTATCGAATGAGGTATAATGTTTTTATGCCTAGTTATGAAACGCTGGTTTTGGTGGACCCTGTTTTAAGCGATGATGAAGTGACTAAATTTGTCGCTGAATTGACCGATTTGGCTTCAAAGGAAAAAGGCAAGGTGACCAAAGAGGAGCGTTTGGGGCGCCGCCGCTTGGCCTATCCGATACGCAAGAAATTTGATGGAAATTATGTTTGTCTTCAGTTGGATATGCCCCAGGCCGGCGTCAAGAAATGGGAACGCGGCTTACGCCTGAAGGATAAAGTTTTGCGGCAGATGACGATCCGTGTGGAGCCGTAGTTGAGCGACAAGAAGAGCGACATGAGTGAACAGCGATGGAAAATTTATATTTCAGCGCATTCGTTAACCGTGCCTGTCGCTTTATTAATTTGGAGGAACAATGACAGCGCTTCGATTGCCTAATGTAAATTTTGTGATGCTCGCGGGCCGGTTGACTCGGGACCCGGATGTCCGGTATTTGCCCTCAGGCAAGGCCGTGGTGCGTTTGAGCGTCGCGTCCAGCAGGCGGTTTTTGAATAAGAATACAAATGAGTGGCAAGAGGAAGTGGTCTTTGTTGACGTGACGGTATGGGGCGACGCCGCTCAGCGCTCCGGGGAACGGCTGCGCAAGGGGTCTCCTGTGTTTGTGGAGGGACGATTGAAGTTAAACAAATGGGAGGCCAAGGACGGGACCAAACACAGCAAGATTGAGATTGACGCCCAGAGAATCCAATTTTTGGAAGTTGCCGGCCCCGCAGAACAAGCGAACGCGCCGGTTGGAATTGACACGGAGAGTTCTATCGGCGCCGCAGCGCCTGTTGAGACCGAAGCCACCGCCGCAGAGCTCGAAGAAGTCGCTCTTTAAGGAGTTTTATGGCCGAAGAAACACAGACAGTTCAGGCGGCGCCTGAAACCCAGCAACCATCTTCTGTGGAGGGCGCTCCACGTCCACGCGAGGGGGGCCGACCGGCCGATGGCCAGCGCCGTGGCCGTTATTTCGGAAATCGCGAAGTCAGGCCGCGCAAGGTGTGCCGTTTTTGCGTGGAGCGCAAAGATACCGTGGAGTATAAGGACCAGTCTTTTTTGCGCAATTTTTCAACGGAGCGCGGTAAAATTCTGCCGGGGCGCGTCACCGGCGCCTGCAGCCGCCATCAACGAAAGGTCCGTGAAGCTATGAAGCGCGCGCGTATTATGGCTCTGATGCCGTTTATCATTAAATGAAAATTATTTTAAATCGCGACGTGTCCGGCTTGGGAGCGGCCGGAGATGTCAGGGAGGTGGCGGCGGGATTTGCGCGAAATTATTTAGTCCCCCGGCGATTGGCTTGGGCCTATTCAGAAGGAATGCTCAAATCCGTTGAAATCCGCAAGGCTGTGCAGGCAAAGAAAATATCGGATTTAAAACAGAAGGCCTTGGAGCAAAAAACGGCGTTGGAGAAAATTTCATTGGAGTTTACGGTGAAATTGGATGAACAGGGAAAGATGTACGGTTCGATTGCCAGGGGCCAGGTTCTTAAAGCGTTGCGGCAAAAAGGAGTCCGGTTGCCTCGCGGGGCGAAGCTTTTGATTAAAGGTTCGATCAAGGCAACGGGCAATTCAACGGCGCCTATTCAACTTCACCGCGATGTCATTGCCGATATCCCCATGGCCGTCCTTGCCGCCGCGCCGGCTCATCAGTAAGTTTCTAAACAGTAACAAGCGATGAGGTTGATGTTATTTAATTGTTCGGTTACCCCAATTATCATCTATGACTGAGACAGCGGCAGCGTTTTCTTCCTACCTTAAATTAGGGCCTCCGCGCGCCCCTGGAGCGGAAAAGGCGTGCCTGGGGGCGTTGATGCTGGACCCCGAAGGCCTATCCCGCATTGAGGGCACCCTGAAAGATTGGCATTTTTTTGAAGAAATCAACCGGCGGATTTACCGCTGTGTGTGCCGTCTTTTTAGCTCGGGCCGCCCGGTGGATATTCCCATTGTCCATAGTGAGATGCAGAACGACCCTTTGTATCAAGATTCAGGCGGCGAGGCGTACTTGGCTGATTTGGCCGCGAGCGTGGGATCGGCAGCTCATTTGCGCGAGTATGCCAGCATTGTGCATGAAAAAGCCCTCACGCGGGAGCTTCAAAAAGCAGGCACTGAAATTATCGAGGACTGCTACCAGCAAGCCAACCGTAAAGATTTTATGAGGTCGGGATCTGGCGTTAAAGAGCTTTTGGACCGAGCTGAAAATAAAATTTTTAAGCTGGCCCAGGAGGGTTCGTCCACGGGCTTTTTGATCGCGAGCGAAATTATCCATCCCTTGATGCAGAGCCTTCAAAACGCCATGCAGCACAAGAGTTACGTGACGGGACTCCCCACGGGGTTTTCCAAGCTTGATTTCATGACATCCGGTTTCCAAAAAAGCAATTTTGTGATTTTGGCGGCGCGCCCGGGCGAGGGAAAAACAGCCATGGCGCTCAATATCGCAGCGCATGTGGCGCTGACGGAAAAAAGGCCGTCGCGATTTATTCGCTCGAGATGCGCCGGGAAGCGATTTTGATGCGCATGCTTTGCGCCGAGGGAAGGGTCAATTCTTCCAAGCTGCGTGGCGGCTTTATTGATACGGAGGGTTTCCAAGGGTTGACTAATGCGGCAAGCCGGTTTTTGGGCGCCGACCTCTATATTGACGATTCAACAGGCATCAGCGCTCTGGAAGTTCGCGCGCGCGCGCGGCGGTTGGTGTCCGATCTGCGTTCCCAGGGGAAAGAGCTTTCCTTGCTCGTCATTGACTACTTGCAGCTGTTGCGCTATGGAGAGCGCGCCGAGTCACGACAGCAGGAAGTCTCTGAAATTTCCCGCAGCTTAAAAATTTTGGCGCAGGATTTGGATATTCCCATTTTGGCCTTGTCGCAGCTATCGCGCCGGCCTGAAGAGCGCGATCAAAGCGGACGGCCGCAGCTTTCGGATTTGCGTGAATCAGGAAGTCTCGAGCAAGACGCGGATATCGTGCTGTTAATTTACCGGCCGAATAAGAAAAAGCAAAACGCCACACCCGAGGAATTGGCTCAAGCGGAATTAATCATCGGCAAACAGCGCAACGGACCCGTGGGAAAAGTTCCGCTTCTGTTTCTTGATTATTGCACGCGTTTTGTGAGTCCCGATCCCCATCTCAATGAGGCCCCTCTTGATGAAGAGGTGGAGACAGTTGGTGAGTGACTATTTGTGACGGCTTCGGTTGTTGCCGGAGCGCTCAGGCCGTCATGGATTGAGATCAGCCGGTCCCGCCTGGAACATAATTATTTAAGGCTCAAAAGTTTTTTAGTTTCTTCGGAAACCCGGGTAATGGCGGTTGTCAAAGCCGATGGTTATGGGTTGGGCGCTTTGGGCGTGGCCCATGAACTGTCCCGCTTGGGCGTGCGTTATTTTGGGGTAAGTTCAGTGGATGAAGGACTGGCTCTGCGCCGGGGCGGCATCGAGGATTCTATTTTGATTTTAGGAAGCGCCTTTCCCTTTTGTGATTCCTATGAAGCGGCAATACGGCATCGGTTGACGGTGACTGTTTCGAGTATCGAGGGGGCCGAGGAGTTGGCGCGAGCCGCGGCGGGACAAAAAATACCAATCGCCGCGCATGTCAAAATGGAAACGGGCATGCAGCGCATCGGCGCGCGGCCGTCCACATGCGCGCTGATTGTCGAAAAATTGGCTCAAGCCCCGAACATCAAGCTGGAAGGCGTTTACACCCATTTGGCTGATGCCAAAAACGAGGAATTTACCTTGGGCCAATTGGCATTTTTTGATCAAGGCCTTGAGCTTGTGCGCCGGACGATGCCTAGGGCGGCATTGTTGATCCACTGCGCTAATTCCACGGCCGTCGCCCGCTACCCGCAGGCGCAGCGGGATTTGGTCCGTTCCGGTTTAGCTATCTATGGCGCGGCGCCGGATTTTGAGCCGGTCATGGAGCTAAAAGCCAAAATCGTTTTTTTAAAACGTGTGCCCCAGGGAACCACAGTTAGCTATGGGCAGACCTTTAGGGTTCCACGAGAAAGCGTGGTCGCTACTTTGGCTATTGGCTATGCCGACGGAGTGCCTTTAAACGCCTGGCGCAGGGCCGGTGTTTTGATTCATGGGGAGCGTGCCGGCGTTGCCGGAGTCATCACCATGGATATGATGATGGTGGATGTCACGGATGTTCCCGGCGTGCGCGTGGGCGAGGAGGCTGTTTTAATCGGTTCGAGCGGGCAAAAAAAAATCACTCCGCATGACTGGGCCCAGTGGGCCAAGATGAGCGTGTATGAATTTTTGACGGGTTTAGGCGCGCCGCGGCTTCCTAAGGTGATGGTGGCATGATAGTGACGAGTGGCGAAGTGCGAATGATGAACATGAAGGATTTTTTAATTCAAAATTCAAAATTCAAAATTCAAAATTTTCCAGGTTCGATATGACAAGTTATTTAAAAGAGCGGTGGCTGGCCATTCTTGAAACGACGGGTGACGCAGCCATGATGGTGGGTGATTTATTTCGATCCATCCTTAAATATCGGGTTGATGGGGAGCTCTTTTTCGCGCAGGCCGGCCGCATCGGTGTTGACTCCTTGGCCGTGGTGGGCATCACCAGTATTTTTGTGGGCATGGTCCTGGCTTTGCAAACGGGATATTCCTTTATGAATGTTTTTGGCGAGCCTCTTTATGTGGGCACGGTGGTGGGATTTTCGATTTTTAAGGAATTGGGACCGGTCCTGACCGCGATCGTGGTGGCCGGCCGCATCGGAGCTTCGATTGCCGCTGAATTGGGCACGATGAAAGTCACGGAACAAATTGACGCGCTCTATACGTTGGGCACGAGCCCGACGCGCTACTTGGGAGTTCCCCGATTTTTGGCCACAGCGCTCATGCTCCCTGTGCTTACTATTTACGCGGACTTTGTTGGCATTCTCGGCGGTTATATCGTGGCCGTGGGGAAATTGGGGATTCCGGCGGTGGTTTATTGGAATGATGTTTTAATCAACATTGATATAGAGACCGTAGCGCATGGACTTTTGAAAGCCGTGGCCTTTGCCGCCATCGTGGCCGTGACCGCGTGCTATGTGGGATTTACGACGTCCGGGGGCGCCGAAGGAGTTGGCCGTTCGACGACCAAATCCGTCGTGGTGTCCATGGTGTCTATTCTAATTTCGGACTATTTTTTATCCGCCTTTTTGGTGGCAGTGGGTATTGGATAAAGGATGAAAAGCACAAAGTCCAAAATTTTAAGTCCTGAGTCGATAAATCGGACAGAAGCAGCGATCCTCTTCTTAATGATTTTGGACCCCGTGCCGCGGCACGGGGCAGGCTCTGGACTCTGGGCTTTGGACTCGTTTTTATGATTCAAATCCGCAATCTTTGGAAAAAATTCGGTTCGCGCAGGGTGCTTTGCGGCGTGGATTTGGATATTGAAGAAGGCGAAACAATAACCATCATTGGCGGTTCAGGCACGGGCAAAAGCGTGACCTTAAAACACATGGTTGGTTTGATGGCGCCCGATCAGGGAACGATCTTGGTGGACGGCGTGGACATAGCGGCGGTTCACCACGAGGAAGAGCTTTTCAAGATTCAGAACAAATTCGGTTTTTTATTCCAGGGGGCGGCCCTTTTTGATTCGCTGACCGTGGGTGAAAACGTGGCCTTTGGTCTTAAAAATTTACGTCCCGGCGTGAGCGAGCGAGCAGCCATGAATGTGGCCAAGGAGAAACTGGCGTTGGTTGGCCTTCATGAGGTTGAGCACATGAAGCCGTCGGAACTTTCCGGCGGCATGAGAAAACGCGTCGGCCTGGCCCGCGCGATCGCGCACGACCCAAAATACATCGTCTATGATGAGCCGACCACGGGCCTGGACCCCATCACCTCGGATGTCATCAATGAGCTCATTGTGGAATTGCGCCGCAAGCTGGGCGTGACCTCCGTGGCCGTCACCCATGACATGGTTTCGGCCTATAAGATATCGACCAGGATCGCGATGCTCTATGAGGGAAAAATCATCGCCTTGGGAACGCCTGCGGAAATTCAAAATACGAGCAATCCCTACGTTAAACAGTTTGTCACGGGTTCCAGTCACGGTCCGATTAAGATTAAATTAAGGGAGTCCGATTGATATGGGAACAAATAAATTGCGGGTTGGCCTATTCGTTCTAGTGGCGGCGGTTATCGCCGGTTTCGGTGTCTTGAAGTTGGGTGATGTGAGTTTCGATAAGACCTATTCCGTTTATGTTTATTTCGATGATGTTTCCGGTATGACGCCCAAGTCCCCGGTCAAGATCGCCGGCGTCGAGGTGGGCAGTGTCAGGGCCATTGATTTGGATGCCGGCAAGGCCAGGGCCGAATTGGCCATCAAACAAGGCGTCGTTTTATACAGGGATGCCAAAGCGCGCGTGGCTTCAACCGGGATTATCGGCACGAAATACCTTGACATGACGCCCGGCAGCCCATCGCAGGAGCGCTTGGTTCAAGGGGATGCCATCTCGGGCCTTTCGGTCTTGAGTCTTGAGGAGTCCGTGGCGAAGGCCTTGGAAAGCGTCAAGGGTTTGACGGAAGCCGTTCGAGGTCCTCATGGTGACGATTTGGGGCGGAATTTAAACGCCATGATTGCTAATCTTAATGCGGTATCCACCTCGGTCAAGGAAATCATGGAAGACCGAAAAATGGATATTTCCATGGCGTTATTATCGATGAAGCGCGTCACGGCGGCGCTCAATGAGATTGTGGATAAAACGGATCGTATTTTGGCCCGCGTGGAAAAAGGAGAAGGCGCCGTGGGGACGTTATTGGTGGATCAAAAGGCCGGAGAGGAAGTTAAAGCCTCGATGGCCAGTATGAAAGAGGCGACGGCCGGGGCGGCCGAGCTTTTCGGGCGTTTCACGCGGATTCGCGCTTTTTGGGATTACGACTACCGCTATGACACGGCGGCCTCTCAGGGCCGCAGCGATTTTGGTTTGACCCTTTCACCGCGCCCCGGAAAGTATTATTTCGCCGGAGTTTCTAATCTGGGCAATGCATCAACGCCGTTTAAGGCTGATGATTTTGAAAATAAAAACACCATCAATCTCGGTATGGGGAAGGAATTTTATCCCTGGCTCGACCTTTATGCCGGCGTGATTCGTTCCGAGGGAGGCATTGGCGCCCGAATCAAGCCGTTGCCGGATCATTGGCTGGGCCGAAAGTTTTCGGTTGAGGCCGAGGCTTACGGCGCGGGGCGCCAAAGCGACGTCAATGGCCGTTCGTTAACGGGCGCCGTTTATAACGTCGGCCTTGCGGCGGAGGTGTTTCCATGGCTTCGTTTGACCGTGCGCAGCGAGGATGCGGGACAGGTGGGTCACGTGCACAGCGGCATGAGCGTCACGTTGGAGGATAAAGACCTGGCTTATTTGTTGGGTTTGGTGACGGTGACTCGATAACAAGAGAGGTCCAATGTCCAAAGTCCAAAGTGCAAAAGCGGCGATGAGCGAAGGGCGAAGAGCGAAGGGTCTAGGAGGGAATTATTTTCCGACCGAACGCTTCGCTATTCGCATTTCGCTATTCTCTTTATCATGATGACCAAATCTGTTTATCGCTGCCGCCAGTGCGCGCGGGAATCGGCTCGATGGATGGGGCAGTGTCCCAGTTGCGAGAGCTGGAATAGTTTTGAACAGGCGGGCATTGAAGCGGTATCGGGCGTTGAGCGGCGTATTCTTCAGAGGAAACGTTCGGGCCCGGCCCTGCATTTCGAAACCTACAAGCCATCTCATGGGTCGCCCGTCTTGGCCCAAAGACGCAGCAGTGGATTTTCTCAAATGGACGAGGGGTTGGGCGGAGGTTTTTTAGACGGCTCCCTGATTTTATTGGGCGGCGCTCCGGGTATCGGAAAATCAACGTTGATGGGCCACATTGCCGGAGCCTTTGCATCGGCGCGGCACGAGGTCCTTTATGTCAGCGGTGAAGAAGATACGGGCCAGGTGATCTCTCGCTTGGATCGTCTTGCCATCAAGCATTCGGAGAAACTTTTTTTAGCCGACGCCCTGACGCTTGAGGATATTTTACTTAAAGCCGGCGAGATGAGACCCCGTTTATTGGTTATAGATTCGGTGCAAACATTAACGGCCGAGAGTCTGGATTATCCGGCCGGCAGCCCGGCCTTGATTCGCAGCGTGGCAGGTCGCCTGATGGCATTAAGCAAGCGTGAAAAAATGATCGTGGTGTTATTGGGCCATGTGACCAAGGAGGGCGTGTTGGCCGGCCCCCGGCATCTCGAACATATGGTGGACGTGGTGCTGCAGATGGAAAAGCCGCGCAATGAAGATTTCCGGCTTTTGCGCGTCACCAAAAACCGGTTCGGTCCCACCAATGCCATGGCAGTATTTGAGATGAAACCTTCGGGTTTAACCGAAGTCGCGGATCCATCGGAGAGTTTCATTTCGGGACATTGGCGTGAGCGTTTGTCGCGACAAAACGAGCGCATCGGACTGGCGAGTTCTTTCGCCATGGACGCGGGAAAGGTGTTTTTAATCCAGGCGGAAGCTTTGGTGGGCAAAAAAAAGATGGTTCCCGGGAAACGTTCGGCCCTGGGGATTGACCGCAATCGGCTTGAAATTTTGGTTGCCGTTTTGGAGCGCGCGCTGGGAGTTAATCTGGAAACTGCGGATGTGTTTTTATCGCTGATCGGAGGCATACGGCTGAAAGATCCGGGCGTTGATTTGGCCTTGATTGCGGCATTGGGTTCCGCGGTGACGGAAGCGGGAGTGCCGACGCACGCGGCTTTTTTGGGCGAGGTTTCGCTTTCCGGCGATGTTTTGCCGCCGCGTGATTTGGAACTGCGGTTGAAACAGGCCAAGGCTTTGGGCTTCAAAGAAGTTCACACGGCCGCGCAGGGACGTTGGCATGTCAAGGACTTTTTGTCGTTATTGAGGAAGGGAGGCGCTTAATATGGTTTTGATTTGGGTTTTTCGTCTGGCTGTTTTAGTTTTGGGGCCGGCGGTGGGCTATTTCCAGAGCACGCAGCGCTTAAAAGGAATTCTTGCGGGACTCTTGATCAGCCTGGTTGTTCTCGGGATTGAAATTTCGCTGGTTCAGGTTCCATTGGCGCAGATGGTGCTTGGCATTATGGGCGCAGTGTTGGGCATATTTTTAGGCGGACTTCTCGATGTCGTCGTCCAACAGTTGGGCCAATCAGGACTTATGGAATTTTGGGGTAATTTTTCTCTGCTTGTCAAGATTCTTCTGGCCTATTTGGGCCTCGTGCTGGTTGTGAAAAAATATCCCGAGCTTGATTCCGTGGACCAGAAGCTTTTGGGCGCCTGGGCCAAGCAACGCGGTGAGAGGCTTTTGGTTATGGACTCCTCGTCTTTGATTGATGGGCGCATTCTTGATGTTCTTAAGACGAAATTTTTGACGGAGGCCACCTTGATCGCCGCGCGCGCCGTTTTAGATGAATTGCAGCGTTTGGCTGATGACGCGGATAATCAAAAGCGCACGCGAGGCCGCCGGGGGCTCGATATTTTGGCCAAAATCCAGGAAGAAAATTTGTTGCCGTTAAGAATTTTGGATATGGATTATCCCGAGGTTAAGGAGACCGACTTGAAACTTTTACGTTTGACCCAAGAGCTTAAGGCTAAATTGGTAACAACGGATTACAATCTATACAAAGTGTCCAATATCCATGGAGTGGAAGTCCTAAATATCAACGATTTGGCCCTGGCGTTAAAGCCGGTTGTGTTGCCCGGGGAGGCGTTATCTATTTATCTTGTCAAGGATGGACGCGAGAAAGATCAGGCCGTGGGTTACCTTGACGATGGGACCATGGTTGTTGTTGAAAACGCCCGCGGTTTGATCGGCAAAAAAGTGGATGTCCAAGTGGCCTCCATTTTGCAAACATCGGCCGGCAAAATGGTTTTTACCCGCCTTCGCAACGGCCAAGAGCGCCATCCGGCCAATCCATGAGAAGGACGGCTTTTGTGGCGCTGGCGGCCGGCCTCGGCACGCGGTTCGGGGACTATAAACCTGCGGTCCGCATTCATGGCCGCCCGATGCTTTATTGGTCTCTTTTGAATTTGGCAAAGCAGCGCCGTTGGATCGACAGGGTTGTTATCGCGGTTTCCTCCATCGCTCGCTGGAGAGACCTCAGGGACCGGGGCGTTGTGCCCGAAGGTTTTTTATGGAATCCGGAAATCGTTGTGGGTGGTCCGACAAGATTTGAGTCCCTCCAGCGCTGTCTTCGGCGGTTTCAAGACACGAATGATGACTGGTCTCTTTTTGTTCATGATGCGGCGCGTCCGGTTTGGCCGCAGGCATGGATTGGGCGGATGCTTAGGCAACTCATGAATAATCCCCGGGTATCGGCCGTTGTGCCCTTGTTGCCGGTGCGCGAAACCATTAAATCGGTTAACGGCGTCGTGTCAACGCTGGACCATAGGGAGCGGCTGAAAATATCCCAAACGCCGCAGTTGATTCGCCTGAATCATTATTTGGGGGCGCTTCGGCGCTTGCGCCGACGCAAGAATTTTTTGGATGAATCTCAAGTATTTGAGCTGGCCGGCATGGATGTTTTGCCTTATCCGGGAGCTGCCAACAATATCAAGGTCACATATCCGGAAGATTTGAAGTTGGCGGCTGCCTCCTGCCACCCTCCTGCCGCCTCCTGATTTCATGCTCATCGGCTCCGGATTTGACCTGCATCGGCTCCGCGCCTCAAAAAAAGGCGCGCTTAAGCTCGCCGGCATCAATATTCCAGCGCCCTATGTCGTTCTCGCCCATTCTGACGGGGATTTGCTTTTTCATGCGTTTTCCGATGCCTTGGCTTCGGCTTTGGGCGATGGCGATATCGGCGCGGCTTTTCCTCCGGGAATTAAAAAGACAAGAGGCATGGATTCGCGCCGAATGTTGGATCATTTTCTTAAAAAACTCAAGGAGCGCTCATTAATTCTTTCCAACATTTCCGTCGTTTTAACGGTTGAAAAACCGCGTTTGAATTTTTATCGTGATGATATTCGCCGCAGTTTGGCTTCGGCGACGGGCCTGCCGCTGGAGCGCGTCGGCTTAACGATAAAAACGTTTGAAGGAATTGAGCCCCTGGCCCCCAAAGCGATCATGTGCTGGGTCAATTGTTTGATTGGCGAGAGGGCCTCATTTTAGGTGGATATTTATCTCACCAATACGCTCTCTCGGAGTCTTGAGAGATTTGAACCACTGCACACCGGAAAAGCGGGGCTTTATGTGTGCGGCATCACGCCGTATGACTCTCCGCATTTGGGCCATGCCCGCGCCTATGTGACGTTTGATTTGCTCCGGCGTCTACTTGAAGCAGTCGGCTATGACGTGCGACATGTGCAGAATTTCACCGATATGGATGATAAGATTTTGGCTCGAGCCAAAGAACGGGGCGTATCCCCATTTTATTTGACCGGCCTCTATATGGATGAATATTTCGAGGCGATGGACCGTCTTGACGTTAAGCGGGCCAAAAGTTATCCCCGGGTAACGCAGCATGTGGATGCGATCATTAAAATGATTGCAAGGCTCATAGAGCGCGGTTATGCTTATGCCCCGGGCAATGGGGATGTTTATTTTTCGGTATCCAAGTTTTCAAGCTATGGCAAGCTCTCCAAGAGAAAGACAGAAGATCTCTTGGCTGGAGCGCGTGTCGAGATATCATCGGTCAAGCGCGACCCGCTGGATTTTGCTTTATGGAAAGGCTCCAAGGGGGATGCCGTAGAGTGGGATTCGCCCTGGGGACGCGGCAGGCCGGGCTGGCATATCGAGTGCTCGGTCATGAGCAGCGCTTATTTGGGGCAGCCTTTTGATATTCATGGGGGCGGCCAGGATTTGATATTTCCGCACCATGAAAATGAAATCGCTCAAAGCGAAGCGGCGCATGATGCGGCCTTCGCGCGATATTTTGTTCACAATGGTTTTGTGACGGTCAACAAAGAAAAAATGTCCAAATCCTTGGGAAATTTTTTTACTCTTAAGGAAATTTACGAGAAGTTTTCGCCCCGCGTCGTGCGTTATTATCTAATCAGCGAATACTACCGGTCGCCTATTGATTTTTCTGACCAGTCCCTCAAGGAGGCCTCAAGCGCCCTGGGGCGCATTCAAGAGGCCGTTGATTTGTTGGAATTTCTTATGGAGCGTTTGAATGCGGGCCCTGTGGAGCCTTCTTCTGGGGATGTGAGCCGCAAGGCGATGGCCTTGATGGCCCAGGATATTCATAGCCCATCGGCGTTGGCGGCCGTGCAGGATTGGGCTAGCGCTGTTTTTGATCATTTTAAGAAAAAGAAATTTGATGCTCGATCGGCGAAAATTTTTTTGGCTGACGGACAATGGACGTTGCTGAATCTGCTGGGCTTGCCGCCTGAGGGGGCGGGTTCGGCGCCGCCGGAGGCAAAAAATTTGCTCGCTGAACGCGAGGAGTGCCGCAAAAATAAAAATTTTTCTAGAGCGGACGCTTTGCGGGAGCGGCTGTTGAAAGAATTTTTTTTAATCATCGAGGATACGCCCTATGGCGCGCGGCTCAAGGATAGTATCCGGGGGTCAGGGGTTAGGGGTTAGGGATGGAAATTTTATTATGATGCGCCGTTTTTCTTCGGTGAGGTTCCCCATCGCGGGCAAGCATTCCGTAGTCGAGGCTCTTCGTTGTGGTCACTATGCAAAGGCAGCGCTTTGGCTGGCCCGCGAACGTCTTGATGATCCGGTGATTCGCGAGGGCGTTGATGAGGCGCGGCGCCGTGAATGGGCGATTAAAAACGTCTCTTCTCAAGAGTTGGACCGATTGTTTCCTGGACCCCACAGCCATCAGGGAATTGTCCTATTGCTCGATGAGAGCCCCCGTCCTTGCGCTTGGGATGAGCTATTGAACAAAGTTCAGGGCCAATCGTGGTCCGTGATTGCTGTTCTTGACGGCGCCGGCGACCATCAAAATATCGGCGCCATGGTTCGAAGCGCCGCTTTATTTGGAGTGTCCGCGCTCATGGCGCCGCAAGATCGTTCGGCTCCGCTTATCCATCCGACGGTTTGGAGAATCGCTCAAGGCGGCGCTCAGCACGTGAAACTAGTTCCTTTAAAAAATTTGGCAAACGCATTAAGAGAGCTTAAGGAGCGCGGTTTTTGGATCATCGGCGCTCATGCGGCTCCCATCGGCCGACTCCAGCCGCTCCTCAATGACCAATCGTCATGGCCTGAGAAATTGGCCGTTGTTTTTGGCAGCGAAGACAAAGGATTGAGGATACTAACGGCTAATCTGTGCGATTTTATCTGGACGCTGCCGCAGGAGCGTCCCGGGGGGCTTGATTCCCTCAATTTGAGCGCCGCCGCGACCATATTTTTTTGGGAAAATTATCGGCGGAGGATTTCTGAAAGCGCCCATAGCTCAATGGATCGAGTGTTGCCCTCCGAAGGCAAAGATGGTGGTTCGATTCCACCTGGGCGCAAGGTTGGATTTTAGTCGTGACACCCAATAAAAATATTATTGTGACCATGGTTTCTGTGCCTTCTTTAAAAGAAGGCCGGGCGCTGGCCCGTAGGCTCATTGATCAAAAATTGGCGGCCTGCGTGTCCCTTGTTTCGGGAGTTGAAAGCCATTACCGATGGCAGGGCCGGGCGGAACGATCGCGCGAGTTATTGATGTTGATTAAAACTCAACGAACTGCTTGGCCCGCGCTTCGGGACTTGATTGCCGATAAACATTCGTATTCAGTTCCCGAAATCGTCGCCTGGCCTTTGGTTTGGGCTCATGGACCCTATGCCCGGTGGGTGGCGAGCGAGATCGCCGGGAACATGGAGCCAAAAATTGTTCGAATCAGAAAACGGACAGCGCCGTCGCTTTGAAAAATGCCGTTATTTTTGTCTACTCTTTCCACGCGAGACGCGCATGTCTAATAATTCGTCAAATTTGAAATTAAGGGAGCTTTTGGCCGAGCGCAAGAAGCTTAAGATACTTGTCTCTTTTTATCGTCGAAGCTTGTTGGCCCACGGCTTAGACGGCACGCTGGAGCTATTGGCCAAGGAGATCAAGCAGCTTCTTGGCGCCGAGCGCGTGACAATTTTTTTATCGGATCAACGCCGCGAGGAGTTATATGCGCGCGCCGCTATTGGCCTTGAGGCGCGATCTTTGGCCACGCTTCGCTTTCCGGTATCGCAGGGCATCGCCGGTTACGTGGCGCGCACGGGCCGCACGGCGAACGTTAAAGATGCCTATCGCGACCGGCGTTTTGACCCGCGTTTTGATGAATTGTATGGACTTAGGACAAAGTCTGTTTTGGCCGCGCCCTTGCGCACTTCCAACGGTTCTGTAATCGGCGTTTTGGAAGTATTTAATAAAGTCCGCGCCGATGGCTTTACCAAGGAGGACGAAGGCCTTTTGGAGCTGGTCGCAGGACAGCTTTCATCTACATTGGAGAATAATCAGCTTTTAGAGCAGCTCAAGCGTTCCAATTTAGAATCTATTTATATTTTGGCGCAAGCCGCTGAATACCGCGATCAAGAAGATACGGCCCGCCATTTAAAACGCATGAGCGATTATTCCACGATTATTGCTCGAACCATGGGACTGACACCCGATCATGTGGAGATGGTTCGATTTGCCAGCCCCCTTCATGATATTGGAAAAATTGCCATTCGAGACGCGATTTTGCGCAAGCCCGGACGCTTTACGCCGGAAGAGCACGACGAAATGAAGCGCCACACGATTTTGGGCTATGAAATACTCAAAGACGCCCAATCGCCGATGCTGCGCCTGGCGCGAGAAATCGCGCTCACGCACCACGAGCATTTTGACGGAACGGGTTACCCGAAAAAGCTCAAGGGCGAGGAGATTCCGCTGGAAGCGCGCATTGTGGCTTTGGCGGATGTGTTTGATGCCTTGACCACCGAGCGCGTGTATAAGCCGCCATGGCCCATGGAGCGGGTTTTGGAATTTGTGGCCGGTGAAGCGGGCAAGCATTTTGATCCTAAGGTGGTGGAAGCCTTTAGAACCAGCGTCCCTAAAATAGAAATGCTCATGAAAAACCCCTTTAGCAATCCTGGGCTTTAGTTTTAGTCATTCCAAAACCCTTCTTGACGGTGACGGCTCATGTTAGCCGGCTGCGTCGTTGCTCCTCCCAGTGTCTTACGCTAAACAAACCCTAACGGAGGTTCATCTGCGCCGCCTGTCTGGCAAACGCGATCAAGAACAACTAAATCCAAATTCCGGTGCGCCAGGAATAACTTATGAGATCTAGAAAGTGAAATTCTTTTCCAGCCAAAGCCCAACCAGCAGGCTGGTACTGAGTCTTGTGTCGACAGGGGTAACCTTGCCGGTAAAGCGTAGACAGGGAGGAAGCGGGCCGCAGCCTCAGGG
>JACQPE010000175.1 GCA_016207685.1 Elusimicrobiota bacterium | reverse complement strand
TTTGACCTCCAGCTCTTTGGCAATGGCGGTCAAAGCCATTCCGCCTTCCCAAAGGGCGATGGCTTTTTGAATTGTTTCCAGGGGATGCTTCGTCTTTCTTTTACCAGTCGTCATCTTCGTTTGGCAACCTCCCCGTCCTTCGCCTGACCTGCCTCTGGTACTCGCGCAGGTATTTTCTCCTCCAAGCCAGGCGGCAGTCGGGATGAACCATCTGGTTGCAGTACCAGGGCCATAGCTTCTTTTTGCAGTAGCGGCATACTCTTTTTGGAAACGATCCTCCGATGACCTTTGTTTTTGTTTTACCCTTTGAAGTCATGGCAAGTCCATAGACAGTCAAACTGTTTACGCTTCTTTATCCGCATTGCCCGGCCTTAATCTTAAAAGCATTCTGCGATCCTGTCCATCGAGCCTGAAAAGCTCGGACATCCCCGTGATGCGGCTGGCTATCCTGTCATGCAAACGCCCGGAGATTTCCCGAAGGTCATAATTCGTAGTGATGATGAGACGCCCTTTGCAGTCGTTGTGCCAGCGGTCGATGAGAAGATAGAGGGTTTCAAGCGCTGTCGGCGTTGGCCTCTCCACGCCAAGATCATCGAGGACCAGGGCATCGGCTGAGGAAACCTCGTTTAAGAGATCGGCGTCCTTGTGGGTTTTGATCGCCTGACGGATATCGAGCATGAATTCGGCGACGTTACGGATGAGCCCCCTTTGAGCGGTGCTGCTGATGAAATTTTTAAGCAAGCCTACGGACAAATGGGTCTTGCCCACTCCGGTTGGGCCTGTGATGAAGATATTTTTCCCCGCGTCCCAAGCCTTTTGAATTTCAAAAAAAGTCTCCGCGCAGAAAAGAGGGGCGAAATTATCCAGGGTCATTACCTCGTGTATTTTTTTGAATCCCGCTTGGCTGATCAGTTCCTGGATTTTCCGCGACCGCTCTTGGGCCTGTTTTTCTTCCTGCTCTTCTTTAGCTTCATCGTCCTTGGACTTCTGGCAGCGCGGGCATATAGGCGCAAACATCCACCGGCCGGTGCCAAAAGACGGTTTTCCGTTCCAAAAAACAGGTTCGATGAATTCGGCCTCTACTGGCGCACGGCACATCTCGCATCCCTGCGGATCCGGCCTTGAAGGCGGCGTCCAGCCCTCGGGCTTGCGCAGGCCTTCGCTAACCTTGGTTATATTTGAGTCGCTCATACTTCTCTCCTCCTGAATGAGAACTGTCGGTGACGGCTGAGGCATGGCTGCCTGCTCTAGCCGGCCTATCCTGCTCCCTGGCCAGCCAGGAATTGATGAATCGGGGCAATCCTTTTTGAGTTTTTCTTTTAGTTGGATTGGATACCAACCAAGCCCTGATTTTTAAGAGCTCCTGCTGGATGTTGACGTTGGGGTAGGCTTTAGCCCACTCATCCGCGTAAGCCTTCAAAACCGGAACTTCTTTGCCGCCGACAATGGGAAGAGCAACGGCGATTTCCTGCGCTCTCTCTTTGCCGGATTCCGGCTCCGAGCCGTTGTTCGGGCTTGGAGCAGACAAAGACTCGTTAGAGTCTTTGTTCTTATCTGTATGGTTAGGTAAGGTAAGGTTAGGTACGGTACTGTTGGACGTTTCCTGAGACGTTTCATGGGACGCCTTATGTTTGGCAATTTTGGTTTGTTTCTTGTTGAAACGGCGTCTCCTTTCACGTTCATGGATGTAACGGCCCGCGTATTCCATCCAGTCGTGGATATTTTTTTGCTCATCAATCCAGCCCGATTTTTTCAAGGCCCCCGCGAATTTCTGCGGATCGCCTGGCCACTTCGAGCCCCGGGCTATGGAGGCGTCGCTGAACTTGCCGAGCCTTCCGTCTGGAGAAAATTTCAACGCGAAATGCCACAAAAGATGCAGATGTCCCACCGCCTGGGCTACCTCGATCCCCAAGAGTTCGGCCAACTCGTAAGTTTTGGGATGATCGCCGATTTCAACGTGACTTTCTATCCACGCCATGTTTTTGCCTCCAATCCCGTCTGCACTTAAGATCCGTGCGGGGCATCCGCGCACCAGATAATTTCAGAGACCCGGACATCCAAGCCGCGCTCAAAACAAAAACGCGATAATCTCTTATCCGTCTGTTTTAACCTCTCGCATTGACCACAACTTGTTTTTGTTAAATCTAAATGAACCCACTCCTCGTTAATAGGCGAAGCTCCTGAGAATTCGATAATCCAGCCATTCTTAAGCTCCAGCGCATAAAAAAAACAATTGTCGATACAAGCTTTAGCAAGATCTCCAGGGTAACCCAATCTCTCCAGTTCTTTTTCTTCTTCTGTTAAACTGCTTTTAGGATTCTCTTTTTCATCCATAAAAGACCTCCCATTTACGTCTTAATCTGATTCTGCTGGCGGCCCATCGGGATGAGCCTCGCAGATTTTGCCTTCACTGGCCTCTACCAAGCTACACTCGCAACTATCCCAATCCACTCCAAAAGGAGCCCCGCAGCAAAAGCAGTTCTTCGTGTCCGATGAAGATGGCGGCGGAGCGTAAGGATTAGGCATTTCAGGCTTTCTCATCCACGCCAAAGATTGAGACTTGGACGCCAACGTGCCCGTGGGCGGAATAAAGCTTGTGGCACTCAAGCCAGACCACGCGGGAATCATCGACAAAGAATCCGGCGGATTGGAGCGCATCAAGCGTGCCTTTGATGAAATTGTCGAGGTCCGGTCTCGTGCAGGCCCAAACTTTATTTTTAGACCCTTTGGGCCGAGGAAGATAAAAATCCAGGTGCGCCCGCACGGGGAAATCCATCGGCTTCCTTGGCCTATGCGGCAGGGAATGCAAGCGCACATGTTCCTTCCAATCCTCCGATTTCCTCGGATTCATGGTGATAAACCTTCCGGCGGCTTTATGCCAGAAGGTTCTCGGTCGCGCCTGGGCGACCGGGTTGCCCGGAACGAAGAAGCGGATCAAAAATTAATCTCCTCCGCCGTCTCGCCATCGCCAGCGGGAGCGCCGCCGGGCATCTCGCAAGCCTCCACGTTCTTGACCACATTCCTGGGAGTGCCGTTTAGATCCGGCTCCTCCTCGACATGGCCATAGAGAAGCTTGCCGATCCATCTTTCCGGGAGGATTTCCAGCCTTTTCTCATAAGGCTCGCCGATGGTTTTTAGGAAATGAATGGATATCCCTGCTCCTTTAGATTCCGGCGGGAGGAAGGTGACGTTGTGGAACCTGATCCTGCGGCCCTGATACCGGCCTTCGGCCACCGTAAAGTCGACGACCACCATAGGGTCGCCGTTTCTGGATCGCTTCTGGGTTGCGGACTCGACCCTGAGGAGATACTTCCCCTTGGGAATGGGCGTGAACCCGCCCATCGGCTGAACGTTCGTCGCGTCGTAATAGAAGCTCATTTATTTTTTCCTCCTGTTGGCTCCGCGAGGAGCTTTTTAATTTTCTTGCGAACGGCATCCAAGCCATCGCGCAGTTTGGAAATCTCAAGGTCGGCCACCGCGGTCCATGACCTTGTTCCGAAAGCCTCGAAGATGAGATCGGTCTTGATCTTTTTGTCCTCGGCCGACTGACCGGGAAATGCGGACACGAGATCGCCTTGGATCTCCTCAAGCAGAACTTCCTTCTGCCTTCTCTGCTCGTAGAAATTCTCCTCGGAATCCTTGGCGAAGAGCTTGGTCGAATCCTTGTCCGTTTTGACCCCTACGTGCTCGCCTCCGATGTTTAGGTAATCGAACACCGGCTTAAAATTCTCAAAGGTCGGGTCCACGAATCTCTGGCCCTCGATCCGCGAGGTTCTATCTTTAAGCACGATGGCCACGTGATCCCAGAGCTTGGCTTCGACGGCCTTATCTTGGTTCTCCCGCCGGTCGCGCAGCATTTCGATGAGCAAAGAGGGCTCGTAGCCCATGTCCGTCTCCGCTTTCATCTTGGTGCCCGTCTTCTCGAGGACCTTGGCACCGGCTTCATCGGTGAAGTAATCGTATTCGTAACCGGCCCGGCCGCACATGACGATATGGACGCGGCTGTTGAGATAGAGGTCGGTGAATTGGCCCCAAGTCTCCTTCAAGGGCCCCCAATCCTGAAATAACAGCCGCTTGCGGTTATGGGCCTTCATGTAGGCTCTTTGGAGCTCGGTCCAAAAGTGGCTAATGCTGTCGATGATGAGAACCGCCGCGTTTCCTTCGGCGGCCTTGACCCCGTCTACCAGATCGGTAAAAGCCCGGCTCTTGGAAACGTATAGCGGGACATCCCATTCCTTGAACTTGGGCACCAAGAAGTCCGAGCCTGTCTCGGTGTCAAGAAAAAAGACAGGCTTTTTAATCTTAAGCCTCCCCGCTATCCCCTTGGCAATGAGAGCCGCGGTGTAAGTTTTGCCCGCGCCGGCGAATCCAAGAAGCCCGGCTTTGAGGTAGGCCTGTTGATTAACCGCCTCCTGAAACGGTCCGAACCCTCCCGCTTTTTTTGCTCCGTTTGTTTCTTTATCCATAATTCCGTGTTCCTCCTGTTTTGATTTAGAAGAGCAGCCCCTGGCCGCCCTCATTCGCGCGCTTCTTGCGCCAATCTGAAATCCAGTCGGCGATCTCGTTCCACCTGTTCCCAAGCGCGGATTGAAGATAGATCCGCTCCTCGGATTCCTCGAACACCTTGCCGCCGCCGACTTTGAGTTGTTTGGGAACAGAAGCGATGCCGGAAAGAAAATTTTTGGCTAAATCGGTGATCTGATAGATGCCCTGGTGCCACCACTCGGGCTCCTGTTTTAGAAGCCTCCAGTATTTGAGGTCGCCCAATCTGGCATAGCGCGTGGCGAAACCCGCCTCGCGCAAATCCTTGGAGAAAACAACGTCGCTGAGATATGCCTTCTTCAGCTCGCTCTTGGCGTCGGCCCGGTCAGCCCGCCACTCAACGGTCGCGTCCTTCGAAAGCCGGGCCGCCTGCACAAACAGACGAGCCATGAAGCCTTCAAAAACCTTGACCCCTGCTTTGAGTCTGTGGCCGCAGGCGGGACAGACGTCCGTTTGTTCCTTCACGGTTTTACGTCCTTCCTGATGAGTCTCTCTACCTTAAAGCCTTGCTCACCTACCTGCTCAATGAGAAGCTCGGTAAAAATATTGGCCAGATCATCTCCGCACTTCGTGCCGCCTGCAATGGTGCAGACTGGCCGCTGGGAGGAAATCTGATAGTTTGTTTCGAGCTTTAGCCTAGCCCTGCCGTATGTAAGCTTGGCCGCTTTAAGAGCCATGATCAGAATGACTCTTAATAGCGTCGGCTTGCTTCCCGGCTTGGTCAGGCTAAACCGATAAAGTGTTCCTAAAATCGTCTGTGACATCTTGCCTCTCACCCATAACGACGAATGAGATCGCAAAATCGGTGAAACGCCCTTTTAAGGTCACCTAAGACCGCGCTTCTGGAACGTTCGCCTGATCTTTTTGAACCAATACTTGACCGTATCTACCGGTTTACCTAACTTTCTGGCCACAGCCGCCTGGTTGCCTCCCTCCTGAGCCAAAAGCAGCCAAAGCTCCTTAATCTCGGGGGAGAGCTCCGACCAAACTTCTTCGAACTCCAGCCGGGAATCGATAGAATCCGGCGGGGCGGCGAGCATCTCTTCAAGGGTCGAGAGCCCCTCCCCTTCCTGGGATGGAAATTCAAAGTCTAGGTATGAAATGTTCCGCTGACGAATCTTCCATAGGCGAATGTAATCGCGCGCCGCGTTATACAGGGATTTGGCCAGGAAAGACCTCCAATTAAGGGCATGAGGATGCTCCCTGCTTTTGAGATCCGCGAGCTTCTTGAATAACTCGCCCTCCAAATCCTCCCGTTCCAGAAATGTCCTGAACGATCTGGCGACGCTTTGCGCCAGCTCAATCTCCCACGATTCGATCCGGTTCGATCCATAGCGATCGCTGTCCTTGTCTTCGGGCACGAGCCTCCTCCTCGCGCAAAGGACATGCCCCGCACGAGGCCGGACGGCTCAAATAAAAAAGCCTGGCCGCTAAAACGGGAACATGTCCCGCATAACGACCAGGCTTCAAGCTGGCGCTGGCCCTCAAAGGGGCTCGGGCCGAACTATGGTGGCTCTGTTAGGATCGCCGGATTTGCGGCCTTGGCCGCAGATCCGGATACGGAAATAGCGCTGTAATAATTTTTTCGGATAGAAACCTATCCGTCTTTTTGTTTCACTGGTTCCGCCTGATAGGGCGCACCTCCCTCTCTGACCATCATTGCTTTTGAAACTCCGATAACGGCTTCAAATTTGTGCCCGCAGCGCTTGCATTTAAGCTCCATGTCGCAAATCCTGACGCGGGCCACTTTGTGTCCGCACTTGGGGCAGGCGATCCAGGTGTTTCTTTTGGCTGAAATAGATTTCTTCATAAGACCCTCCTCACGACCGTTCCGTTAAATCTGCTCTTGTGCGGACTAAACCAGTAGCTTCGCTATTTGCTGGATCTGCTTGAGGTTTTGCGTTTTGCGGATCAAAAACATCATTTTTCCTGCAATGAGAAAATCGGGATCGCCGGAGTCGATGACCCTGGTCTCCAGCTGATCATTTTCCGGGATCAAAAGATGGTTCCCCTTTGAATCCCGGCCATAGCGTTTGAGCGTCACCGCCCCTTGATGCGCGGCGACCACTATGTCGCCGACGTCCGCCGCCGCTTGTTTCCTGGCGATGACGGAATCGCCGGATAATATGCCCACATTGATCATGCTCTCACCCTCGACGCGGAAGAAAAAGAACTCGCCGGGGCCGGTGATGGATTTGGATATCCAATGCACCTCTTCTATCTCGTCTAAAATCGCCCTGGGGTTTCCGGCCGGCACCGCGGCCATCACCTCGGGCAATGGAATCAGGCCGGACCACTCTGGCTTGACGATCCCCGATGTCGGCATAAGGCTCCGAAATTGCCGCCGCCCTTTTTCCAGGAATCCCTTTTTGACCAGCGCCTCGATGTGCCGGACCACGGCCCTCAATGATGCATACCGGAAGTGGGCCTGAATCTCCCTATAAGTGGGGGACTGGCCGCTCTTGTGGATGAAATGCGAAATAAAATCGAGAACTTTCTTCTGTTTTTGGGTTAGATTGGTCATTTTGCTCACCTCATCCTAAACCGCAATAGTAGTAAACAAATGTTTACTATGTCAATGCTCCGTTTTCACCGATTTTGCCGTTTCATTCGTCGTTGTGGGTAGAGAGCCAAATGAAAAAACAAACTCACCCATTGCCCCTGCTTGATGATGAGATGACGCCCGAAGAGCGCTCGGATCGCGTCATAGAGCTTCTGTCTCTAGCTGTGGTTAGGATGGCCGCCGAGGAAAAAGCGCTTGCCCAGACCGAAACGGCAGGGAAAGAGACCCCTTGATTCTTCGGGCAACTCGCTTTAGGCTTCAGTCCCGATGAGGCAAAAAGGACTTGATTGTTTTGTGGAAGGAAGGTAATCGGTGTCTCTATGAGCGGCATGGGAACATACCGGGGGGAGGCTGAGAAAAACAAGACGATTTTATGCGCTGTTTATACGCGCAAATCAACAGATGAAAATCTAAACGCTCAGTTTACCTCCATCGATTCCCAAAGGGAATATTGCGAAGCATTCATTAAAAGCCGGGAGCCGGAAGGCTGGCGCGTTTGCCCTGAAACCTACAGCGATCCGGGGTTTTCTGGAGGCAATTTGGATCGCCCTGGAATCAAAAAACTTCTCGTAGATGCCCGCCATCAAAAATTTAACGTGGTGGTCTGCTATAAGTACGACCGCCTGACTCGCAACACCAAGGATTTTCTCCAAATCCTGGAGATTTTTGAGCGTTGCGGCATTCATTTTGTCTCTGTCACCCAACCCATTGACACCACGTCGCCGGTGGGGCGCCTCATGCGCTCCATTCTGATGGAGTTCGCCCAGTTTGAGCGCGAAATGATCAGCGAACGCACACGAGACAAATTGGCTGCGATGGCCAGAAAGGGAAAACGGACCGGAGGTTTTCCAATCATAGGGTATGACATAGACAAAGAGAAAAAATCCTTGGTCATCAATCCGGACGAAGCCGTAGCCGTGCAGGAAATGTTTGACGGTTACCTGCGCACGCGGTCTTTGTGGGCCACGGCAAAAATCTTAGACGGCAAGGGATACCGGGTGAAAGAATGGACAACGCATAAGGGGCGAAGAAAAGGCGGCGGCAGATTCAATAGAACCAACCTGTGGTATCTGCTGAGAAATCCTCTTTACATCGGCAAGATCACGTTTAGGGGCCAGGCGCTCCCCGGAGAACACCCGGGGATCATACCGGAGGATATCTTCAACAAAGTCCAAGAGGTAATGAACGGAAATGGAAAGGGCCGCAGGAATAAAATGGTGGAAAGCCTAAAACATGCCTATATTCTGCGCGGATTGATACGCTGCGCCTCCTGCGGGCAAGCCATGACGCCGCATGGCGTCTTAAAAAAGAACAAGCTTCGCTTTTTCTACTACCGTTGCGTATCCGTCGCTAAAATGGACCGGAACGCTTGCGCGGTAAGAAGCGTTCCAGCGCAAGCCATTGAAGATTTCGTCCTTAAAAGGCTGGGCCTTTTAAGCAGCGATGAAAAGCTGATAAAAGAGATCGTCAAAAAGGCGAAGGTTTCGGCAGAGGTCGAGTTGCCGGTAAAGAGAAAGCAGAGAAGCTATTTTACGGCCGAGATCGGCAAGATAGACGCCGAGGCCAGAAACTTGGTGAGCATGTTGGGAGAGCAGGGGGCCGATTGTCCCAAAAGGACTTTTTATGAAGCCAGACTGGATGAGCTGGCCGCAAGAAAACCTGAGTTCGGCGAAAAACTGGCGCTTCTTGATAAGGAGATTCTGGAATTGGAGCGCCAGGAAATCGACGCGGAAGCAGTGCGGCGATACATGCGGAATTTTTTGACGCTCTATGAGAAGCTGGGCCAGGTGGAAAAAAAGGAAATGCTGTGCCGCTTGGTGAAACAAGTCATTCTGGACGGCGAGAAATCAAGGGTCCGAATCACCCTAAAACCGCTGCCAGAAGTCTGGGGCGACCTGGACTACTTGGAGGACCGGTTTGTTTACTGCCAAAGCTGGCTGCCAGACTAGGATTCGAACCTATACGACGTGGTTCAGAGCCACGCAGGCTACCGTTACCTCATCTGGCAATAACAATAACCCAACCAATAGGACCGGGGCTTAGATTCCCGCTTTTGTGGGAAATGTCGCAATCAAAAGGCTCAAGCTCCAAAAATATCGTCTGCGACGACCCCGTGCAAAACTATCTTATCATCCCTACTTATTTTTTCCCCTCAAAAGCATTTTGTGCTCAACTTGTTCTAGACATCGTGATTTATTCTGGGCGTTGTCGCAAGCGGCTTGAGCTGCGAATGAGCGCTCAACCTGTTCGAGTTCAAACCAACGGTTACCAAAGGCTTTAACCTGCGGAAATTTTTCTTTTAACGGGGCAAGCCAGGCTTTTTTATCGGCTAGGGCGGTTGGCGTGTTGGAGGGCGCCTTGAGTTCCTCAATAATGAAAAATACAGAATTCCATGGAGGCAACGTGCGGCCGGCTTCTTCCTCCGAGGCGATGTTATAGAGAAAAATGGGGGGCTTGCCCGTGTAAAGTTTTTCTGGAATTGGAATTTCCTTTAAGAGGCGCACGCGGCTGTCCCAAAAATCGCAAAAAAGAGCCAGCGCCTCATCCGGCCAATTAAAAATTCCATAACCCGATATCCGCCGGCCTTCGGATAAATTCACCAAAATGTGCGTGATGCCTTCCCTCTGAAATCGCTTGGCCAAATCATCTGCTGATTTGGCCTCGCGAGACCAGATCGCTGGAAGCCCAATGTCGAAAACGCCCGCCGACCGGAACGGCACTTCGCAGGTTGAGGTTTTCTCATCGCCTAAAATTAACAATTTACTACCCGGAGGAAGAACCTCTTTGGCAAAATCATAGCCTGCGGTGGCGGGATAGGGGTTTTGTCCGGCATGCGTATAGGAGAGATACTCCCTCGGTGACTCAAGGCCCATGAGAACGGACCAGGGCCGATGCGAACTGTGCAAAATGCCCAGGGCATTAAGCATGTTCGAGCTATACATGATAAAGATAGCGCCAATCGCGGCCGCTTGAAAAAAATAGCGCTGGCGGCTCCAGGCGCGCGCGAGCGACCAAGCCAGGGCCAAAGCAATGGGCGCTAAAAAAGGCATGGAATATCTGGTCAGACGGTTTAAGGTCAACATGATCACCATGCCAATCAGAGCAGCACTGAAAACATACCGGATCCATCGCGGCAATTCCCGGCGCAAGGCCGCCACAAAAGCAACCGGCATCAACGCCAATGGAAGCGGCCCTAAATGGGAGAGGCTGGATAGATTGTTAAAAGTCAATATCCAGGGCAGCGCCAGGGCTTCCCACAAATTATTTACCGGGAGGCCCCTGTTTTCCCCTCGAAAGTGGGACATTTTTTGCGCGTCATAGCCTTCGCCACCCAAAAGCCCACCTAAAAAAGGATAAAACGGGTTGCCCGTATGAATCAAATTTTTGATGAGCCAGGGCAAAGCAACGGCAAAAGCGCACAGCCCTAAAATCGTCGTTTCCTTTAAAGCATTTTTAATCCCTCTGTCGCCAAAGGCTCTGATGCCGAAGTGTGCCGCGAGAATAACCGCTGGAATGACGCCGCCCGTGTATTTGCAAGCAAAAACAGCGCCGCCCAAAAGCCCGGTTAAAACAAGCCAATTTTGGCGATGATCCGTATCCTGAAATGACTTAGCCCAAGACCAAAACGCCGCCAAAGAAAATAAGCTGGTGCCCACATCCACGCCGGCGGTCCACCAGTTCATTTGAGTCATGGGCATGGATAAAAACACCAGCGCGCCCCACCAGCCGGCCTGGACTTCCCCCTCCTCATCGGCCCAAGCCACGCAAAGGAGCGCGAGCAAAACGCCCGTCACCCAATGGAAAAGCTTGGCCGCGGCTTCGCCAGATAGTCCCAATCCCAAAACATAGAGCATTTGCATGAGCAAAGGAAACTTTGAGTGCATGACATTGTGCGCTTTAATACCGCCCTCAAGAAGGTACCAGCGCGGCGTGCCCAGGTGATAAACCATGCTGTCGTAAAAAATCTCCGGCACAAAAGCCATGACAAAAGCCAAAGCCGCAACGATAATTAGCATAATCACGGCCCAGGGATAATTTTTTTTGATGTTCTCTCTTAACTGCCTCGCTGCGGATCGAACGACCGGGAACAATGTTGATTTTATCCCCGCCAATGCGACGATGGCGCCGGCGCCAAAGACCGCCCAGAAGACCGGTGGCTTATAAAGTTGAATAAAACCCAAAAAAAGCACGAGATACGAAAGCATCATCAGACCCAGCGTGGCCCCAAGAACCAGGCGGCCCAACGGTTTAACATTGATACGCCCGCCCAAGGCCAATAATCCGGCGCTTGTAGCGCCCGCAAAGGGCACGAGCCAGACCCCAAATCCCAACAAATGGCGCACGAACGCAGACCATTGGGGGAAAAGCGGGGTGAACGTAAAGACTGCCAACAAGCTGATTCCAGGGGTATCTTGCTTCCAATAGGACCACGCCACAAAAAACATCCAGGCTAAAGACGTCCAAAGGAGCGCCTGAAACCAAAATGGGTTTGCAGGCGGGGCGGCAGCAACGGCCGGATTCTTGACCGAAGTCGAAAATTGACGTTTTTTTGAGGCCATTTAGTCCCTGGTCATTGAGCTATCTGGTTTTTTAACTCTATAACTCAATAACCCGATAACACAATAACCCGTTTTCAAACCCTGGGCGGTTTCCGGTGCAGCATGACGAGAAGGTCAGCCAAAAATCCCGCAATGCCGATTAAAATGCCGGTTAAAAAAAGAGTGACATCCACGCCGCCGATGTGGCGGTAAACGATCCAGTCATAAATCATCTTGGAGAGGCTCGCCCCAAGAAACCCGATCGCCAAAGGCAACAGCACGCGCAGGGGATTAAAATACATCGTTGTCCGGATAACAAGCAAAATCATACTGTAAGTGTCTTTGACGGGATGGAAACTCGATTTGCCGCCCTTGCGCTTAAAATAATTGATCGGCACAAACTTGACGGGATGGCCATTGCACAAAAAAGCCAACGTGATCGTGCTTTCCCAGGAGTGGCCTTCGGGCAACAGCGCAAAATAGCGCACCGCCACGGCCTTCTTGATCACGCGCAGGCCGGAATTCAAATCAGGAATTTCCACACCGCTTAAATGACTCGCCATTTGACGAATAAGGTATTTGGGGAACCGCCTGTAAAAAGGCTCGCACACGCTCATTCCCACGCGCGCGCCCACGACCATGTCGCAATCAGGATAGGCTTCAATGAGCCGCGGAATATCCTGATGGGGATAGGTGCCGTCAACATCGCTGGTGATGATGATCTCGCTTTTGGCTTCTAAAATGCCGGTTTTACGCGCCGCGCCCACGCCGCGATTAACACTGTGGCGAATGAGCCGCACGCCCTTTGCCTCGGCGGTTTTAGAGGTGGAATCTTTGGAGCCATCATCCACCACGATGATTTCATGGGAATATCCGGCCTTGGTCAAAGCCTGGCGGATATTGTCGATTTCCATGCCCAGCGTCGCCTCTTCGTTATACGCCGGCAAAATGACGCTGACAAATTCTTTTTGTTGGGACATTATTTAGCAGCGGATTCTTTGATAGATTTTTTTAAACGCGCCAGGCGCAGCACGACTCGGCCCTTGCCCAAGGCAGCGGCCATATGAAATAGGCTCGGCCCTTGAAGCCTGCCGGAAACCGCGAATCGAAGCGGATGAAACACTTCGGCGGTCTTCCACCCTAAGTCTTTGGCTATCTCGCGCAATGCCGCCTCTATCTGGGTTTCAACAAAAGGCTCTAATTTGAAAAACTTGGATTCCGTGAACTCGATTAAACGCTCCAACGCCTCATGCGTTTTCAAATGGGGACTCTTAACCATGAGGCCGTTCAAATCATCCCAATGATAAACGAATTCCTCGGTAAAAAAGAAATCCAGCATCTTGGGCACATCCGAAAGCACACGGTATTTTTCCTGTTCCAGGACCACCAATTCAGACAAGTTAGGCGTTTGTTGCGCCGCGTCTTTGGGCAAAAAGGGTTTTGACGCCTCGACAAGGTCCGCTTGGGAAAGTTTGCGGATATACATGCCGTTCATCCAATCGAGCTTGGCGAAGTCAAAAGTCGCGGGATTTTTCTGGCAGCGATCCAGATCAAATTTATCGAAAAGCTCTTGAACCTCAAAAATGTCTTGGCTGGTTTCCGTCGCCCAACCCAAAAGAGCCAGATAATTGCGCATGGCTTGAGGCAGATATCCCTGATTCTTGTATTCCAAAACGGAGGTGGCGCCGTGGCGCTTGGAGAGCTTGGTGCCGTCAGCGCCCAAAATCATCGAAAGATGCGCAAATTGAGGCGGCGTCCAACCCAACGCCGCATACATGCACACCTGTGCGGGGGTGTTGGAGAGATGCTCTTCCGCGCGGATCACATGAGAAATTTCCATCTGATGGTCATCCACGACGCAGGCGAAATTATACGTCGGCACGCCGGAAGTTTTTTGAATAATCAAATCCTGCTGCAAGATATTTTCAAAGTGAACCTCGCCGCGAATCAAATCATGAATAACAGTTTTCTCTTCTTGGGGCATTTTAAACCGAAGGGTCCACTTGCGGCCGGCCCCTTCTTTGTCTCGGCGCTCCTTTTCGGTTAATTCGCGGCAGCGGCCGTCGTATTTCGGCGGCCGCTTCTCAAGCTGGGCTTGAACCCGCATCATTTCCACTTCTTCAGGGGTGCAATAACAGCGATAGGCCCGGCCCGCGTCTTCGAGCTGTCTTAAGTATTTCTTGTAATGCTCCAGGCGTTGCATCTGGAAATAAGGACCGTAATTGCCTTTTGACTTCCATCCCGACCCATCACTCCCGACCCCTGACCCCTCCAAGATCGGGCCCTCGTCCCAATCAAGACCCAGCCACGCCATGCTGCCCAAAATCGCGTCCACGGACTCATGGGTTGAGCGCACCTCATCAGTATCTTCGATACGCAAAACAAAAGTTCCTTTGTGGTGCCGGGCAAAAAGCCAATTAAACAGCGCGGTGCGCGCGCCGCCGACATGGAGAAAACCCGTCGGACTGGGAGCGAAACGAACGCGAATCATGGTAAGTTCCAAATTCCAGGTTCCAGGTTCCAGGTTCCAAGCCCATGAACGAAAATAGAAAAAATTTCCAATTCGAAAAATTCTTCTATTTCTACTTCTTCCAACTGGGAGCTTGAAAATTGAAACTTGGAGCTCATATTTCTATATTTCAGCATAAACCAAGCCGCAGGGAATTTTGGGCCAGAAATACGTCGTTTTTCGCGGCATCAATTTGCCCTGTTTGGCCAAGGCAATCACATCCGGTAACGATGGAACTTTCTGCTCATGATGCCGGCGCCCGGGAATCGCCGGATGCTGTTTTAATAGGCCGACCTTGCCCTGGGAACTGGTCACGTAACACAACGTGTGCGTGAGCCGGCCGGTTTTCGCCAGCTCCAAAGCCGCCTGATAACGGTGGTGTCCATCGGCGACCAAAAATCCTTCCCTGGGCTCCAAAGCCTCTTTCAGGCGGTCAATCCAAAATTTATCCTGGATAAGAACCAAGTCGCGGGCCACCTTGTCGAATAAAGATGGTGGAAAATTGCTTTTGGGCCACCGCGATGACGCTGCCAGAAGTTCATCGAGCGTATACCGCAATAATTTATTGCGGTCTTCAGCCACCAAAAAAATAGGGGATAAATGCAGCTTAAGCTTGCGAAAATGATTCTTGCGCCGTCCAATAAACTTGCGATATACATTTTCATGCGGCCAAATGTATTTCTTGGGCGCGTTTCCAGTTAAACGCGCCAGAGCTAAAATCCCCGCGCGCTTAACGCCCCCGAAGGTCTCGGTCAACAAATAATAGGACGCTTTATCATCAATAAGCCGTTTTTCCCAGACCCACTTTTGCCATCTTCTCCGACCCATGGAGAGATTGGGCCTGGGCTCTTCCAGGTGAATGGCATTAAGGTTCACGGCGCGTAACTTTTTTTCAATATCCGGGGTCAAGCAATCATACGGCAAACAAAGCAATTCCCCGGAACGCGGCCCATTAGGATAAATCCGAAATCCCTTAAACGGCTCAATCATGCCGAATAAGAATACCGAATTTTGAAAAGCCCTATCGGCGTTTCACGAAAAATTAAAATAAAAATTCTTGCCACCCCTAACTATAAATTTCCATGTTTCCCTTACTTTTCAAATCTCACCGCGCCGGCGTTCGAGGCCATTAGGGGTTGAACGGTAATAATATGGCCGATTTGGCTGTTTGAACGCGCTCTTACTCCATGAGATTGTCACGGGCCCGGAATTTACAATGAACGAAGCGAATGTGGGCCCTCGTAATGACGCAATGGGTATGTTCGCGGTTTGCGAAACTGGACGTTTACTCATACCTCAACGCCTCCACGGGATCGAGCTTGGCGGCGATCCAGGCGGGGTACACGGAAAAAATAAAACCGGTACCTATGGAAATCAATAAAGCTAGAGCAAAATGATGCCACTCAAAAGTGGCAATTTCCATCCAGCGCACCCCCTTTAAAAACCAATTAATGCCCGCCACGCCCAGGCCAACGCCCGCTAGACCGCCTAAAAATCCCAACAGCATGGCCTCGATGACAAATTGCAGAAGAATATCCCGGCGGGAGGCGCCCACGGCACGGCGGATGCCGATTTCCCGGATTCTCGAATAAATCGTGGCCAAGGTCACATTCATGATGCCAATGCCGCCCGCCAAAACACAAACCGCGCCCATGACCATAATAGCCAAGGCCGCCTTCTTTTGTTCCGCCATTTGTTCGGCGTACATCTCGGCATAAGCTCGGATCTCAAAATCCTCCTCGCCGCGGTGCCGGGCCAAAAGCAAGGACCGGAGGCGCCGTTCGTAGAGGGCCAAGGTTTTTTCCTGCCCCGTGTCAACGCTAATTTCATCAATTTTACCCAAATTGTCCACAACGCGCCCTTGCCGGTTACCCACAAACTTAAAAAATGTGGTGATCGGAATAATGCCCCGGCCGCCTAAATAAAAACCCCGCCCCCGGCCATACCAGCGGGGATCCTTCTCGCGCGGCGGTTCCTGTAAAATGCCCGCAACAAAATAAGTTTCTCCGGAGATGACCATGGTTTTGCCAAGAATATCATGACGCTTCATCCAGATTGTAAATGGATTGTCCATTCCAAAAAATTTCAACCAAGCCGGCTTTTTAAGCCAGCCTCCGGGTTCGATGAGAACGCACACTCGAGCCGCATGGCTGACGTCCTCCCATCGCAAAAAGCGTCCGCGAAGCTCATAAACCCAATCCCTTTTCGCCCACTCCGGAGTAACGCCGATAAATTGAAAACGTTTATCCTCAAAACCATCAACCTGAAACCTCCCCGCCCACGCCTGCTGTTCCGGGGACACCATAAAAAGCCCTGGGTAGGCTTCCCGAATGGCCCGGGCATCATCATAGGTCAACCCGGTGGAGAGCCCCTGGGACTGATAGTCACGCTTCGCGGAAATGACCAGACGGCCCGGACCTGTAAGCTCCATAGCTCTTTTCATCCTCTGATTTTGCCCTTCGGTCATGGCAAAAGTGTAGAGCAAGGCAGCCACGCCGATGGCCACTGTCAGAAAACTTAAAAATGAGCGCATTTTATGCGCCCAAATTTCAAGAAGTCCGGCGATTAGGGTTAGCCACAATCTGGCCGTCTTGAATCCTTAGCACGCGCCCGGCTTTAGCGGCTAATGCAGGGTCATGCGTGACGATAACGATCGTTCTTCCTTTTTGGTGCAGCTCTTCAAAAATCCGCCAAATATCCGCGCCTGTTTTGCTGTCTAAATTTCCCGTCGGCTCATCAGCCAAAATCAAATCCGGATCATTGGCCAAAGCGCGCGCGATGCCGACGCGCTGGCGCTCGCCCCCGGAGAGCTCCAGGGGCGTGGTTTGACTTTTTAAGCCCAGGCCCAGCATGTCTAAAAGTTCCCCGGCGCGCGATTTGCTGCGCGCGCGGCTTTGGCCCAAATAAGAAAGCGGCAGCATGACATTTTCGAGCGTGGAGAGCCGGGGCAAAAGATTAAACGCCTGAAACACAAATCCGATGTGGCGCCGCCGCCACAACGTGCGTTTGGATTCGGAAAGCCGCAGCGACTCCTCACCCATTAACAGATACGAGCCCGAGGTGAGATGGTCCAAAAGGCCCAAAATATTAAGAAGCGTGGATTTGCCGCAGCCCGAAGGACCAACAACGGCGATCATCTCCCCTGCGGCAATGTCAAAAGATATCCCGCGCAAAGCGGCAAAGTCGCGGCCGTATATTTTTTGCAGTTCGCGGCATTGGACGACATGGCTCATACGGATTATTGGGTTATAGAGTTATAGGGTTGAAATTTTTTTGTCTTTTCAACCCAATAACTCATTTTCCTTTTTTAGAGGAGGTGCCAGCGGGTTTTTCGGGATAAACCGAATCACCTTCGCTTAATCCGCTCAACACTTCGGCTTCAAGTTCGTTCTTAATGCCGGTGACAATGGCCATTTTCTTAGGCCCCATTGAGGAGTGCGCATAAACAAACTGTTCCTGGCCCTCTTCATAAATCGCGCCCAAAGGGACCTTGAGCGCATTGCTCCGGCTGGCCAAAACCGCTTCAACGCGCGCGGTCATGCCGGCGCGCAAGCGTTCATCCGGCCGCGACAAACCCACGACCACGCGAAACACCTTAAGATCATTGGCATCTTTCATGGCCCGCGGGGCCATGGATTCGACCACCCCGGAAAAAACTTCACCCAAAAGCGCGTCCATTTTGACCGTCACCGAAAGGCCGGGCTTGAGCTTTAAAATCTCCATCTCGCTGATTTTAAGCTCAACCGCCATCTCGCGCATATCGGCAATCGTCATTAACGGCGTGGCCTTGGTGGAGTCAAAAAGGCCGGCCACATAATCGCCGGGCTGTAAAAAGCGCTCGCCCTCTTTGGGCGGCTCATCTTTGGCCCCGGCCAAGACAACCCCGCCGATGGGCGCCGCAATCTCAACAGGCACATAGCGGTCCAATTCTGATTTTCCGGGCTGCAACAAGGCCAAACGGTCGCCCGATCGAACCACTTGGCCTTCGCGCACGTAAATGTCCAAAATGCGGCCGCTCACTTTTGAATGCACCTCGACCGCGACCTTGGGGATGGCCTCGCCGGTTTCCCTGAAAATTTTTTTCAAGCCCCCCCGCGTGACCGTTAACATTTCCGATGGCACTGGTTTGTTGTTAGAATGATTTTTTTTGCCGCGCCACAACAATGTGCCGCCCGCAACCGCGGCCGTGGCGACTAAAAAAATCGCCAAGACCCCTCTGCGGTTAACAATCATCAATGAGCGCCGGTCACTTTCTGTCGGTCCATAAACCAACAGCCATTGTATATTTTGCCTGCGCCAGATAATAATCTTTGAGCAAATCAGATGACTCGAGTTCGCTTTGCAGGAGGTCTTGCTCCGCCTGTGTCAACTCCAAAATGCCGGAGGCTCCCTGGCGGTAACGCTCGCGCACCTGCGAGGCGCTTTCCCGAACCAATAACTCCTTAAGTCGAGAGATATTAAAGGCTTTTTGGCTGCGATCGAGCTCTAAATGCGCGGAGACTACCTCCTCTTGAACGTTGCGGATAATCTCTGCTAAATCGAGTTCTGCTTGGCGCAGGGAAGATTCGGCCCGAATATACTCTTGCCACGAGGGCCACGGGCCCAGGCCAAAACTATAAGAAAGACTGACGGCGATATTGTAGCCGGTTTTTCTCTCGCCCAATTGAGGATTTACGCCGTCAAAATACGGCTCCTGGCTCCAGCTTCCTGACAAGTCAGCGGATAAACCGGGTAAGACATCTTGGCCCTCCTGCCGCAAGGTCAATCGCTTGCTCTCCAACGTCCGCCGCGCCTTCCTTGCCTCGGGCCTGTTTTGAAGGGCCAATTTGAGGGCTTCATCGAAAACCGGAATCCTACCCAAAGCGGATTCAGGCAGCGGGGCCAACTCCGGCTCAACTTGTAAAGGTTGATCGAGGAGCAAATTAAAACGCGCCAAGGCTAACTGCCGCTCATTGCGCGCGGAGGTTTCACGAAGTTCGCCGGAGTAGAGGTCAATCTGCGTTTTCTGCACATCATAGAGACTTTTTAATCCCTCACGGTAAAGCCCCTCTGTCAACTCGTATTGCTCACGGCGATTTTTGGCATTCGTCATAATGACCTCAAGACGTTTGGTTTTAAGAAAAAAGTCTAAATAAACGCTCATGGCCTTGATGATTAGGCTTCGGTGCTGAACGATCAGATCGTCTTGAGCATCATGCAGGCCCAATTTGGCCAAGGTTACGTCTCGAACATCGCTAAAAGAATTAAATAGATTAAGCGTCGCCTTGGCGCTATAGCTGATGGTGTGCGCCGTCGTGTCCCAGGATGAAAAATTGTCGTTATTATCCGGATTGTAGCCATAAGGGTAGGTTTTGGCCGTGGCCGTAATTTCGGGAAGCCAGGATTCGGCAATGGCCTGGGTCTTCTTGGAATCCGCCTGAACGAGGTCTTCTTGTGACTCGGCAAATTCGGGCGAGCGCCGCAGCGCTTCTTCAATGTAGCGATCCAGAGTCCAGGGCTCGGCCTTAAGAAGGTCCAAAGTCCAAGGTCCAAAGTCCAAGGTCATCAGAAGCGAAACGAAAAAAATTTTGGAACTGGCGCGTCTAAAAAAAATTCTATTGCTAATACTGTTTTGCCTCATCGGGGAGCATCACTGGGATATCATCACGAATCGGGTAACGCCGGCGGCAGGCATGACAATCCAGCCACTCGCCGACCCGCGCCTCATTCTGATCCAATGGCAGCAGCCACATGACAAGCGGTCCTTTGCATTGGGGACAAACAAGCAAAGACAGCAATTCTTCACTAATCACGATTCTCCCCTCCGATATCAAGCTCCGTTACCCGGACCGTGGGTGAGGCCAAGGGTCCTTCAAATTTAAGGTCCGACCCCACGGCATCAATGCGCTTGAGCATGTCAAAAATATTTCCTGCTACGGTGAGCTCTTGAAGAGCCCAGGCGCGCTCCCCGTTCTCAACCCAAAAGCCGGCGCCGCCGAGGGAAAAATCGCCGGTTGCCGTATCCACCGTGTGAATTCCCTGAAGTTCAACCAAATATATGCCGCGCTTGGTATCGCAAAGAATGGCCTGGGGTTCCATGGCGCCGGCTTTAAGATAAAAATTGGTTGCGGCCGGAGACACCGCGCCGGAGAAGTTCCTTGACGCGTTAGCCGTAGATGAAGAGCCCATCTGGCGAGCCGACTTTAAATCACAAAGAAAACCTTGCAGGGCGCCCTGGCGAATCAGCGTCGTTTCCTGCGTGGGCAGACCCTCGTCATCCCAAGAACTTGTTCCTGATCCGCCTAAAAACGCGCCGTCATCAACAAGCGTTACCAAGGGACTGGCGACCATCTCTTCCAAGCGGCCCCGCCAAGGCGAAAACCCGCGCATGATCTCATCCGCGCACAGAGTTGACGATAAGAGCGATAAAATTTCTTGCATCAGCCACGGATCAAAAATAACGGGATAACGTCCGCCGTAAGTCCGCCGTGCTCCCAAAAGCCCCGTGGCGATCCCGGCCGCTTTAGAGGCGGACCGAGGGACCTTTTTCAATAACGACTCGAAGCTGGGGCTGCTGACGGCGGCACCATAATTTTGCACCTCCGTTCCGGCGCCGGCCACCAAAGAAACACTCCAAGAATAATCCTGCAATAGTTCCTGGCGCCTTAACCCAAACGACGAAAAAAGCGCCCATGACTCTTGAGTTGATTCCAAGCTCATTTCCAGCACATCGTTTAATTGAGGATGCTTTAGCAAAGCCGCTTCCCAATCTTTCATCAAGAAAAACCATTGGCGGAATCCACTCTCATCGGACCCGGGGCCATTGACAACGCTTGGAATCTCAAATTTCCGATTTTCACGCGGGCCATCATGAGGCTTGTTCTGATCTAGAAAACCACGGACGTCCATGAGAGCGCCTTGGTAATCCGCCAAGCAGGGCGGTATCCGCCATGGATCGCCAGCGCTGCATTTTAAGGCTGCTGATGCTTGGTCAAGAATATCCCCCAACAATCCCCAGTCCCAATCGCCAATAGACGCGGAGGCCAAACCTTCGCGGCCCTGTCCGTCAAGAACCCGAATTCCCAAATCCCAGGTCCAGCAGGTCGAATCCTCGTTAACGACACCCTTGCGAAGCTGCAAATGGCGCGAGATGGCCTCGCTGCCGGCTAATTCTATATAGAGTCCGCGCTGGCGCGATTCGCGCCTTAACCAATCAAGCGCTTGATCGCCCGGCCATGTTTGACTCGGGAAAATTTTCTCCAGAAGATTACCGGCCAAACCAGGCAACCGCCATCAAAATAACTCCAATGACAATGAGCACATTGCCAATGCGCCTCCGGTGCAGTCTTAAATAGGCGTCATTAAAAATACTATCGCGCAACGAGGTCACAATCTCATGAATCTTGGTGGGATTATTGATAAACAAATAACCGGCGACCAACAACAAAACGGCAATAAGCTTTAAAATTAGCCTTGCAAGCACGGCATGGTTATTTTACTTCTCTTGGGGCTCTAAACACCGTAAAGATGCGGCGATGGTTTCAAGCGCCGGCGAAAATCCCTGATCCTGCAGGGACCAGGAGGAGCCGGCGGCTTTCATCAAAAAATCCACAAAAGGCGCAAGCTTAGTTTTCCGGCGCAACTCTTGAACGCGTCCGGAAAGTTCCAATGCCCGGCCCGCGGCCAGGGCTTCGGCGGCCAAAATTCTTGAAGTGTTGGCCGCGGCGCGCTGAAGCTTTAAGGCGGCGCCCATGGCCATCGGCACCACATCTTCCTGCCCCGCACTCGTTGGGATTGAATCCGCGGATGCAGGGTTGCTTAAAAGACGGTTTTCCGCCACGAGCGCGGCCTGGGCAACATGTACGATCATGAGTCCGGAACTTTTGGGGCGCGCCGCGAGCATCGCGGGCAGCCCGTGTTTGCCTGACAACAAATAATCCACACGGCGTTCACTCGCAACGCCCAGCAAATTAAGCGCCCAAGCGCCTAAATCAGCCGCTAAGGCCACGTGAATTCCGTGAAAGTGCGCTCCATGGCGCGCGTGGGGCTTGGGCTTGTCAAGAAATACCGGGTTATCTGTAATAGATTCCGCTTCTTCACTTAGCATATCAAGCCCGAAGGCAAGGGCACGGGAGGCCGCTCCCAAAAGATGCGGCGCGGCGCGCAGGCTATAGGGGTCTTGTGGCAAGCCGCCATTTTTGTACCGGCCTAAAAGCGAGATGAGCCGTTCGGAAACAACGCTCATGTCAGCGTGGTTTTTGAGACGCGTGAAAGATGGTTCCCACGCTTCGGTTTTGCCGGAAATGGAAAAAAGCGTCAAGGCCGCTATTTTTGAGACGGCCTCAAAAAGCGCTTGGGTGTCACCAAAAGCCAACAGGCTCACGGCCAGCGCCGCTTCCGTTCCATTAATCATGGCCAGGCCATCCCTGGGCCCCAAAGACCCCCGGGGAATGCGCTTAAGCGCCTGCAAAGCCACGTGCGCCATGGGAATTAAATCCCCGCAAGCGCCCACCGATCCTTGGCTGGGAACGCGCGGGAGATATGGGCTATTGGCCAAATTCAAATAAACGCGCGCCGCACGCTCGGAAATTCCACTGAAACCCCGTCCCCATTGCCGCAGGCGTAAATACATCAAAGCGCGGACTTGGGAGGCGTCCAAGGGATCGCCGAGGCCGCACGCGTGCGACGCCACCAACTCACGCTGATGCAATTCAAGTTCACTCGCATCAATAGCTTGGGTCTGGAGACTTCCAAAACCGGTGTGGATTCCGTAAACCGATCGGCCGCTTTTCAAAATACTCAACAAGGCCCAGTGCGAGCGCCGGATTCGGGACCAAGAAACCGGGCTCAAATCCCAAAATCCGGATGTTGTGCTTGCTTGGATTAATTCCTGCAGGGAAAATTTTTTCCGGGGATCAATGATGAAGCTTGTTGGCATCAGGCGGAATCAATTAACGCGTGCCACGCGCAGCAAATCACCCAAACGGAGAATACCTTCTTGTTGGCGCAAGCGCGATAAAAGACGCTCAAAAACTTCACGTAAAATCAAAACATCGGTCAAAGCTTGCCTGGGCCGATCGGACGTTGAAGCCTCCAGACTGGGAATTTCGATGCCTAGGTCATGCGCCGCCTCATAAAGAGCCGCGCCGCGGCCAACGCTGCGCTCGATGAGACGCCGCGTGTCCACGGCCGGACCCGTTGATAGCGACATGCCGAGGCGCCTAAATTCTTCTCGAAGAAAGGTCAAATCAAAAAGAACGTTGTGCCCGATGACAACCGCTGCGCTCAAGCCCTTCATCACCTCCGCTGCGATCTCAATAAACCGGGGTTTTTCCGCCAAAAGGCCCGGGGTGAGCCCATGGATGAGCGATGAACCCAGCGTAATCTCCCTGTCTTCGGGATTAAGGCAAGTGACCAATTCCTTCGTCACCGCGCCCGACTCGACTCTCTGAAAGGCAATCTCGCAAATGCGGTCCCCATGAAAAGGATCAAGTCCGGTGGTCTCGCAATCCAAAAAAACAAGCGGCGCCTCATCAATCAAAACGCCTTTTAGAACACGCACCCATCCAGTATAGCGTATCCGCCGCCTGGACGTGTTATCCCAGATTCCGCAGTTGCGGAATCTTCCTCGCAAGAGCTCGGAGGGGCTGCGCCCCGGATTACCCTGGGGGATTGTTCCGCAGCCCCGCAGACAG
>JACQPE010000185.1 GCA_016207685.1 Elusimicrobiota bacterium | reverse complement strand
GAGTTTTTTATTCATGTCAAGGAACTCCTTCAGTATTTATGGTTTTCATGATCAACCGGCTGGGCCGGTAATGGATATTAGCGTTTTTCTGATAGGGGTTCAACGATCAAAATTGATGATCCATTATCCTGGAGTTTGTTGTAGGAGTCAATCACTTTATTGCCGTCAACGAGAAAATTATATCTATAGGTCCCTGGTTCAATAGATACCTTAAGCCGCCAAACGCCGATTTTTTCTTTGAGCATATCCTGCGCGATCCAATTGTTGAAATCACCGGCCAAAGCGACCTTTTTGGCACGATAGTGGACACAGGTAAAAAGAATATTTCTGGGCAAAAGAGCGCGCACATTGGGCGTTTCTTTTAATTTTTTTAAATCGAGGATAGCCGGCGGCGACACGCCGGGCCCATTGGAGGCCGCGGCCGGCGGTTGAGGCTCCGCGGAGAGCGCTTTCGCGCCGGGCGCCCCCGACTCCAAAGCAGGCGCCTGAATCTCTGCGGAGGGCGCCGGCGCCGCGTCAAAATAAGATTTTTGGTTGGCGGCCAGGCCCGAATGATTTACTCTGGGTTGATGAGAGGTAGATTTTTTCTCTGATGATATTTGACGGAACCGGCACAACGCCGTGTATGCCGAAAGTGCAGCCACCATCAGAGCCGCCAAGATAATTATTTTATAAACCAAGCGGTCTCCGATAGGGTCCAAAGGGGTTTGAGAATTTTTGGAATCAAGAAATAGTTTTTTAATCAAAGACACAACTACTGATTTTTCTCCGGTTCAAAGGCCTTCGGTTTGTGATTTTTATCCAAAATTTCGACTTTGTGCTGAACTTCAGTGAGTTTGCTTTGGCAAAAATTAACCAGCTTCAGGCCTTCTTCATAAAGCGCGATGGTTTCATCTAGCCTGGTTTGACCGCTTTCCATGGCGGTAACGATATCTTCCAGCCGTTTAAGGTTTTTTTCAAAACCATCCGCCGGTTCCGGCGGATGGGATCCCTCTGGGACTACCTGCCGACGCTTTTCGTTTCGCATATAATTTCCTCTTTCCAGAGACGGATTTTGAGTAAATCGCCGGATTTAAGACCAGCAGCTTCTCTGATCGGCCGGGAATCATTAATCATGGAAACAATGGCATACCCTCGCGCGAGCACAGCGTTGGGAGAGATGAGTTCAAGCTGACTGCGCAGGGAGTCAAGGCGGTTCTTGAGGACTTCCAGGCGATTATGAATAGCCAGGATGAGCCGTTCATTGAGATGGTCTAAAGTCAAGAATTTGTCGGCTAGGAGCCGTTCCAGTTTTTGCGGCGTCAGAAGGTGTTTAAAATGCGCCAATTGTCCGAAAATTTTTTCAAGAATCCCACGAAGGTGTTTTATCAGGCGCCAAGAGAATTCTTTAAGGCGCCGCTCTGCCTGTTCATTTTGCGAGAGAATAAGCTGGGCCGCGGCCGTTGGCGTGGGCGCGCGGCAATCAGCGGCAAAATCAGCGATCGTAAAATCGGTTTCATGACCGATGGCTGAAATGGTGATGACCGGACATTCGTGGAGCGCGCGAGCCACGGGTTCTTCGTTAAAGGCCCATAAATCTTCCAGGGAGCCGCCGCCACGCGCCACAACAAGAATATCGACTAATGGAGCAATCGTCCCGGCCGCGCGGATCGCTTCGCTGATGCTGTCAGCCGCGCCTTCGCCTTGAACGGCCGCAGGGATAATGGTTATTGTCATCGGAGCGTTTTTCAGGATGCGCAAGATGTCATGGACGACCGCTCCATCGGGAGAGGTTACCAGAGCAAGATGCTGAATGATCACCGGGAGCGGTCGTTTGGTCGCGGGATTAAACAGGCCTTCGGCTTCCAGTTTCTTTTTGAGTTTTTCAAAGGCCAATTGGAGCGCGCCTGAACCCCTGGGCTCAACGGCGCGCACGTAAAGCTGAAATACGCCGGCTTTAGGCCAAAGGGACACCTCCGCCAGAACGAGAGCTTGAAGGCCGTTTTCCATGATTTGGGCCATGCCTCGCTGACGGCCGCCGCCGAAGTAGGCGCAGCGAACCTCGGCTTGAGCATCCTTGAGAGAAAAATAAAGGTGATCCCCTGAACCTTGGCGGTAATTGGTGATTTCCCCCTCGATCCAGATGGGATTTGGAAACCGATCCTCAAGCGCGGCTTGCGCCAAGCCGTTAAGTTCGGAAACCGTGTAGATTTTTGTTGATTGCTCGATAATGTTCATTGTATTATCATAACCTAAACCGGCAATGCTGGAGCCAAGAAGTTCTAGAAGTCTTGAGTCAGACGATACAAAAAGAGAATGACCGATAAGCCATTTCATTTTTAAAAGTTTAAAATATTTTCAATGAGACGTTTAAAATCCGAGTCATAAGAGACTGAATGAAATTAAGAGAGTTGTATCCGCCCATCAAACCTTTTCGCTCCGGTAGGCTTAAGGTTTCCGAGCGCCATGAAATTTATTTTGAGGAATCTGGCAATCCTGGGGGTAAGCCGGTTATTTTTTTACATGGCGGCCCTGGAGCGGGAACCGACCCGAATTGCCGGCGGTTTTTCCATCCTAAGAATTGGCGCATCGTGCTTTTCGATCAACGGGGCTGCGGTCAAAGCCAGCCGCATGCCGAGCTGCGAGAGAATACAACATGGGATTTGGTTGATGATATTGAAAAAATTCGGATGAAATTGGGCATTGAGCAATGGGTTGTTTTCGGAGGCAGCTGGGGGAGCACCCTGGCTTTGGCTTATGCGCAAACTCATCCCCGGCGCTGCGCCGGGCTTATTTTACGCGGTATTTTTTTGGTGCGCCGCAAAGAGTTGTTGTGGTTTTATCAAAAGGGAGCTGGTGAAATTTTTCCTGATTTTTGGGAGGAATTTCTCAAACCGATTCCGGTTCATGAGCGCCGGGATATGATGGCTGCTTATTACCGCAGGCTGACTAGTTCAAACGCCAAGGTTCGCATCGAGGCGGCTAAAGCCTGGGCCCTATGGGAGGGGAGCGCGATCCGCTTAAAAATAGATCCCGCGACGATCAAAAAGTATGGCCACAATAAATTCACTGAAGCCATAGCCCGCATCGAATGCCATTATTTCGTCAATAAGGGATTTTTAAAAAAAGACGGCCAATTATTGCGCGATGCCGTTAAGCTTCGCAAAATTCCAGGAGTTATCATACATGGCCGCTATGACGTTGTTTGCCCCTTTTCATCAGCTTGGGACCTTCATCAAGCTTGGCCTGAATCGAAGCTGGTTGTCGTCCCTGATGCAGGCCATTCGGTTTTGGAGCCAGGCATCCGCCACGAACTCATTGAAGCCACGGACCGTTTTTCAAAACTGTAACTTGCTACTTGCCACTTTTTCATAAGCGGGCAATGGGAATCCTGCTCATCCACGCGGCTGTCTCGCCGCGCTCCTTCGCAGCCTGCCGCCCTCGCTTGATCTGCCCCAGGCAGCGCTCGGGTCGGCTTCGATTCCCATTATTGGGAGTCCTGCTTTGAGTCCTCACTGGTTGCTCGATACTGGCTACTCGTTACTTATTGGGAGCGGATGATGGGAATCCTTCTCCTCCGCGCCGCTGCCTCGCGGCGCTCCCCCGAAGCCTGGGAGTTTGCCTGACGGTTCCCTCTGGGAACCTTTTCACCCACAGGGTGCGGCAAACTTCCCTTCGATTCCCATCTCCTGTGGCATTTTCAAGCCCTCGCTCGTTACGGGATACTTGCTACTTTTTCATAAGCGGATGATGGGAATCGAACCCACGTCTGCTGCTTGGGAAGCAGCCATACTGCCATTGTACTACACCCGCAAAATTAGGATATAGGGGATAGGTGTTAGCTGTCGGAGAATGAATTTTACAAAAACGGATGGATTGAATAAAAGGACGTGGCGCTACCGGCTCTCTTCAGCAGGTTTTAATTTCCGAACTTGCTTCCGAGATCGTTTTTGATCTGCTTGGGCTGGGTCGTTGCCGAATAGGACCGGTCATTGCCCTGGGCTTCGGTATTTGCGGCGCTATCCGTTGTTTGGGTTTCACCGGAATCAATGGAATCATTTTTCAGGCTGCTTCGCCAGGCATTGGTTTTTTGCATGGCGCCGCAGGCCTGGACCAATCCGGAGCCCTGTTCTTCGGAGGTCAATCCGAGGCTGCGGGCAGAACTTTTAAGGACAGCTTCAGCCTCATCATTTGAAAGATCCGGTTGGGCGGCCAAAACCAAAGCGGCAACTCCGGCAACAAATGGCGTGGCCATGGACGTGCCATCATAAGTGTCATACCCTCCCTGTTCAATCGGAACAGTCGAATAAATGTCGACGCCGGGCGCGATCAGATCAATTTCAGGTCCGACATTCGAAAAAAAGGCAAACTGGTCATCGATATCGCTGGCCGAAACCGCGATGACGTTGTCAAAGGCCGCAGGATAGCTCACCGAGCCTCCATAGTCGTTTCCCGCCGCGGCGATGACAACGGCCCCTGTCTCATAAGCATTATCAACGGCTTCTTTCAACAAGGGATCAGGGGTTGGTCCACCTAGACTCATGCTGATCACTTGAGCTCCGAGTTCGGCGCAGTATTCGATGCCCGCGATAACCATGGATGTCTCCGTCCATGCTGAAAGGCCGAAGACGCGAGCCATATAAAGATTGATTTCGGGCGCAACCCCAGCAACGCCCACGCCGTTGGAAGCCGCTGCAATAATGCCGCTGACATGAGTTCCGTGGCCAAGAAGATCGTCAATGTCATTGTTGGGCTCTTCGACGGATGTTGAAAAGTTTTTTCCACCAGCTATGATTGAAGCGAGCTCTGGATGCTCAATGTCCACGCCGGAGTCAATAACGCAGACATCAACCCCGTTTCCTTCGCTCCACTCCCAGGCGCGTTCCCCTCTAATTCGATCATGGCCCCAGGTTGTTTCTTCATTTGTTTGAGCTTCGGAATCATCCTCTAAGCAATAGGTATTGATAAGGGTATAATCAGGCGCAGCGCAACCCTGCGGCAATCCTAAGAGAATTGATGGTCCAATCAATGAAAGCCGCATGTATCCATCATTTTCAACACGGAGAACGTTAGGGTTTTGTTCCAATTCCAAAGGATGGCCTTTGGGAAAATAGGCAACAACGGCATTGAGTCCCTGAAGCTTCCTAATGGGCGTCCCACCCATGCTGCGAATAAGATCCTTTTGTTGATTAGGCGCCAAGGTTGAATTTTTGCGAAATTGAATAATGCGTTGATTCGGAACTTGAGCCAAGGCCGGTTCAATTCTGATTGCCTCCTCAAGGGGCATGTCAGGAAAAGTATTTGCCTGGGCCAGGGTCCCGCCAAGGATGATGAGGATTGACAGCGGCGAAAGGTTTTTCATTTAAATTGCTCTTCTATCTTCTAAAATAGCGTAGCCCCTCTCCACTATTTTATGCCTGGGTCCAGAGGACCTTATGAAGGTAGGACTAGGTCCCGGGCGATTGTGTTACTAAAGTTGCGGCACTTGCAAGATAAATGAAAAAAATTATGCACCAAAAAGCGCCCTATGCGCCCATGCAGGTATATTCAATTTCCAAAAATTTGGCGCAGTTGAAGCGAATTCATCGGTGCAGGGACAACCGGTAAGGAAAGTTTGGGATAAATCGGATTTGGTCTTGGCGCTGGCTTGCCGCTGCGCGCAGGATGCGGGGATGACTGATGCGCGCTTTCAAAACCGAGCGCGCTGCAAGCTTGGGGCAAGCCGGAACCCTGCTCTTCATTTTTAAGGCCGATTTTAGCCGCGGTTTCTTTTAGGAGTGTGTAAACTTGGGTGTTGTTGAAATTAGGAAAGGCGCTTCGAACCAAGGCCGCGAGGCCCGTGACATGCGGCGCAGCCATGGAAGTTCCATTGTATTGCGCGTAAGAGCCCTTGCTCGTGGGCACGGTGGAGAGCACCTTGACGCCCGGCGCAATAAGATCCACCTCTTGGCCATGGCTTGAGAAACTGGCGATCTTGTCGCTGTCGTCACTGGCGGCGATGCCGAGCACTTCCTCATAGGCGCCGGGAAACCCAACGCTTCCGCCTGAATTTCCGGCGCTGACAATAATAGCGGCGCCGGCATGGAATGCCGCTTTAACGGCTTCGTGCATGGCGGTATTGTCGCGTGAGCTGCCGAGACTCATATTGATGACATCCGCTTCAATTTCAGTGCAGTATTCGATGCCGGCGATGACGGCCGACAGAGAGGTGCTTCCGGATTTTCCAAAAACTTTGCTGATGTAGAGATTGGCCTTGGGCGCAACGCCAACAACGCCCGAGTCATCATCAATGGCGGCGATCGTTCCCGCGACATGGGTTCCGTGTCCGACATAGTCGGTGATATCACTTGTCGTCGTCGTGGACCCGCTCAAATCTTTTCCCGCCCTGACGTTCGGCGCTACATCGGGATGGGTCAGGTCAATGCCCGTGTCAATGATACAGACCTTGGCGCCTTCGCCGCGTGTTTTTTCCCAGGCCTTGGACGCGCGGACGCGTTGGATGCCCCATGGTTGTTCCTTATCGGATACGTCACCGGGATTGGCGGGGCAGGGGTTTGTCACCTCCGAACCCGATTCGCCGCCGGCGCAACCGGCCAAGGCCCCAATAAAATGAAGCTCGGCGTAATCGTCGTTAACGATTTCATGAATTGACGGCTCGGCGTCAAGAGGGGCGCGAATCCCATCAGGAAAGTAGGCGACTAGGGCATTGATGCTGGGAAGGTGACGGAGGGTCTCTCCGCCGGCCTTGCGCACAAGAGCTTCTCGCTCCGTTGGACCCTGGGAGTGATCCTTAAAAAGAATAATTCGCTGATTAGGCACGCGTCCAAGATTTGGGTCTTTGGCGATGGATTCTTCCAAAGAAAATTTTACGGGATACTGGGCCACGACAGGATAGGCAATGCCACAGACCAAGGCGACAATTAGGCGGATCGTTTTCATGTTTCCCCCCTTTTACCCTAAAGGCCGAATTAAAATTAGGTCGCTTGGTCGAAGTATATAAAAGTTTTTTAAAAATTATCGGCCAACCCTTTAGGCGGGTGCGGGGAAAATTTGTGGGTAACCTTGCCCCGGATTCCTTATGACTCATACGCAAACCCCTAAACAACAAAGCTCT
>JACQPE010000174.1 GCA_016207685.1 Elusimicrobiota bacterium | reverse complement strand
TCAAAGAGTACGCGCCATTTATCAGAAGTCTTGTCCAAAAAGGGGCGACCCGTCGGTCATCAGGTTGTCGCCAGGGCTCTCCAGGAAATGAACTACAGTCTCCAGGTCAATTCCAAAACCCTGGAGGAAGGATCGGATCGGCCGAATCGAGACGGTCAGTTTCACTATCTCAACCAATGTGTGAACAAATTTTTGAACGATGGAAACCCGGTCATCTCGGTAGACACTAAAAAGAAAGAGTTGATTGGCCGCTATCACAACAAGGGCCGTGAGTGGCGGCCACAGGGGGAACCGGAGAAAGTTCTTGTCCACGATTTCATCGATCCGGACGTTCCCAAAGCCATTCCCTACGGAATTTATGATGTCGGAAAAAATGCGGGATGGGTCAACGTGGGCTGCGATCATGACACGGCGGCGTTTGCGATGGAATCAATCCGCCGCTGGTGGCGCGCGATGGGGGAACCCGTCTATCCAGAAGCGCAAAAACTGCTAATCTGTGCTGATTCCGGCGGCAGCAACGGATATCGCATTCGTCTCTGGAAGGTGGAGCTTCAGAAGTTTGGCGATGAAACCGGGCTGGAGATGGCTGTTTGTCACCTGCCTCCCGGGACAAGCAAATGGAACAAGATCGAGCATCGGCTATTCTCTCACATCAGCATGAACTGGAGAGGGCGGCCGCTGGTCAGCCATGAGGTGGTGGTGAAACTAATCGGAAAGACAAAAACTAAAACTGGCCTCAAGGTCAAAGCCAAACTCGACAAGGGCAGATATCCGACCAAGGTAAAAGTCTCCGATGAAGAGATGGAGAAGCTCAACATCGAATACCACCTCGATTCTCCCAACCCGGAATGGAACTATACGATCCGGCCAAGAAATCAGAAGGCGAAGAAGTAAAAGTTGTTCAAGTTATTTTAGGCCAGTCCCTTAGAGGGAAAAATTCGGCTATGTCAGGAGGTCTGAAGCTATTACCATCCTGATGTCCATTCTTCAAACTTCCAGAAAAAATGGCAGAAGCCCGCCGGAGGTATTCCGAAAAATTCTTGCCACGCCAAAACCCAAACGCATGCTCTCGTTGCTGGGGATCAGGAATAATGAGGGAGGGATAAATTTTAAGCGGCGGCGGGCGGGGCGGCTATTTGCCGCGCCCTAATAACTAAACGCTTTCCCACTTGCGTAACACTTTTTTAGGGGGTATAATCTTATTATAAATAAGTTACTAAGTAGGATAAATTGGATTATAAATATACTTATCAACATACAGGTGAAGTAAAGTCAAAGGTAACGCTGACTCTGGCGCCCGGCCTTCTTAAAAGGCTCGATGAAATGGCTGTTGAAATGAAAGCCAAATCGCGCAGCGATTTGATGGAGAATGTGCTTCGCCAATGGCTTGCTCTTCAAGCGCGCAGGCAATTAGAAAGCGACACTGAATTATATTACCGGTCCGTCGGAAAAAAGGAAGCGGATGAGGCTAAAGACTGGGCAAAAATTTCTCAGCGCGGCGCGGCGCGCCTTTGGGACTGATGACCGCGATTGTCCGGGGCATTTTCCCGCGTCGCGGCGAGATTTACCTTGCCCGGCTGCCCAACCAGCCTTCATATCCGAAAAATAGGCCGGCCCTCGTCATCTCTCTCGATGCTCGCAATCAATACGGCAATGACACGCTGGTTATCCCCATCGCAACCAATCTGCGTCCGGCCCCAACGCATGTCCTATTGCCACGGGGGGAAGGCGGGCTCAGAGAAGACTCCATGGCGAAATGCGAACAGATAACGACGTTGGACAAATCTTTTCTCATACGCGGTCCCTTTGCCGGAGTGATCAGTGCCGCCAAAATCATTGACATAGAAAAAGCCATCCAGCGCGCCATCGGTATCCCCGCATAAGAGAAAGGGGACCATTATGGACCGATGCTTCATCAACGATCGCTGGAACTGCTTGATTGCAATGCCCCGTGCCCCGGAATTAAAAGTAACGCAAAATAAATTCCAGAAGCCTTTCGTCTTCTCGAAGGGGCCTTCTTAGAGCCTGTCTAAGCAAAGCTTGCCGTGGGGCACATGCGCGAACAATTGCGCCGGACGGGTTATGCATAACATTCAACATGCACACACTTGATGCGCCGGAGGCGCTGCTCCGGGTTGCGAGTTAGGAAAATGGGGAAGAAAAGAGTTCGCTCGGGCGGTGAAAAGTGGGAGGATGGGAGGTTTTTTCCTTTTTATTATTAAGGCCCAGGCGGCGGCATTCTAGGGTGAATAGGTTTTGGATGGCGTTCCAGTATTCACCGTGGCCTTCGTAGCGTTCATGGAAGCTGCCGCGGTTTAGGACGCCGTTTTTGGCGGTTTTTAAGAAGTTTTCTATTTTTTTAATGCGGTCGGGAAATTGTTCGGCCATGCGGGATTGGAATACTTGCTGCACGCTGCAGGGCAAGCGCAGGATGACCATGCCAGCGCTTTGGGCGCCGGCTTCACGGGCACGCCTTAAGACTTCGGGGATTTGCGCGTCATTTAATCCAGGGATGATGGGCGCCATGAGAACCGAGACTGAAATTCCGGCCTGGGCCAGGCCTTTGATCATTTCAAAACGTTTGCTTGGGCTCGGAGCCTGGGGCTCGACTTTTCGGGCCATGTCATCATCGGCAAAAGCCAGGCTCGCTGTCACATGAACGCTGGATTTTTGACGGAGTCCGCGGAGGATGTCCTCATCGCGCAAAATAAGCCGGGATTTCGTGATGATGGAAACAGGATTGCGGTATTCAAGACACGCCTCAAGACATTTTCGGGTCAAGCCGTAGATGGCCTCGGCAGGCTGGTAGCAATCCGTGTCGCCGGAGAAGACAATCAGTTCACCCGGCCAGCTTGATTTTTCAAACGTTTGGCGCAATAGCTCCGGCGCATTGGGTTTGACCACGATTTTGGATTCAAAGTCCGTCCCTGCGCCAAAACCCAAATACTCATGCGACGGCCGCGCATAACAGTAGGCGCAGGCGTGAAAGCATCCCCGATAGGGATTGAGGCTCCAGCGAAACGATAGGTCGGGACTTTTATTTTCACTTAAGATGCTTTTGGCCGGCTCCTCGAAGTATTCGAGCTCAACGGGCGGGGGCTCTTCCAGAAGTTCGCGCCATTGGCAATCATAGGGACTCGGCGGATTGATGATTTTTCGCAGCATTGCGCTTTAGATGAAGAAGCTGATCGAGATCTGGTGAAATGTGCCCAAGGATTGCGTTGTCAGGCCGTAGTCAACACCCCAAAGAATTTGGCTTAGGCCGATGCCAAAGTGGTAGGTTTGCAGCGGGCCCTGGGTTTTAATGCCGAAGCGCACGAAGCTATCCATCTCTGCATTGAAGGAATTGCGCTGGCCGATTTCGACGCCGGCGGAAAACCGCGTATCCTCTGACGTTATCCGCGAGACATCAGTGGTCAGAAGAATGTCGAGTAGTTCTTCTTGATCCGTGAATGTATCGCTCCAGGCATTCTTCAGGACACGGGTAAATTTCCAGGCGGCGCCTGCCGTAGCGCGCGTGGGGAGGGGGTCGGCCTCATCAATGTAGGCTGCGCTGGAACCGGCATTCATTAGGCTTAACCCGAGACTAATATCACCGTAAGGGGATTCATTGCCGGTGGCCCGCCAGAGGCCCCCGGCGTCTATCGCAATACCGGAGGCTTTATATTCTTCGGCTAAAGTTGATTGGAATGGTTTTAGCGTGGCGCCCAATGACAATGATGCGAGGGGCTGCCAAGCGGCGGCGGCGTAGGCCGCCAGGTCTTGCTTGGCGCGCCGCGTCTCTTGGAGGCCGCTCGAGAGGTTAAGGTCAATGCGGCCGCCGTCATAGTCGGCCAGGCCCAAGCCGAAATAGAGAGGATGCCACCAAGGCGTGGCGATACCCAAAAAACCAAAGTGGTCGCCGATATAACCCCCGGCATACATGGCATGGACCGTGGTTTTGGTCAACGTTCCCAGTCCGGCGGGATTATATCCGAATGATTCCACGCTGCCCCAAATTCCAGTGTAAGCCCCGCCCAGGGCCATGGCGCGCGTTCCGGTGTCGCGCGAGAGAAATTGAGCGCCGGTGAGACCGAAGTCCGCATGAGAGTTGCGAGTTGCGAGTTGCGAGTTGAGGATTAAAACGAAGAAAAAAATTAAATGAATTTTTTTTTCAAACCCGCAGCTCATTTTTATTTGACCACGATGATTTTGTCGAGCCTTTCGGTGTTGGGCGCTAGGGTTTCGAGGATGTAGAGGCCGCTGGCCACGCGCTGTCCCGAATCCGTGTCGCCGTTCCAGTATTGGGTGATGGCGCCGGGAGCGCGGTATTCGTCAAAAATTGTCTTTACCGGCTCGCCATTGATCGTGTAGATTTTAATGCGTATATTTCCTGCCTTGTAGGTGATTAAGTCAAGCTTGGAGCGGCCGCTTTGCAGGGGTTTGAAAAGATTATCCGTGATCGTCAGGCGGCCATCGGCGGCCGTTAGGGTAAATCCGGAGATCATGGTTTGCGATTGTCCGGCGCTATTGGTTACGACAAGGTCCCACTTTCCCTCCGTTTTAAACAGTAGATCGAAGGTTCCGGTAGCGCTCATATCGCTCTGGCGATTAACGCTGGTGGCGGCGATCGGGGATTCACCGGATTTTGTCAACGTGATGGCGTAGGTTCCCGTTGAGAAAATTTCGCCATACAGATTAAAAGTGCGGGCGGGCTCGTCATTAAACCCCGTGGCGGGATCTATGCCTTGGACATTAATGGAACTCGTGACGGCTGAATAAACAAAGGGATGCGTTGAGACGTAATTTTGAACGCCGTAGTAGAGGCGCCATTGAAAGCTGTTGACCTTGTGCAGGACCGGCGACGCGAGGAAGGCGTCAAGAGCTCCAGTGGAGACTTGCGGAGGGGATTCGCCGGTGAACGAGAGTTCATCGGAGCTGATGACACCGGCTAATTCCGTATCCGTCGTGCCGTCGGTTAAGGGGATTGTGTACATCAGGCGGATTTTATCGTTGGTCAGGCGACCCGCGGCGAATGCGCCGAAACGTGCTGCAATAATTTGGGTAGGAGAACTCCAGGTAACGCCGTAGTCGGTCGAGGTGGCCGTGAAGAGGCCATAGTCCGAAGCGTCATTGTCGCCGTTTTCATCTTGGAGAAAGTAAAGCCGCCAAATGCCGGCGGTTGTGCTGCTTAAACGCACGGCTCCGACGAAGGTGCTTGATGAGCCCGCCTCATAGCGAGTGGCCGATTCTTTGCCCCAGGTCAAGCCGTCGGTCGAGGTGGCTGAAAGAAGATGATAGGTTTTTGTGGAACTGACGGCGCTATAAATCATGCGGTAATAAGTGGAGGATATGGGTAAAACCGCGCACGACGTGATGGAACTCGCGTCGAGGCGGGCTGTTTCCGTGGAAATGCGAAAACCCGTTTCCTCAGACCATGCGAGCCCGTCAGTCGAGGTGGCCGTTAAAACTTTGAGATTGTCGCGCGTGAAATAGAGCCGCCAGCCTCCGGCGATTTCTAAAATCGAATGAGGCGTTGCCGATGAAAGCCTAACGCCGCTTTCGAGGTTATAGACCGGCGCCGATGACCCAAGCGCAGGCAACAAAAAAAAACCAATCCCCCCAATCAGGGTTTTTAGTTTTTTGTTAGCGCTAACCCCCGGTGCCGATGTATAGATCAGAACCCCTAGCCCCGATAGATAGTTCAGTTTTTATGCTTTTTCAAAAATCATGGCGCCGCCGACGCCGCCACCGGAGCATCCGGCGATGAGGCCGTATTTGGAGACGGGATTTTCTTTGTACGCGTAGAGCAGATTCAAGAGTAGGCGAATTCCAGTGGCGCCCAAGGGATGTCCCAATGCCAAGGTTCCGCCATTGGGGTTAATTTTATTTTCTTGCCATTTTTTGGTCCAGTTGTGGCCGTATTTTTGCTGACCCAGTTTGAAGATTGAGAGCACGGTGGCCGCAAACGGCTCATGAAGTTCGATTTGATCAAGCTGGTCGAAAGAGATTCCGGCCCGGCCCACGGCTTCATTTGTGGCCAGGGCAGGACCGACACCCATGTGCGCCGGATTATTGCCATAAAAGC
>JACQPE010000016.1 GCA_016207685.1 Elusimicrobiota bacterium | reverse complement strand
GGGACGCGGGGTCGGGTTGGCGGGCCCGGCGCCGGCCCCTCCAACCCGACCCCGATTATTCCCCGTTTATTTATGAGAAATGTTTGACCGGGATGGGTGACGTTTTAGGTTTTCTGAAATTTTCAGTCGCACCAGCGCGCGGCGCAGGGCTGCTTGGGCTTTTTCGATGTCAACTTCTTCATATCCCTGATCGCGGCGGCGTGATCTGGCGATTTGATCTTTGGCCCGGGCCACAGCTAAATTAGCGCGCTCCGCGTCGAGCTCATGGGCCAATTCCGCGGTTTCTGCAAAAAGAGTCACCTGGCTCGGCGTGATTTCAGCAAAGCCTCCGGAAATGGAAAGGACCTGCTCCTCGTTTGTTTCTAACCGGGCCCGAACGGCGCCCTCCCGAAGAAGCGCCAGGCTGGGCGCATGGCCTGCCAATACGCCCATAGAGCCCTCCCAGGCCGGAAGCGTGAGAGATTGAGCCTGGGTTTCCAGGGTTTTACGTTCCGGCGTGACAACGGCAAGCCCAAATGTTTTAGACATAAAATACCTTAGGCAACTTGAGCCATTGTCTTGGCCCGTTCAGCCGCTTCATCAATGCCGCCAACCATGTAAAAGGCCTGCTCCGGGAGATGGTCCCATTTTCCGTCAAGAATTTCCTTGAAACCGCGCACTGTTTCGGCAATGGGGACATAGCGCCCGGCTTTCCCGGTGAATGTTTGGGCCACAAAGAACGGCTGGGAAAGAAATTTTTGAATACGCCTGGCGCGAGCCACCAGCACCTTGTCCTCTTCGGAGAGTTCATCCATGCCCAGAATGGCGATGATGTCTTGGAGGTCCTTGTAGCGCTGTAATAGGCGCTGCACTTCGCGAGCCACCCGGTAATGCTCTGAGCCGACCACGTTAGGGTCAAGAATGCGCGAAGTTGAAGCCAAGGGGTCCACTGCCGGATAAATGCCAAGCTCGGCGATTTGGCGCGACAAGACGGTCGTGGCATCCAAATGCGTGAAGGTGGTGGCCACGCCGGGATCCGTCAAGTCATCGGCCGGAACGTAGACCGCTTGAATGGAGGTGATGGAGCCTTTTTTGGTGGAGGTGATTCTCTCTTGCAGGCCGCCCACTTCGGTTGATAAGGTCGGTTGATAGCCGACGGCCGAAGGCATGCGGCCCAACAGCGCGCTTACTTCGCAGCCCGCCAAAACGAATCGGAAAACATTGTCAACAAATAGCAAGGTGTCCTGTCCTTCATAGTCGCGGAAGTATTCCGCCTGGGTTAAGGCGGACAATGCCACGCGCGCGCGCGCGCCCGGCGGCTCATTCATTTGGCCGTAAACAAGAACGGTTTTGGAAAGCACCGGAGCGCCATCGGAAAGTTTGGTGCGCTGCATTTCAAGCCACAGGTCATTGCCTTCGCGGCTGCGTTCGCCCACTCCGCCGAAGACGGACACGCCGCCGTGTTGTATGGCGACGTTGTTGATGAGCTCTTGGATAATGACGGTTTTGCCTACGCCGGCGCCGCCGAAGAGGCCCACCTTGCCGCCTTTCATAAAAGGCTCGAGCAGGTCAATGACTTTAATGCCGGTTTCAAAAATTTGCGAGCGCGTGTCTTGATCCTGCAAGGTCGGCGCGCTTCTGTGAATGGGGAGATGAACGTCACTTTTAATGGGTCCCAAAGGGTCGGTTGGTTCGCCCAAAACGTTCATCAGGCGGCCCAAGCAGGCGCGTCCCACGGGAACGGTAATGGGCGCTTCGGTGTCTTCGACAACGGAGCCGCGCGAGAGCCCTTCGGTGGGCCCCAAAGCGATCGTGCGCACCAGGGAATCACCTAAATGCTGCGCGACTTCAACCGTCAAGCGGTTGCCCCCGGTTTGATTAATTTTTAGCGCGTTGTAAATGGAGGGAAGATTCCCCGATGGGAACTCCACGTCCACCACGGGACCAATAACTTGAGAAACTTTGCCTAAGTTCATATAGCGACTCCTTGATTTTGAGTAGTTTTTGATTTTTTTATTTGATTATTAACAAAATCGCTAAGTTTGAGTTTATCGAGGAATCCGATGCGCTGGATGGAGGCGCCGCAGCGATAGTTGGGCCCCCTTGGCTTAACGTAACTCACCCGGCACGCCAATGAAATAGGCAGCGCCACCTTGAGAAATAGTAAGTCCCCGCGCTTAAGCTCGGCTTCGGTTTCAAATCCTAGGCCTTCGGCATTTAAGTCCACAACAACCGCGTCTCCTTTGACGTGGTGGCCTTGAGGATCCGTGCATAAATGAACGGGAATCCGAATGGGGATGCGTGATCGTTTGCGGGGGTCTTTCATTTTAAAATATCGAGAAAATTTTGAATGTCAAACTAGAAAAATTCCGAATGTCGAATTCCGAATGTCGAATTATGGAGTCCTTATTATTCGTCATTTGAAATTTGTCATTCGTCATTTCGCGGTTCGTCATGCCGCCTCGGGAAGGGTCTCCTTAATCGTTGGTTTCTGAACCATGGTCCGGGGCCGGGCGAATTTGCGTTCTTGGGGCGTGAAACGCACGTTGTGGAAGCGCACGCCGTAACGGCGCTTGCCTTGGCGCGTTTCCGTGCGCACCACGCCTCCTTGAACGACCATGGGTACGGCCAGGCGCAGGGTTAGCGAAGCGCCCACTTCGATTTTATGGTCGCTTTCGAAGCACAGGCCGCCTTCCGAGATATTGGTGATCAAGGCTGTGACCTTTTTTTCCGGCTTCGCGTAATCCGCAATTTCGAGGACGAAATTGGTCGGGTAACGCTCAAACTGCCGGGCATTATTACTATTGCGAGCATTAGACATAACTCACCTCAATTAGGGTCTTGTAGATGCCGGTTCTTGCGATTGCTTTGGGCGCGAATGTTCTCATATTAAGTTAACGCCTCCGCGCCGGAGACGACCTCGAGGAGCTCTCTGGTGATGGAAGCCTGGCGCACCTTATTAGCTTCCAGGGAGAGCGCATCAATGACGTCGCCGGCGTTTTTCGTGGCATTTTCCATGACATTCATGCGGCTTGCTTGTTCGCTGGTGTAAGACTCGAAAATCAGATGATAGAGCTGCGTATTGACATAACGTGGCAGAAGCTCGGCTAAAATTTTTTCCCGTGCAGGCTCATAGAGATAATCAAGCGGCTCTTCCTTAAGGCTTTTCCCCGGAGGCAAAGTCGGAGGAATGAGGCCGTAGATGGCCGGCGTTTGCCGGATAACTGAACGAAAATCCATATAGATAACGTCCACGCGGGACACCTCTTGATGATCGAGATAGTAGCGCATGATTTCTTGCCCCAGAACTTCCGCTTGTGCGAATGAGGGCCGGCGCAGGTAATTAACGTATTCTTTTTCAATCGAAAACTGATGGCTCGAGAGAAAATCGCGGCCCTTTTTCCCGATCACCAAAAAACGAACCGTATGATTTTCGGCTTTGGCTTGCTCCAGGTATTTGAGCGTTTGGCGTAAGATCGTGATGTTGTAGGAGCCGCAGAGTCCTTTGTCCGATGTGAAGAGAACCGCCAGGCGCATCGTAGCTGCTGGTCTTGGCTCAAGAAGAGCCGGTAAAGACAAATTGAGCGGTTTTAAGCGTTCATGCAGGCGCATGACCAGTTCCTCGATTTTTTGGGCATAGGGTCTCGAAGCCAATAATTGACCCTGGGCTCTTTTGAGACGTGATGCCGCGATCATTTTCATGGTCTTGGTGACCTGTTGGGTCTGCTTGACCGATTTGATCTTGCGCTGGATTTCTCTTACGCTGGGCATAAAAATGGTGAAGGATAAATAGAATTTTTTAACATCATGTCAATTCGTTTGATACATTTTCTTGAATTCAGCGATGGCCTCATTAAGGCGGGTCTTTAAAGCGTCATCGAGAGTCTTTTTTTCTTTTAGTTCAGCCAGTAGGGATTGTTTGTTTTTTTCCAAGTGCGCGTACAATTCTTTCTCAAACCCTTTAATCGTTTTGACCGCTAAATCATCCAGCAGGCCGTTGACGCCGGCATAAATGAGCGCCACTTGTTTTTCGAACGGCAGAGGCTGATATTGATCCTGTTTTAATGCCTCGATCATGCGTTCACCGCGCGCCAGTTGCTGCTGGCTTGATTTATCCAAGTCGCTGCCGAATTGGGCGAAGGTGGCCAGTTCATTGTATTGAGCCAAATCCAAACGGAGGGAGCCCGCCACTTTTTTCATAGCGCCTGTTTGGGCCGCGCCGCCCACGCGCGACACGGACAGGCCGACGTTAACCGCAGGACGCACGCCCGAATAAAAGAGACCCGGCTCCAAATAAATTTGTCCGTCGGTAATGGAAATCACATTTGTGGGAATGTACGCGGCCACATCGCCGGCTTGAGTTTCAATAATAGGCAGTGAGGTTAGAGACCCCGCGCCATTTTGGTCGTTTAGCTTGCAGGCGCGCTCCAAGAGGCGCGAGTGCAAATAGAAAACATCACCCGGATACGCTTCGCGCCCCGGGGGCCGGCGCATGAGGAGCGAAAGCTGCCGGTAGGCCTGCGCGTGTTTGGATAAATCATCATAGACGCAGAGCGCATGTTTGCCCTGCCAGAGAAATTCCTCCCCCATCGAGGTGCCCGCATAGGGCGCCAAGTATTGCAGGGGAGCCGACTCCGAGCTGGTGGCGGTAACGATGATTGTGTAATCCATGGCGCCGTAGCGCGCGAGCGTTTCCACCACGGAGGCCACGGTGGATTGTTTTTGACCGATGGCCACATAGATGCAAATAGGGCGGTTTGGCTCGTTTTTCTGGTTGATAATCGCGTCAATAACGATGGCGGTTTTTCCTGTTTGCCGGTCACCGATGATGAGCTCGCGCTGGCCCCGGCCGATCGGGATCATGGCGTCAATGGCCTTGATGCCTGTTTGCAGCGGCTCTATTACAGGCTGACGCGCGGCCACGCCCGGGGCAATGACTTCAACGGGGCGACGCTTGGCGGTATTGATGGGACCCTTGCCATCGAGGGGTTGGCCCAGAGGATTGACCACGCGGCCGACTAGGGCATCTCCCACGGGAACTTCCATGACGCGATTGGTGCGGCGCACGACATCGCCTTCGCGTATGGCGCCCTCGCCACCGAAAAGAACGGCGCCGACCGCGTCGCGTTCCAAATTCATGACCATGCCCATGATTTGATGCGGGAACTCCAAGAGTTCTCCGGCTAAAGCATGGGAGAGCCCATAAATGCGGGCGATGCCGTCGCCGACTTGCAACACGCGGCCGACTTCGCCTAATTCCGCTTTGGGTTCAAAAGTCTCCAATTGCTTCTTGAGAACTTCAGTCACTTCTTCCGGGTGAATCGTCATACATCCTCCAATAAAATAGTTATAGGGTTACAGAGTTATAG
>JACQPE010000169.1 GCA_016207685.1 Elusimicrobiota bacterium | reverse complement strand
CTATTTACTTTTTTTTCCTCTGCGGAACGGTCTAGGCGGAGATTAAAACCTAACGGAATAGTCCTCTGCGAAAATCCAGGCTAAGATAATTTTCAGTCTACCCTGCCGGTTGGGACTTGGCGCCCAGGGGGCAGCCCCCCAAAAACTCGAAACCAGTCCCGAGGGTTTCCCCCGTCCAGCGGACGGGTCCCCTTTCCGCTATTGTTTTTGGAGGGCTGCCCCCTGGGAGCCAAGTCCCCCGCACCCCAAATATTCTTTGGGGGATTGAAAAAATGTTATTGGCAGAGAGCGACGGCGGTGGAATTGTCTTTAGAAGTGAATATTTCGAATTTGGAAAAATATTGCTTACACAACGACTGGAGCTTGAACATTCGGTAGCGATATGAGACGGCCGTGACTATCGTATCACCGCTTTTGACACCCTTGTTGGCTAAAACAGGGGGGATGGCGCCGCGCAGTTTAAAAGACATTTCTATCCTGCTGTTGTGAAATGAAACAAGGTGATCGGCGTCCTCTGGCCGCATTCTCAGATGGCGCAACGGGCCAAATGCGACATCTCTGGCTGCATCGGATTTATACCTCTGTAAGACATCTTCCATGTGGGCGTTTTCCTGTAATAGTTCGGCCGCAAGGATAACTTTGCCGGATGGACCTTTGATTTGATTTAGCAGGGTCAAAATTATGGAGTGATGAAAATTCATAAAAGTGAGTCCGATCAATACGAAGAGTTCGTATTGCGCCGCTTCTTGCGGTAATTTAGAAACGCAGTCTTCAAATCGGGACTCTATGGGAACCACATTGGCGGCAAAGGGGCGCATATAGCGGCAAGCGAGACCCAAAAAGGAATCACTGACATCAACAGGATAATAATAAAGCTCGGCTTTGTTTTTCTTTAAGTATTCGCCAATGGGCAGACTTTTATCCGGATACCCGGGGCCCAAATCAATCAGACTCACCTTGCGTGTAAATTTTCCAAGAATCGTGGGCAAGTTGGCTTTAATGACCTCCACCGTGGCCGAGTGAAATCCCGATGAATACTCCGGATTGCCCATGGCGTCCAAATAGGATTGCGATTGAGCCCGGGTCAAATACAAGAGATGCGGCTCGGTGAGCAGGAAACGGGAATTTTCAGAATCCCATTGTAAATGTTTTAGAATTTCTTGATCCGCGTTCTTCATTTAGAATGACAAAAGTTGCGCCTGGTCGGATCTTTCAGTATTCAAGAAATTGACCCCAGGCTCACACATCCCATCCCCTTTGTTTTTAGAAGACTGTACATTTGTGGCGCCATTTTCCCTCCCCCCATTTTTTCCATTGAACGGCTGCTCTATTTTTTCCCAGGATTGAGCTTATCGAGAAGTTCATCGCGCAGGCGCAAGTAAAAACTTTCAAGATCCGACCTGGGAACAGTCATGACCATGCGGGGCATAATCGCCAATTGTTTTACATCCGCGATAAGCGAGGCCCATACGAAAGGATCCAAACCCGCGTCTTTTTTTCTGCCCAAGGCCAGTAGTTCGAATATGTCCAGGGTTCCCGGCTTAAGGATCATGTAAAGGTCAATATAATCCTTCGCGTCCAGGCGCCCCAGGATCGCGCAGACCTTATTGACCGCGATATTTTTAATATTGTCCACCATGAATTGTCCGGCGAGTTCCGGCGCTCCTACCCGAAACTCGACATCACCGACAATGTCCACCTTAAGCTCGGAACCGATTTGAAACCGCAGGAACCCCGGGCTGGTGCGCAGCGATTCGGCGTCCAACCCCAACTGCTTAGCGGCTGAAGCCATCAGGGATCGCACGGGGGCAAAATCCACTCCATGGCTGAAAAAATCAAGATCATCCGAATAGCGGTGAAATAGATGAAAGGCGGCCAGAGCTGTTCCGCCGGTTAGATAAAAATGTCTGCGAAACCAGGAATCCGCGAACAAGGCGCCCAGGAGTTTTCGTTGAATATCCGTTAAGATGACAGGCTTGGCCTTATCCATGCCGGCTCCATCGTTCGATGGCGTAGGACCAGCGCTCGCGCACTTTCGGCGGCAAGCGCAACTTGGGGAGCGCCCGGCGAATTTTTTCGACGTCTAAATAGTTGAATACTTCTTCAAAGCGCGCCTGTGTCACGATCCGGGCGATCAGCCAGAGCTTTGCGGGGGAAAGTCCAGGACGATTAAGAATTTCGCGCGCTTGAGGCACGGTCAGATCATAATCCCAAAGGAATGAGGGGCGCGCTTTCTGCGTCCCTGGGCCGGCCGGCCAGAGACGAATGGCGCCCCCGAACTCGATAAAGTTCAGCGTGGCCACGCGTGCCAGCGCCGAGAAACTTTCAAAAACCGGATTTTGGTTCAAGTATTCTTGAATAAGACGCTTCTCCTCCAGGGTGACCCTAACAGTTTGAAGAATACTTTTTTTACCCATAAATTAGTGTATTTGATTCAAATACAAATTTCAAGGGCTAGTTCGCGAAATCAGCGGGCCAATTCATCCCAGATTCTGCAACTGCGTAATCTGGGTTTATTGACCAAAGCCAATGCCGCCGGGTTCCGGTAAAGACCCTGATCCAATGAAAGTGCCGGTCAGCAATTTTCAGCGCTTGCACAACATGCGATAATCCCGGATTCCGCAGTTGCGGAATCTTCCTCTCAAGCCCCGCAGATGGAACTGCGGGACCCTGAAGCGCCTAGGCGCGATGGGAGCGGAACAACCTCCCACCGACAGGGTCGGAAATTCCGCACTTTTTTGTTCGGGACTTTTTCCAATACAGAGCCTTTTCAAGTGCGGAATTTGGGATAATATCCCCGATAAAATTTTCGAAGCAGGTCAAAAGGTTCCAGACTCTCTGTGAAAGGAATGGATGCTAAAAAGTTGCCGGCCATTGAAGTTCGCGATTTAAGGAAAAGTTACCGTTCGGTTCGACGACAGCGGGGGCTTTCCGGCGCCCTTCGGTCGCTTTGGAAGCGCGAATACACCAGCACGGAGGCGGTTCGCGGCATTAGTTTTGACGTTGCCGAGGGAGAACTGGTGGGATTTTTAGGGCCCAATGGAGCCGGCAAGACAACGACATTAAAGATGATTTCCGGCCTCCTTTATCCAGATGGGGGATTTATTAGCTGCCTGGGAGCGACGCCCCAGCAACGCCGGCATGATTTTTTGCGCCGGATAACGTTCGTCATGGGCAACCGCTCGCAGCTTTGGTGGGAGGTTCCTATCCGGGAATCCTTTGAGCTGAACCGAGAAATTTATGAACTCGATGCAAATTTTTATAGGGACAGCCTCAATGAATTGCTTGATTTGCTGCAATTAAGGGACCTTTTGACGATTCCGGCCAAGAAGCTTTCCTTGGGCCAGCGCATGAAGGCCGAATTAGTCGCAGCCCTTCTTCATCGGCCCAAGCTGCTGTTGTTGGATGAACCGACTTTGGGCCTGGATGTGGTGATGCAACAAAAAATTCGTCGTTTTCTTTTGGAATATAACCGCCGCCGTGGCGCCACCATGCTGCTAACCAGCCATAATATGGAAGATATTGCCGAGCTTTGTCAACGGGTCATCATCATTGACCAGGGCAAGCTTCTGTATGACGGTTCCCTGCGGCAGTTGGTTGCTCGCTATGCTCCGGAGAAAACTATTCTTTTGGAGTTTGTCCAGGAACCGGAAGATCAGGCGTTGCGTCAATACGGACTTAAACCTGTCAACGGTTCGGCTACTTTGTGTGTTAGGAAGGTGGCACGCGATGAAGTTTCCAGTTTCGCGGCTGCGGTTTTGGCGAAATCCGGCTCTGGATTGCCTCAAATCCGGGATTTAACTATTGAGGAAACCCCCGTAGAAGACGTTATTCGCCGTATTTTTGAATTTTCAGGTCAAGTGGTAAAGTAAATTTGTAGTTTTTTTCTTTCTATTGTTGTATAAAACACCCAACCGCTCCGAAAGCGGATCATAGAGAAATAAGCAGGGAGGATAAAGAATGAATCACTGTAAGCGAGGACTTGGCGCCTGTTTGGCTATGCTGATTGCCGGAGGCAATGCAGGGGCGCTGGACCTGGACCTGACAAAAATCAAGCTCGATGGCATGATCATGATGAAAGGCCAAGGCGCTAAAAACGAAACGGACCTGACCAATACGGCCAATGATGGGCGCCATATCGGACGAACAGCGTTCATTTTGGGTGTTGGTGGGCCATTGGCTGATGGTGTGAGCGCGCGCGTTGAGGCGGTGCGAAAGCCCCTGGGCGATGTGACGGCTACCACAACAGCAGGGCAATTTGGCCAAGCGCGCCAAAGCGTCCTGGGTGAACTGGGCAACGTGGCCATTGAGAACGCCTATCTGGATCTTGAGGATGTTCTTTGGGAGATTGATGCTAAAGTCGGACGGCAATACCTCGGCAGTGATAGCGATTTCGTGGCTTATGCGGGTCGTTATGATGATGACACCATGACGGTCTTCGGCGTTGATGCCGTGAACCTCATGAGAAAAGTGGGCCTGGTGGATATCAGCTACTACAAAGCCGTGACCCGCGACGTCAAGGCTACTTGGATCAGCACGGATTACACTCCCGCTGTGTCGCGATGGACCGTTCAAAAACTCGGAGCCGTGACCAATGTCAAGGACTGGACCGGCAACGATGACTGGAATGTTCCTGTTTCTTTGGCTTATCACCATGGCAATAACCTTGGGACAGCAGCGCCAACAGATAACACCAACCTGGGTGTTTTAAGCCTCAATGCAGGAGCCAGCTTGATGGAAGATATGCTCAAACTGAATTTCGACTGGGCCTCAAATTCCGGTCAACGCCATACCGGCGCCGGCACCATGCTTGATTTTAAGGGCAGCTTAATGGCCCTGCAAGGCATGGTTAATCTGGAGGACTGGGGTTTGGGAGTGGCTTTGGAATACGCCAATGCCAGCGGTGATGACGGGTCTTCGGCCACTGAAGATAAATCCTTCCATGACATGAGCGCTTTTGGCATGGTGCCGCGCCGAAGCTATGGTCAAATTCTGGGCCAAAGCAACACATTGGGAGGAGGGACGCCTCTTTTGCAAGGTTTGGACAGCGGCAGCGCTTTGACAGGTGCGGGCCGTGGGTTCAACGTATTGGCCTTGTGCGTGCACTATACGCTGCCGGGCATGGAGAAACTCGCCCTTGATTATGACTGGTTCAGCGCAGCGGCCAATAAATTGGCGGCAAGCGCCACCACGGATAAAAAAATCGGCACGGAAATGGATTTGACCTTGTCATGGGCCAAATCTGAAACCTTGAGTTTCGATATCGGCATGGCGCGATTCACGCCGCAGATAAATTCCGCGGTTCTGGGCGCGCTTCTTGGCGGAGGATCAGGCAATGCCTTTAACGACAACGTCGAAAAACTCTTCGCCAATGCCTCATTGAAGTTCTAGCAGGGGTGCCCGCCTCCGGCACGCTGGCGCCCTTTGGGCGCCCGGCCGGTACCCGTAGCTCTGCGGAGGGTGCTGGCGGGCCTGCTGTCCCCTCAAGCCCTGCGAGCGGGGGGCTAGCAGGGGTGCCCGCCTCTGCTGGGGTCCCGCCTCCGGCGGGTTAGACGTCCTCCGAAGCTGCGCAGGGGGGCTGCGAGCGGGGGATTATCTCAGCCTGTCTGCCAGAGATTTAAGGCGATTCCCTGAATTTGGATGGCCATTTCATGATCAATGAGCAGACAATCCATGAATTGACCCGTGTTAAGAAACGGGAGCGCGTGTGAAGTCATGGCTTTAAGTCGTTTTTCCAAGCCGGGTTCCTCATTGGACGGCTCGACGCCTAAAACGAGATGTAAGGGCTGGTTTTCAAATGCCCCTTCAAAAAGATAAGCGGCTTTGACATCGGGTTCTCTTTGGAGGTAGAGCTGCAAATAGGTCAGCAGTTTTTGGGATGGCGGCTCCTGCAAAGGTTCGATTTGCAAAGAGGCTTCCTCGTTGTTTTGCGGCATTGATAGTCCTAATCCTTGGGAAGGAAATTTTTCAAGCATCATCATTAATTCCGTTTTTGTTAAAAATCCCCCGGGCCGCGGCCCGTTAGGGTTAAAGACAACGAGACTTGCCTTAAGAGCCAACGCCACGGCCGCCAAATCATTGCCGCCGATCACCACTGACGGCCATTGAGCAAAAGAAGAAGAGGCCATGGCTTTGGGGTGAGTAAATGCGGTCATGGTTGTTGAACCGTCTCTATTTTGCGTGGTTCGCACGGAAATGCCGGAATTATCATAAAGCAGTTCATCCGGCGTCATTTCTTTGGGAAGCAGGAGATAACTCTTTTGAAGCGCGCCATAGAAAGCCGTTCTGCTTGCTGAATTGTCTCTAAGATTGATTTGGTGAAGCGCGTTCTCCAGATATAAATTGCGCGCTTCAAAGATATTATCCATACCCGATATAAGTCTACAGGGGCCAATCCAAATTTTTCCAGACCCAAATTTTTTAGGGCCCACCAAACTCGCCAAGGGGTGGTCTTGACAAAAGACCGTAATGGAATAAACATTAAATAGATAACAAACATAATAATCATGAAAAGAGCGTTCGGAACTTATGAAATCGCGAAAATCTGCCATGTGACGCCTCCAACCGTAGGGCGGTGGGTCAATTTAGGAAAGTTGCCGTCATTTCGCACGGCCGGAGGCCATCGCCGGGTTTGGGATTTTGATTTGGCGGCGTTTCTTAAGGCGCACAATATCCCATTGCCTCCGAAATTGTCCCCAAGAAGCGAACCTCCGATTTGCCTCATTGTTGATGATGAGGAAACCATCCGTCATGTTGTGGCCCGCGCCGTGGTGAAGGTGGCGCCGCAAATACAAGTGCATGAGGCGGCGGATGGATTTATGGCGGGGCGAAAGATTACTCAACTTAATCCCATGATCGTAGTCCTTGATTTAAGGCTGCCAGGGGTGGACGGCTTTGAGGTTTGCCGCATGATTCGCCAGGATGCGCATTTAAGTGAAGTCAAAATTTTGGCCATCAGCGGCTACGCGGACGATGCGATGAAATCCAAAATTTTAAAAGCAGGAGCCGATGATTTTATGGCCAAGCCTTTTGACAATAAAGAATTGATCGAACG
>JACQPE010000173.1 GCA_016207685.1 Elusimicrobiota bacterium | reverse complement strand
GTTCAGGGAAACGATCAAGCCGCCATAGATGAAACGGCGGCGGCAATCAAAAAAATAAGAGCGCCAACGCCGGTGAATATGAAACCTAGAAAAAAAAGAAACGGCGCCAACGTCAATGTCATGGCGGCGGATTCGCTCACCTGGGGAATCCGCCGCCGGATCGCGACGAATAATACAGGAGGGATGGACAGCGCCAAAACTGCCGCCAGAGCGCGGCCCATGAGCGCAACCCGGCCGGCGGCGCCAAAAAATTCACCGGCGCCCATAATGACTAATGATAAAGGCGCCGCCAAAAGATACCCTGATTGGGCGGTGATGGATAAAGGAAGAAATTCGTTAAATAAAATATCCTCCATCCGAGCCATTCGGAGAATTCTTGATGTCACAGTCATGCACAGGGCCATCATGAACGCCAAAATATATGATCCAAAAATAAGCTGCGCCAAACGCCATAGGCTTTGCACCCGAAAAACTTCACCGGCGGCATGGAGGCCCAAGGCTTGCTCCATAATAAAACGATTCAAACCAATCAATGTCAAGAGAGCCCATTGAGGAGCCTGCCAGGGTCGTCCTAAAGAGGCGAGCATTCCCCTGTCCGCATTTGAGGCTGCGTTGATCATTCCTAATAACCGGGCCACAGGTAAAGCAAACCGCCGGCCGGTGGATGAATAAATTCCGGCGTCAGGGCCGAAAAAAACGCGGCGGCCGAGTCCTTGCCGAAAAGCTCATTGAGGAGTTCTTCACGCAAGTCCCACTCCCAAATAATCCTGGGCTCCCCTTCGATGCGCGCCAATTGCTTGGCGATGGCGACGGCGCCGGCAAAACCGGACTCCGCATCAATGAGCTGCAGATTGAGGGCTTGCTCACCGAGATAAATACGGCCGTCGGCCAACTGGCGCACGCGCTCCAGAGGAAGGGAGCGCCCTATGGACACGGCGCGAACAAATTGAGCATAGGCGGTGTCAATCATATTTTGGAGCATGGCTTTTTCTTCGGCCAGCATGGGCCTGGTAGGATTACCGATATCTTTGAAAGTTCCCGACTTGATCGTATTAAAAGAAACGCCAAAACGTTTCAGGAGGCCGTCAAATTGCCCCGTTTGAAAAATAACGCCAATCGAGCCCGTGATCGTTCCCGGCTGGGCCACAATTTTATCGCAAGCGCTCGCCACATAGTACCCACCGCTCGCCGCCACATCGCCCAAAAGCGCAATGACCGGCTTCTTATACTGCTGGCGCAGCCAATAAATACTGCGATACAATTCCTGGGAGCTCGCGACGGTGCCTCCCGGAGAATTGATTTGTAGAATGACGGCTTTGACATGGCGTTTTTTAAGCAATTTCTCAAGATTTTTTTTGACGCGGTCAACCATATTGTCGCCAAGAACGCTGCGCTGGCTCATGGAAATCAAGCCTTCGATGCGGACGACGCCGATCGCATCCGATTTCTTATCAAGAAAAGCGATCGCCGGCTTGCCGGGCCTATCCTTTTCATCCGATAAAGGCCCCGCCCTTCTCGGACCCAAGGTTAATAATGCAATTCCAGCTGACAAACAGGCCAAATACAAAAAACCCAAAAATGGCAACCCCCATGATCGGGCCGGCTTTGACTCCATCGGTCTCGGGCTAGGGCTTTTCTCCGGAATTGCTTCCCGGAGCGATTCCTGTGGATAATTCAATGGAGGCGGCGGTTCCGGTGGAAATTGATCCTCCGGTATCTGCGGCTTCGGATTTTCCTGGTCCATGATGTTCATTGTCTAATTTTAAACGCATATTGACCAGTAGTTTCTCTTTGAGCGCGCGGGCTTGAGACCTTAGCGCATCATAGGCAATATTATTGTTAACGCAAAGCTCGCGAAGCGTGGCGCCGCCAATGCGCTCTTTGGCCAAGTCTTTAAGCTGTTTATGCGCAGCCTCGGCAATCATCATGAGAGTGATAAGTTCGGCCCGGCCGAATCCACGGCGCACATAAAGAGTGATCTCTTGATAAGGTTGGGATGTTGAAATCTGAATCCGTGACCAAAAGTCCGTTGTTTTTGAGGCCAGCAGCTCATCAGCCAATTGAACGGCAAAATCATCCAAGACAAATTCTTCCGGGGATGTGGAACGGTACAAATCGTAATAAGGATCGGAAGCGCCGGGCGTGACGCTGACGCCAACATCGGGCTGCGCATTAAGGGAGTCCAATGTCCAATGTCCAACGCCCAACGTCATCAGAAAAAGAAGAATAAAAAAAAATTTTTTCGGTGTTCTTGGCGTTGGATGTTGGACGCCGGACTCTCTCTTGTTGCCTTTGACTTTGGACTTTGGACTTCTCATTGTTGATTTACTCATGCTCAATGGCACCGCGCATGGGAACAAAATTTACCGGAATGAGCAAATATTTCAGCGTTTGCGGCTTTTCAGATTTTTCCAAAATTTTTTCAATAAGAACCAAATTTTGCTTCGTCCGTGAGCCAAGGGGAGCAATAAGCCTTCCTGGACAGGAAAGTTGCTCCATTAACGGCGCCGGAATCCTTGCCATGGCGCATGCGCTGATAATACGCTCGTAAGGCGCGGACGGCATCCATCCTTGGAAACCATCGGTCACATGAATTTCCACGTTTGAAATTCTTAACCGATCAAGATTTTTTCGGGCAAATTGGGCCAGTTCGGGAATAATTTCCAGGCTGATGACATCTTTGCAGATTCGTGATAACACTGCAGCCTCATACCCGCACCCCGTGCCTATCTCAAGTATCGTTTCACCGCCGGATAAGGCCAATTGCTGAGCCATATAAGCCACAATATAAGGCTGGGAAACCGTTTGGTTGCAGCCAATGGGCAGGGGCCGGTCGGCGTAGGCCAGCCCGGGGGCCACGCCCGCAGGAAGGAATTCATGCCGTGGAATTTCTTTCATTGCCTCAAGAATTTTAATATCGGTAATTCCACGTTCGGCAATTTGCTTGTCAACGGCGGCCGAACGAACGCGCGCCCACTCCTCTTGGGTAATATTCTGGCGGCGCTTGGGGATCAACATTTGGGCTATAGGGTTATTGAGTTATAAAATTTTCAGATGATAGCTTTATAACTTTATTAAACTTCGAGCATTAAAGTTACGGGCCCGTCATTGATAAGATGAACCTGCATTCTTGATTGAAATTCACCGGTTTCCACGCGAATCACGCCGGCTTTTTTTAGTTCGTCCGTGAAATTTTGATAAAGCGTCTTGGCAATATCAGAAGGCGCGGCCAAAGCAAAATCTGGCCTTCGGCCGCGGCCGGTGTCCCCATAAAGCGTAAATTGACTAATAATGAGACATTCGCCCTTGATATCAATGACTGAATGATCAAATTTCCCTTCACTATTAGAAAAAATGCGCAGATTGGCCGCTTTTAGCGCAAGATCATGGGCTTTGCTGGCCGTGTCCGATTTGGCAATGCCCAATAAAATAACGAGTCCCTTATCGATTTTTCGCTCGCCCGGCCACTCCAAACTCTTGACCGATGCTTCGGCCACGCGCTGAATTAAGGCGCGCACGATTCGGTTGCAGGGCGCATGTTGTAGGCTATAACAAAAAATTTTTCTTTCATCGCCACATCCTGCAAGCTAAATCCTAATTTACGGTTCTCTTATATAGTTAAAATTCAGCCCCAGCAATTTCCAAGAGGAATTTCGATAGCGGTTGAGATAATCAACAAGCGCAACGTCTTCAACCATGCGGTCCCAAGAGGCTTGTCGCACATAGGCGCCGTCAGGCTTTTGAATGATGAATCCTTGATGGGATATCAAATCAGGCATGTCAGCCTTGTCTTCCCGAACCAAATTCATGATGCTGCCGCTGGGGATGCGCGCTATCTTTGGCGAAATTTCTTCAAGCGGCAAATAGGGGAGCCTTGCGGTTTCATCAGGAGATGCCTCGCCTAGGGCCTGCCATTGGGCCGCCAGAACGCGGCGTTGATCGGAAACAAGGTCATCAAAACCGATCAAATCTTTTTCCGACTTTGCTCGATACCAGCTTCTTTTGGAAATTTGTTTGGTGGCCCAGGCAAGCTTGTCTCCGGCGACATAGGCGGTAATATCATCAATGAATCCGGCCTTGGAATTATTGGCTATCCAGTCAATCGAAGCGAAGTGGTTCCGTGTTTGATAGGAAATAACGCCCCCCTTATAGCGAATGTTCTGCAAAATTTTTTGAGCCTCGTTAAAATTTTTTGCAAGCGCCAGCGCCATTACGGTTTCAACGTAGGTTGTGCAATCGGCGCTGTCAAAACGGATCAGGGGATCACGGTCAAATTCGCCTTTAGGACCTTCGCCCAGCGGCCCCAGCTTAAACGGCATGCCCAATAACTTTTCACTTATCGTTTCCAGACGCTGCGATGATCTCGGCTGGGTGGAATGGGCATTCTTGATCAATTTTTTAACCTGTCGTTTTGAGAGAGGCTGAAAGGCCGCTGCCGGGGCCGCCACCGGAGATGGGGGGAGGGCAAAAAGATACCCGGCAACGACCAGAAAAAAAACTGTAAAAAATTTTCGCATGATCAAACCGCCGAAGGGTCCTGATTCCATCTCACGCATGAAATTTTCCTCCCTCGAATCTTGAATTCTCCGAAGCGCCCTGTCCCCATCTTAATCGTCCGGCTCTTAACGCGCCGGGGCCACTCC
>JACQPE010000183.1 GCA_016207685.1 Elusimicrobiota bacterium | reverse complement strand
CGGGACTGGTTTCCTCCTACCTGCTGGAAGCCGCCACCGCCTCCGCTTTCTCTTCAATCGCCGCCTCCTCGAGAGCGGCCTCCGGAGCGACTTCGGGTCTCTTGACGGGTTTAAGCGAAAATACGATTTATTTCATTCGAATTGTCAGTATCAATAGCGCCGGTTCTCAAAATCCCAGCATCACTATTACAACACTTACAACTGCCGGCGCTAATTTTAATGATAATCAAGAAACAAGAATCTCGCTTGAAGAAGCTAAGGAGGAAAAATTTAATGCCTCCGGCCATCAACCTGAAAAGCCGACCCGGACCACAATCATTGGAGCGTCTACCTCAACGCTAACAATCACCTGGAAAGAAAAAAATACCGGCTCCCTAACCTATAGAGCCATCGCTTACCGGAACCGTGACGATCCATCGGATTCCATGGCTGCTCAAATTTTAGTGACCGATGAAAACAGTCAAGAAAACAAAATAGCAACGGCGACCATAACCGGCTTAAAGCCAAACACCAGCTACTTCGTTTCCATCGCCGCCCAGTTCACAGAAGCCGCCTCCAGCGATTATTCGAGTCCCGATTCAGACGCAACCCTAGCGAACCCTCCTAAAGATCTGATGATCTATTTCATGGGTGGCAATGCGTACACCTTAATTTGGGATAACAATGACAACCCCCCGCATACCTCTTACGAAATCACGCATTCACTGAATAATTTTCAAACGAATTTTTCAACCGCCATTGGATTCCCCGCTCGCTATCAAAATACCCGAGCATCGTTGACCGGGCTCGTGCCTGGCCTCGCGTATTTCATTCGCGTGCGCGCCGTCAATCTCAACAATATCACAACGGCGTTTTCCGATTCCTACGCGCTCATCGCCGCTGTGCCTCCGGGGACCTCATCGGGAACAACCGCCTCCAATGAATCCAGCAGAATAGCAACCGCGGACGATTCGACGGCATTGTCATTTGAAGCCAATACATTTAACAGCGACACGCTAGTTTTTATCTCAACCGATCCACTCAACCATCCCATGACGGCAAATCAAGACGCCATCGAAACCGCCATTGAACGTCTTGCTGGTTACGATTTCTTGCCTGATCTCATCAGGGAATTTAACGCCATCAGCAATAATGAATACGTTGATGGCAACTTCGATCAAAACGTCCGCATGGAAATTTCATACGGCAGCTACGACCTCGATCATGACGGCCTCTTGGACGGCACCAATCCACCCCGACGCGTTGACACCCTGAGCATCTGGATGCTTGATGAATCACGCCTGGCATTTGCTCCATGTCCTGATTCACATGTCAACGCGATCACTCAAGTTGTGGCCTGCACAATTAGCCATTTCTCCGTCTATGCCGTTCTTTCGTCACTGGCGCCGGCCACGGGCACGGCCGATGTTTATGCTTACCCCGTTCCCTGGAGACCCAACGGCAACGATCTATCATTAAATAGCGCGGCCATTACCTTCGCAAACATCCCCTCGGCAGGAACCATTGAAATCATCTCGATTAACGGCGAACGGTTGCGCACCCTGGGATTATCCGGACCAACAACGCTAACATGGGATGGAACTAATGATCAGGGTGATCGCCTCTCCAGCGGCGTCTATCTCTGGCGCGTCAAAAACGATGCCGGAAGCAAAACCGGCAAGCTCATCATCATCCGATAAAATCATGGGTTTTTACCGGCACAACTTTTTTTTAGCCCTCAACCTTCTAATATTTCGCTCGGCCAAATTCCTTATCAATATCTTAGGCGCCCGATGGATGACCCCGTCATCATTCGGATACTTCTCTCTGCTCTATTCATCGATGGATATTTGGCAGCACGTTTTCGGCGCCGGTCTTGATTTAACGGCCAGCCGGGCGCGCGGACGCTCCGGTCAAGAAACAGAAGCGCCGGCGCATCCAAATGACTGGCGCCAAACCTGGGCTCAAATGGCCGGCGCCCGCCTTGGATTAAGCGTGCTGGGCGCCGGCGCCGGACTTTTTATTTTTCGCTGGCCCTACAATTTAATTTTTGCCGCTTGGCACCTTTGTTTCATGCAATCAAAATTCGCTTACACTTTGGTCAACACCATGCTATATCCCAAAGGGATTGTTGCCGCTGGAATTCTTTCTCAAGGCGGACTCATTTTAGGCGCCTACGCCGGACTTAAATACTTCGGCGCTCCGGGATTTGTGGCGGCCTTTGTTCTTGAGCGCCTTATTGAAGCCATTGTTCTCTGGATAGCCCTCTTCCATCGGGAACCACCTCTTCGACAAAAAATTATTTCCTGTCTAAACCCTGGGCTCTGGATCGCTCCCCTGAAACGCTGGATGCTTCTCGAAGGAGGCCTGACCATTTGGGTGGCCCAGCTTTTAGGCGTTCTTGTGGCCCGAACGGACAATGTGCTCATCGGCCGCATGCTCGGTTATACTTCATTGGCTTACTATTCGCTGGCGTTTCGAAGCATGGAAGCGCCTCTGTTTATTTTCGGCGCCATAGCCGACGGCTCTTTGGCTTATTTCGTGCGCCACCAGGAAGAACGTCATGTCCACTATGCCAAAGCAATGCAGGCGGCGCTCGCGGCGGGCATCGGATGCGCCATGGCGCTAACCGCCTTCGGCTTCCTTCTGGCGGAATATACTTTTGGCGATCAATACCGCGGGGTTGGCCCCTTGGTCGCCTTTTCAGCCTGGACCTTGGTTCCACGGGGTCTCAACATGATCAGCTCAAGCCTACTTTTGGCGACGCATCGCGAACGATTAATGCTGGTGAGCTCGGCCGCGGGTCTTGCGGCTAATATCACCGGCAATCTAATCCTGATCCCGATCTGGGGGGTATGGGGAGCTCCGGCCTGCGCCATCTTGTCGGAATGCCTTACAGCGGCCATTCGAGCCCATCAAGGAATTGGGTTGCGGCTAACAAAAAATTATGAAACCGCATTCCGATAAAGTTCAGCGATGCGGGAAAAAATGACTCTTAAATCATAATTCTCCCGCACCCGCTTTATTCCTTCACGGCCGAACCGAACCTTTAATGATTCATCCTGGCTCAACCGTCGAATCGCTTGCGCCAGGGCCGCTGGGTCTCCCGGGGGCACTGTCAGGCCGGTCTCCCCATGCAAACTGACTTCCGGAACCCCGCTGGCAAGCCATGTATTGATTACCGGCTTGCCACAAGCCATCGCTTCAATTTGAACAATGCCAAAAGCTTCATTGGGTGTCACGGAAGGCAACACAAAAACATCGCAGGCATGGTAAAGACTCACGATTCCCTGCGGCGGCCGGGGGCCCAAAAAAACAACGCGCTCACCTAAAGCAAGAGTCTGCGCCAACTTTTTAAGATATTTCTCCAGAGGGCCGTCGCCGACCAAAAGCAACCGCACCGAAGCCGGCAATAGCGCCGCGGCTCTTAAAAGAAACTCCAAACCCTTATAGGGCACAAAGCGTCCGACAAAAAGCGCCAAAAATCCCGGAAACTGGATTCGAATTTTCGCCACCTCCCGAAAATTCTCCGATGAGACGGCAAAACGCCCGATATCAACTCCTAGGGGAACGACTTCACATTTATTTCTGTGCTCCTTAAGAACATCCGATGATTTGATCATCGTTGACGATGTGACGAGAATCGTCCGCGCTTGACGCAAAAATGAATGCGTCAAGGGCCGCATTAACGTATCAACCGTTTTTTGTCTAACGACATCGCTATGCCAGGTCACCACAAAAGGAGCCTTGGGCCGAACCCACAAATGCGCCGTCACAGCCAAAGGAAACGGCAGGTGATAATGAATGAGGTCAATATCCTGCGATAGCTCTTTGAGATGCCCTGGAAACGAGAAGCTCACCGGCATGGACCAAATCATGCCCAACGAAGGAGCCTTAATAATGGAAACTCCGTTAATGGAAGATAGAGGAGCGCGGGAAGGAATATAAAAATTTTCCGTCCCTGAACCCCGAACCTTGGTCCCCAGGCCCTCATTTCCTGCCCCTTGCTGGGACCTCGGACTCTGGACCTCGGACTCTGGACTTCCTCTTCCCTTCTCCCAAGGCTCCTGACAACAAAGGACTTTGACGTCAAATTTATCCCCTAAGCCTTCGGCAATATCCTGAATATGGCGTTCGACGCCCCCGATCCAGGGAGCATAAAGTTTACTCACAAGCAAGACGCGAATTTTTATTGGGCTCGTCAAATCGGCATCCCGATCCTTATCAAACGCTCATTATTCGTCCGGCCCTGCGCCATTTCAATATCACAAAAATTAAGCCTTTTTCTCCATGAGGGCGAAAATTTTTGCGGCCACTCAACGGCCAAAACTTTTTTTTGATCATCCAATATCTCATCAAGGCCCAGATGAACGAAATCTTCGGGTTTCTCCAGGCGATAACAATCTGCATGAACCAAGTTTAAGGCTCGGCCCTGATACTCCTGAAAAATAACAAAACTGGGGCTTTTGACCGAACGCTTGACGCCCAGCGCGCGCGCCAAGCCTTGAACAAAAACAGTCTTGCCGCTTCCTAAATCGCCTCGTAAAAAAAATACCCGCGACCCTAAGCGCAAGGCCGTTCTTAAAATAATCCCCGCAATTTTCTTGGTTTGATCCGGAGATTTTGAAATACGCCGGACCACCATTTAAGTGGTTTCAATCATTTCCTTGGCGTTCATAAAAACCTCATCCACTGAAAGCTCTCGCAGGCAGGCATGAGTTTTTGTCCAGCAAACAAACTCTTTTCCTTCAAAACGATTTTTCTGACGGATCGTTGCCGGGGTGCAACACGGCGCGCAATAAACCCTATTCCACAAAATCCGGTGTGCCCGGCCCGCTGGAGCCAAAAATTCCGGATTGGTCGGGCCATAAATCATCAAGACAGGCGTCCCGCAAGCCGCGGCCAAATACAAAGGTCCCGTATCGCCGCCAATGACTAGGCGGCAGCGAGATAACAAAGCTGCAAGCTGCGTTAATGACGTCTTGCCGCAAAAATTCCAACACCGCGCCGGCTGGCCAACCTCGCGTATAATCCGCTCCGCCACCGGTTCATCCACACGGGAACCCACAAACACCAATTGATTATTCGTTTCTCTCAAAAGACGCTTAAGAAAAATCACATATTGATCAACGGGCCATCGCTTTATAACCATGGACATGCCCGGATTTTGACCCCCCGCGGCAACCACGGCAATGGGGGGCTGCTCCCAAAAAACTCCCTCGTTGTCCAAAAGCCGCTCCAAAGCTTCCCGATCGGCGTCGTCAACCCGAATCTCAAGCTCTTCGCCCGTGGAATGCGCGTCCAGGGCTTGGGCTAGCCTTAAATAAAGCCGGCGTTCCGGCGCGCTTTCATCATAGGGAACGGGATGCGTCAACCAAAAATTAGGGATCAATCCCGATGAAAACCCTGCTCGCCTGGGAATGCCCGAAATCCAAGACAGGATGCCAAAGCCGGCAAAGCGGTGGCCGATCACGGCCCAATCATACCCCTCGCGCCGAAAGCGGACCGCGAGTTCGATGGCGGAATGAAAAACTTTAATCTTGGAATCACAAACATAAGGCTCATCCCAACAAATAATTCTATCAACGCCCGGCAAACGCTGAGCCAATTCAGCGGCCCAGGAGCAGCATAAAAAATCAATCCGGGCTTCTGGAAATTTTCCTCTTAGAGCCCGGATAGCCGGTGTCATCTGCATCAGATCGCCCAGGCAGCAAAGTTTAATAATTAAAATTTTCCGGACCGGCCCATATCCAATCCGGGCCATTTATCTCAATAACCAAGCAGCTACCGAGAGATAGGTCGTCACGCTTATTAAATCCGTTAATGTCGTTACCAATGGACCCGTTGCGGTCGCAGGGTCAATTTTAAACCAACTGAAAATAAAAGGTTCGACAGCGCCCAAAAGAGCGGCGATGCTCATGGACGTAAACATGCCCATGGAAACAATCATGGGAAAAAGCGCTCCAAATCGCGCTCCATAAAGCCAATACGCCAATAGGCCGGCCAATGATGCATAAATGACGCCCAATCCTATGCCGACTAAAAGTTCACGCTGTATGGAGCGCCTAAAGTCCGACATCATCCATTCGCCCGTCGCCAAAGCCCGCACGGCAATCGTTGATGACTGCGTGCCGATATTACCGCCCATGGCCGCGATAAAAGGCATAAAGCTCGCCAATGCGATAAACCGGCTTATTGTTCCTTCAAAATTCTTGATGATATGCGATACTAAAAACTGCCCGCCGCAAGTAATAATAAGCCAAGGCATGCGTAAAACAATAACACGGCCAATCCCTTTATTGGTGAGTTCATCCGGTGTTGTGCCCGCCATCTTGGCGATGTCTTCAGTGGCTTCCTGATGCACGACGTTGATGATGTCGTCAACGGTCACCGTGCCCACCAGCTTATTGTCTTGATCCACCACGGGAAGGCTCGTCAGGTTGTAACGGGTGAACATTCGGGCCGTTTCCTCCTGATCCATTTCAGGCCGCAATTTTAGCAATCCGACGGGCCACATGATGTCCCCGACTTTGCTATCCGGCGGCGCCGCGATCAACGTGCGTAGGGATAAAATTCCAAGAAGTTTGTTTTGAGCCTCCGTCACATAAAGAGCATAGAGCTCACCGACATTCCGTAACCGCGCCGTCGCTTTTAAACGTTCCAAAGTGACGCTCGCCTTCCAATTCATATCCACGCAGAAATACTCATGCTGCATTAAAGCGCCGGTGCTGTGTTCCGGCCAATCGCCGCTATACGGCGTAAAAATCGGAAGACGTTTCTTGCGCGCCTTGGCCTGCAACCGTTTAAAATAACGCACTCCCACGGCGCCGAAGAGCCGGTGGCGCTCCTCAAGAGAAAGCTGGGGCGTCCATGATTCGATATTGGCCTCGCGAATGTTTTGCAGCAAAAATTCCTGATCTTTGTCATCAAGCTCCTCAAAAAGCTGCACAGCCTTGTTAATAGTAATCAAACGAAACAACACTAACTGCTCTTGAGATAAAAATTCATGCCAACCTTCCGCTAAGTCCAGCGGCGATATATCCGATAACAATCTCTTGAGCGCCCAAAAATCTTTCGTTTCAAGAAAATTTTTAATGTCGGGAACAAAAATAGCGTAGAGCTTCAAGCCATCCATCGTGGCCATTTTACTTTTTCCATAATATATTCAGAAAAAAATGGACGCGATCAGACTTCAATGGCCTGTGGAAATTGACAATCTCTGGACTCACTCTTGGGCCGGCGCCTTAGAGCGGCTCATTCAACTTTGCGATTCGCCCACGCCGAAAATTTGCTGTTCCATTAATGCCTTGACTCTTTACTGGATGCGCCGCGACCATGAATTTTCAACGGCCATCAAAACCTGCGACTTGGCCACGGCCGATGGCGCCTCCCTTGTCTTGGCGGGCCCATTATGGGGCATTCCTATCAAGGAACGCGCTCCGGGAATTGACTTAGCAGGGGGGCTCCTCGACTTCTCTCAAGGACAAGGCTGGGGCGTTACGGCCATTGGCCCCAGGCCGGTCGTTCTTGAAAAATTAAAAAATTTCCTCCATCAAACCAGGCCCGGGCTCTACATATCAACAGAGCTTTGGAGCGGCCGCCCAGACTGCGCCGAAAAAATCGGACAGCGCCTTCGCCGCCGGGGTGATCGCCTGGCTTTGATCGGGTTGCCCATGCCTCTTCAAGAAGTCTGGCTGCGCCGCAACAAAGAGACGCTGGGCGCGCCGCTTTTAATGGGCATCGGCGGCGGCCTGGAAATTCTTTCGGGCCAAGCCCGGCGCGCTCCTCAAATTTGGCAAAAAATTCACGCTGAATGGCTCTATCGCTTTCTTCAAGAACCCGGTCGGCGCTGGAAATCCACCTGGCGCAGCACCGTTTTATTCGGCCTTCAATGCCTGCGGTGGGAAATTGATAAAATGACATCCGGGTAACCATAACCAAATCCGGCTAACTTCTTGAAATCATCAATGCTGTCCTTGTTTCTGATCATTGCTCCAATTTTTTTGACTCATGCCGCCGGCGCCTCCTCGGCTCAATTCTTATCATTGGGAGCGGGTCCTCGAGGGGTCGCCATGGGTGAGATCGGGTCAGCCACCAGTGAAGATTCCTATGCGGCATATTGGAATCCTGCCGGACTCTTAAGCCTAACTCAACCCGAAATGGCTCTGATGCATCATGAACTTTTTGAAGACATCGAGCAGCAATTTGCCGTCTATGCCGAACCCCTCTCCCTGCGCTCGGCCTGGGCTCTTTCAATAACCAGGCTGGGCGTATCTTCTATTGAAAGCTATGATAAAAACGGCGCGGCGCTAGGCTCAATTAATACATCTGATTTGAGCATAGGTTTATCCGCAGCGCAAACCCTTTCCCCCTCCATTGGACTTGGCGCGACCGTGAAATGGATCAAGGAAAATTTAGGTTCCGCCTCCGACTCCGCCGTGGCTGCCGATATCGGTCTTCATTGGCAAGCCAACAATGCGCCGCGTGGAAGCTTATGGAGAAAAATCAAGGCCGGTTTCATGATCAATAACCTCGGGTCCGGACTAAAATTCGATACGGAACGTTTTGATTGGCCGACATCGATTCGCCTGGGCATGGGCTATCAAGACGTCGTTCGCCGCCGGCCCACGATTTTAGGTTTTGACGTCTCGATTGACCGCGCGCGTCAAACGACATTGTCCATCGGCGGCGAACATTGGGTCACCCGCTCCATGGCGCTTCGGGGTGGCTATAAAACCTCGCAAGATTTTGGTTCAGGCTTGCGTTTGGGATTCGGTTTTAAATTGGCCCGCGTCATGCTCGATTATGCCTGGTCCGGCTTTGGAGACATTGGAGCCAGCCATCGTCTGGGAATCCTGATACGTTTTGGCCCTCGCGGCCAACCGCGCTACCAAGTCATCCGCGGCCCTCAAACCGAAACTCTTCCGTCAATGGCGTCCGCCCATTCCCAGCCTGCAAACGATCAAAACAGAGCGGCGCATGACCATGAAAAAAACACCCCTCCAAAAGCAAAGGCGCAAACCCCGGCCCTGCCGCAGCCCATGGATAGAGAAACAGGTCCAATAAGACTCTCCAGCTCAAATGCTCCGCCAAAAATCTTTAGGCGCACGGAGCCGCAACGCACTCAAAATATTCCTGCGGCGCCAATCAACGCAACCGAACAAAAAAAATCAACGGCGCCTTTAAAAAGGTTTCTTTGGCTTCCCCTATTTTTAATCGCAGGCAGATGGATTATTCTCGCTTTTTGGCGCTCAAGAACGGGTAAAAGGCATCGCGAGTAATTTCGGCAGCGTTGTTTCCCGGATTGCCGGATACTCTTTAAGCCCGATCACCATTTCTCGTTGATCCCATCGTTTTTGATACGTGCTGAAAATCCGGTCCCATACGGATAAAAAATTTGAATAGTTAGAATTCGTTTCCATCGTCAGATCGGAATGGTGCACCCGGTGCATGTCCGGGGTGACAAGAACGGCGCGCGCCAGGCGATCCCATTGGCCCGGAAGTTTGATATTGGCGTGATGAAACTGCGCCGCCAGCACGAGCAGGCTCTCATGCAGAGCCAACGCCACCGGAGCCGGACCCAGCAAGGCGCCCACGGCCATCTTAAATGCGGTCGAAATCGCCACTTCGCCGAGATGAAACCTTGAGGCGCTCGTCACGTCCAAATCCCGGTCGCTGTGGTGCACCCGGTGGAAACGCCATAAAAATTTCCACTCATGATTGCGGCGATGCCAGTAATAGGTCGCAAAATCTAAAACAACCAATGAAAGAATCAAATTGAGCCGCGCTGCCGCGCGAAACGCATTCAAACATCCGATACTATGATCCTGCAGCATTTGATAATAGGCAACGACCAAACTACTGACGGTAACATTCAAAACAAGCCCGTTGCCAATTCCCAAAGCTAAATTCCTCAAATAATGCGGCCGACGGTTTTCGAGGCGTTTTCTGAAAGGACGCCATGATTCCAAAACGGCAAATAACGCCAGGCCCCCGATGAAAACGATCAGTCTCCAGAATCCAGTGATAAACGCCGTCTGCATTCTTAAATTTTAAATAAAGGTCCTGATTCCACAAGCACGCAACAAACACCAGCCGCGTGCCGCTTCAAAAAGCATAAATATTCCGGAGGCTCCCAAAATCAAAAAAATTTTTCCTGCGAGGCGTCCCCTGTCGGGCGATAATAACCAAAGTATCAAGGCAGCAATAATCGCCCCCGCTCCCAAAAAAGCTCGAATCCGGCGGCCTCGCGCGTCAATATTTTTCTTCATGTGGACCTCCGGTGTTTCAAATAAACCACTGTCTCCAAATGATACGTATGCGGGAACAAATCAAAAGGCGCGACGCGCACAACTTCAAAGGCCCCGTCAACAAGAATTCTTAAATCCCGAGCCAGCGTAACGGGATCGCAGGAAACATAAATCAATTGCTTGGGCGGCCGGCCTATAAGCGCTCCCAGGGCCGACGGCGCCACGCCTTGTCTTGGAGGATCAAGCACCACAAGATCAAGCTGCGAACCGATATGCTTGATCGCTTTTTCTGTTTTGGCGCAAATCCAGTCAATACCTTTAATGCCGTTTAATTTGGCATTAACAATCGCATCATCTCGGCTTCCGGGATTCTCTTCAATAGCCACCACCTTTTTGGATCTCTGCGCCAAAAATAACGCAAAAAGTCCAACGCCGCTAAAAGCATCAACAACCGTGGAAAGCCTCTTGGGCACGGACGTCAATATATCTTCAACCATTTGTTCAGCCTGAACTGTGTTGGTTTGAAAAAAAGATGCCGCAGAAATCCGGAATGTCCGGTCCAATATTTTCTCATGATAAAAGGGCTTTCCCCAAATGGCTGTCGATTGAGAGCCGTAAATAACGTTAGTTTTAGCCGGATTGACGTTAACAACGATCCCTTTGAGACCGCCAAGGCCCAAATTGACCAAAGGGACGGCAAATTCTGCTCCCACGTTTTCGCGCGCCACTAAAACAATTAACAACTCACCCGTGCGCGCCGAGCCGCGCAGGCACACATGGCGCCATAATCCCTGGCACGTTTTTTCATCATAAATGGAATAACGGCTTCCCGAAAGCAATCCCTTTATTTTCGGCAATATCTGGTCGAACATTTCAAGCTGCACCGGGCACGAATCCATATCCTCAATTCGATGACTGCCGCGCTCGTAATAACCCAAGCGCAATTGACCATTGGCATCGCGGGCAAGCGGATACTGAACTTTGTTGCGAAAATGCCAAGGTTCATCCATGCCGCGGCAAGGCTCAACATTTATTTTTGATGTCTTGAACCTGCCAATTCGACCCAGGGACTCGATAAGAATGTCGCGCTTGGCCTCAAGTTGATACGGGTATTTCATCATCTGCCATTGACATCCGCCGCAGCCCGAACCCGAAACGCTCGGACCAAAAATTGGGCACCGGGGAGCCTCTCGATAAGAAGAAGGTTCAATGACGCGAAGAGCCGTGGCTCTCGCATGATCTTGCTTCTTCAAGAGCCACTGGGCCCCAATTTTGTCGCCGGGCACCGCCATGGGCACAAAAACCGCAAGGCGTTCATGAAACCCAAGGCCGTCGCCGCCATAGGCCATTTTTTTAATATCAAGAGAGAATTCGCCGCTCATGGCTCGTCCAAAAAAACTATCTTAAAGAGCAGCTTGGTCTGCTCATAAATTCCAGGGCATTTCGACTCCCGTGGGCCCGCCACATTCAGCACCGCAGGGCGCGTCAAATTTAAAAAAAATTTAATTTTAGAAGCCGCTTGATCATGGGTTAAATCTTCGAGATTGATGATCAAAAAAGGTTTTCGGTGGCGGCGGCAAAAATTCCACGTCATTTGCGTCCCACCCTCCAGGGTCCCAAAATTAATAATTAACGTGGCTTCGGAATCCAATATATTCAACTGCGTTCTGACGGCGTAGTCTGCGGAATTTGTCTCCACCATGTGATAGCGGCGGGGCAGAGGTCCATTTTCCGTCAAGCGCCCCTTGGGGATATAGCCCCCTTCATCAATGCCCGCATCGACTGCCGCATCCAAAGCCGCGCGGTCAACGCCTGTTTGACCTCCGGAGATTATTTTTTGGGGGATTACCATTTCTTAAAAATCAACAAAACAGCGCCGGCAATCATCGCAAAACCAGCCCAATGGTTCCATCGCAAACTTTCCTTGAGATAAGCCGCTGAAAACACGCTGAAAACAAGCAGGGTGATCACTTCCTGAATCGTCTTCAATTGCGCCGCTGAAAATTGATAATGTCCGATTCGATTGGCCGGAACCTGGAAACAATACTCAAAGAACGCGATCAGCCAGCTCACAACGATTGCCTGCCACAAAGGAGACCCTTTATGCTTAAGATGCCCATACCAAGCAAACGTCATAAAAACATTGGAAACAAAAAGCAGCCCGATCGTTCTCATGATCTCTTTCCCATTGCCTACAAAGCTTATTCGGCGACATGGCGCAGCCAATTTGTCATAGGCGGCCATCGTTACAGTTTACACGTTACATTTACAATAATAAACGAATGAAATCCCATCTCGCTCCTAGAACCCTCCACTTTGTCATCATCGGCCACAAAAAAATTTTTCGCCTGCCGCAGGCGGCGAAAAATTCCTTGAAATCCAAAAAAATAATGCGGCCAATAAATCAAGACGGGTCAACAATAAACCCAAATTACCTGGCGCTAATTTAGGGATCGCTGCAATGATTTCTCTGGTCATCAATTCCTCACGCCTTGAACTCTCTCAAGGCGACATAACGCAGGAAGCCACCGAAGCCATCGTCAACGCCGCCAACAGCCATTTGGCCGGAGGCGGCGGTGTGGACGGCGCCATCCACCGGGCCGGTGGGCCGGCCATCATGAAAGAACTTAAAGCGAATTACAATGGTTGCCCCACGGGCTCCTCTGTTTTGACCGGCGGCGGCAATCTCAAAGCCAAATACATCATCCATGCCGTCGGTCCAAGGTATGGCGGCAGTCCTAAAGACGCCACTTCGCTTAGAAGCGCCCACCTTAAAAGCCTTAAGCTTTGTACGGCCAACAACATCAAATCCGTTTCTTTTTGCGCCATCAGCACCGGAATTTACGGCTATCCGGTGGAAGAAGCGGCGCCAATTGCCATTCAAACCACCATGGACTATTTGAAGACTCATCCGGAAATCAAGCTCGTTCGGTTTGTTCTTTTTGACACTAAAACCTATAACGCATTTGAAACGGCACTCAAAAAAATCGCCCCTGGAGTCACGTTATGAATCCAAAATATTTAAGGATGCTCAAGGATATGAAATCCGGCCGTAAGCGTGACTGGAACGTCTACATTCTTCGCTGCGCCGATGGTTCTCTTTACACCGGCATCGCCAAGGACGTTGGAGCCCGCCTGAAACAGCATAACGCCGGCAAGGGAGCCGCCTATGTCCGACCTAGGCTTCCGGTAGTCTTGCTTTATCAGGAAAACGGCATGACTCACTCGAAAGCCCTTATTCGGGAAGCGAAAATCAAGACTATGCCGAAAACTCAAAAGGAAAAACTCGTTTTAGCCAATGGAAAACTTGCCCATAGAAATACATCCCGAGCCTGAAATTATTACACCAGAAGTTGTCGGCTATGAGCCAAAACCGTCTTGGTGGCAACAGTTCAAGTCCAGGGCACTGTTCAGCCTGATTCTCGGAACCATCGGCCTGATTCTCTGCGCCGTTGGCGTCCTGTTGACTCTTTCCATCATCGGCGCCGCCATCGGAATTCCCTTGGTATTGCTTGGAATCGGCGCCGCTGTCATGGCTGTCATTTTGTTTCTCGGCGGCGGCAATTTAAAAGTCATCAGCTTTCGCCGCTTTCCATGACCACCAAAGTCAGCCTAAACGACCTAATGCACAAGGCCACGGCTGGCCAGTCTACCGGTAGCCGCCATTTTTCCCCTTCTCTGTTTTACCAGCTCTTAAACGATCCCTTCGGCGTCTGGTGCGACTACCATGCGCCAAAGGAAGATGCTGTTGAAAAAATTGACCGCTATGGAAAAATGCGGATGCTCCGTGGCCTGGAATACGAGCGCCAATGGATAGAAAGCCAGTATCCCTATGACGTCAGGGTAGAGCCGCAATTTGGAGAAGCGGCGCTCAAACGCACACTCGATCTGATGGCCAACGGCGAAGAAGCCATTGCAGCGCCGCGGCTGTGGCTTTTAAGCGACGACATTGCCAGCAGGGGCAATTTGATTGTCCGGGACAACTCCAAGCCATCGGACCTTGGTCCCTACCATTACAAAGTCAAAGAAATCAAAATGTCTTCCGCCTTGCAGGACTACCATGCCCTGCAAGCAGCCCTCTATAACCGTATCCTGGGCAAAATCCAGGGATTCACACCGGAAACCGCCGATGTCATCCTAAACCCAAATTCCGCATTTGAACAACCTTTGTATAGGGAAAACACGCACACAGAAAAATGCGGAATTTCCGGCTCCGCCGGTGAGGGTAATCCGGGGCGAAGCCCCTCCGAGCTCCCATCGCGCCTGCGGCGCTTCAGGGTCCCGCAGCTCTGTCTGCGGGGCTTGCGAGGAAGATTCCGCAACTGCGGAATCTGGGTTTATTCACCTAAAATAGTCCTGACGGTCTCATCCTGGCGCAAACGATCGATGTGGCGGAACCTGCGGGAGCCCGCCAGGACCCCGGCCATGAAAGCCAGGATTATTTCAACAGGATCAGTGGCATTGGAAGAGGAGAGAACGAAGGGGACGCTTGATTTTAAGACTTGGGGCAGGCCGATCTCTTGGGCAAAGCCGCCGAAGAGTGCCAGTAGCCCATGTGCTTTCTGATGACGCTGCCATTTTTGCCTTCCACGAGAGCATTGTCGCTGCTGCGCCCGGAGCGCGATTTGGTCTGCTCAATGAGGAGCTTGTTTAAAAGTTTGGCCACCACGTCATTGATAAACTCGCTGCCGTTATCGGAATGAAATCCTGCGATCACAAAGGGAAACATCCCAAGCGCTTCCTCCAGAACTGGCGCCAGGTACCTTTCGGAGATTTTCTCCACGCATACTACGATCTCCCATTGAAGGACCGAATCCACCATGTTGATGTGATAAACGCCCTTATGTCCGTCTAAATCCCCCTGATGCACGGTGTCGACACGGATCCAGCCGGGCCGGCCCATTGTATCCGGTCTGCGCCTGATCCCAATGTTAACCTGAACGGATTTTGTTCTCCCAAATGTTTGAGCTCTCAGTTTGTAGGTGCGGCTTAAGCGCAGGTTGTAGATGTGGGCAGGGGAGATGTCTTTCAACCGTTCAAATGCTTTGTCCCCGTAGACGTCATGGAGCCTCTGGAAAATCCTTTTCGTTGCCGGTCCGGAGAGCCGTCCATGCGCGTTGTCGGTGCGAGCCAGCAGTTCTTTATCAAAAACCGTGTATTTCGTCTAAAAACGGTTGCGATGTCCGACGCCCGCTGCGATCGAGTCCTTTGTGAGTTTTTTGAACACCAGCCGCGTTAGCTGGGCGCGGGAGAATCCGGTCATGCGCAGAAGATAGGCTTTAACCGCGCCCCTATCCTTCTTGCCCAGCGAAAAATAGTTAAAACGGTTTAATGCTTTTTCCACCCAATCGTATTTTTCATTACGGGTAGTTCCTTTGAACTTCAAGCCGCCGGGAGATTTGAGAATCGATCGAATCTGTTCCAGCGTCGTTATTAGCGAATCGTCCATGTCTATTGTCATGGCTCCAGATTAACATGGCTCGCTGGTGGGAACTCGATGAGCCTATTTCAGGCTCATCTTGCGTTAGAAACAACATGTTTTTCAGACTCATCTTGCGTTAGACAATTCTACCCTTTCGGGTCCTTGACAGAACATGACATAATAAACGAAAAGCATGGCAAGCAAACGCAAGATGAGCAATAAACTGCGGGAAGACCGTAACTCGCTGGGCCGACAGCAGGAGCAGGCTTTGTATCCAGTGGCATCGCGGCTTGCCGCAACCCCAGGCGATTACCCCGCAGTCTTAAATGGAATCAAGAGCCGTATAAAAAAAGAACGCCTCCGTGTTGTGCTGTCTGCCAACGCGACCATGGTTCTTTTGTACTGGGATATTGGCCGGATGATTTTAGGCCGTCAGGATCGCTCAGGCTGGGGTGCCAAAATTATCGATCGTTTGGCGGCTGACCTGCGAGATGCTTTCCCGGACATGAAGGGGCTCTCTCCACGCAATCTCAAATATATGCGCGCTTTTGCCGCTGCTTGGCCAGATAGCGCAATTGTGCAACGGGTCATTGCACAATTGCCATGGCGCCAAAACATCGCTTTAATCGAGCGCCTTCATGAAGTCAAGACACGGCTTTGGTATGCCGAACAAGCCATAAAAAACGGGTGGTCCCAGCCGATTTTGTGCATTCAAATTGACAGCCGCGCTCATGAACGCCACGGCAAGGCCATCTCCAATTTTCCATCAACCCTTCCGCCCCCTGATTCGGACATGGCGAGCCAAGTATTCAAAGACCCCTACTTGTTCGATTTCTTGGGCACAGCCGATCCCAGGCGCGAACGCGAGATTGAACGGGCGCTGGTAGATCATATCCAACGTTTTTTACTGGAACTGGGCGTAGGTTTCGCCTTTGTGGGACGCCAGGTTTTACTCGAAGTCGGCGATCAGGATTATTACGTTGATCTCCTGTTTTATCACCTCAAGCTTCGCTGCTATGTGGTCGTTGAACTCAAGACTGTGCCCTTTAATCCTGCGTTTGTGGGCCAATTAAATCTTTATCTTTCGGCTGCCGATGATTTGCTGCGCCATTCTGATGACAAGCCTACGATCGGCCTTTTGCTCTGCCGCTCAAAAAATCACATTGTTGTCGAATATGCCTTGCGCGACATCAAAAAGCCGATCGGCGTGGCTCAGTGGGAAACACGGATCGTCAAATCTCTACCAAAAGAACTCAAGGGCAGCCTGCCCACCATTGAAGAATTGGAAAAGGGCTTAAAAGGATGACTGAACACAAATTTTTTACAAGGGACTCCGCAAAGAGATAAGATATTTTCTCGAGGAAAATGGGGACCGGGGAGGGTTCAGCCCCCGGCTTGAACGTCCCAAGTGAGACTCAAAATCAGGAAATCTTAAATGGAGAACACAATGATCGCGTCCTCAAAGGTCCAAAAAAATATTTTTCTACAACCCCAACTAATTCAGGAAGTTTTAAGCAAGCCGTGCCCTGCCTGGATGGATGAGCTAAAGAAAAGGCGGATTTATTTTGTCGGTATTGGAACAAGCTACTATGCCGCCCAGGTCGCCGCTTGGCTTTGGCGCTCCTGCGTTTCGGCTGAAGCTCACGCAGTTCACAGTTTTGATTTCGTGCGTACGCCCCAACCTTTCCGGCAGGATGACATCGTTGTCCTTTTTTCTCATAGCGGATCCAAGTCTTTTACGCTTAATGCTGCAGAAATAGCCCATAAGGTCGGGGCTGTCACCGTGGGGATAACCTGTCAAGGGAGCCCTTGGAGCGATCATCTATCCCATAGGCTGGAAACTTGTGAACGAGAGGATGTGGGCGTTTTCACCAAATCATTGACCACGGCTTTGGCCTGGATTGTCCGATGGATTGGAAACTCCGAAGTCGAGAAGTGGATTACCTCTGCTTGCTCTCAGATTGAGACTGGTCCTGCTTTTCCGCTAATCAACAAAGACTCGGATGTTATTCTTTTGGGGGATACTGTCCGTGAATGGGTAGCCAGAGAGATTTGTCTTAAGTTTCAGGAAGCGGCCTATTTGAGAGCACGGCCCTTCGGCCTTGAAGAGTTTCTTCACGGGCCAAGAATCTCTGCAGACCACAGGAGTAATGTTATCTGCTTTAGCACACCTCAAGAGAATCGGTGGGAGATGATTAGGCAGTATCTTCAAACCATCGAAGTTCCATTTTTAGAAGTACAGGCAGAAAATGTTGGCTTAAGTGCATCGGCTGGCTGGCTTTGGCAGATTTTCTGGGGCCAGCGGTTTACGCTGGATGCCTGCCAACAATTGGGGGTGGACCCCGACACCTTACGGACCCACGAAGTTCGTTACAAAAAGGCACGCGAGGCACTGAAACTCTGAAATCGCGATGGTCAAAGAAAAAAATAAAGGCATCGCTTCCAAGATTATGAATTGGAACAGCGTGCCCTCAAATTTCGTGGATGACCAAAAATTTGAATCCAAAATGCAAACAATGCGCTTGGCAGAAGCGGCCGGAAGCCAGAGGCTCTATGTGAACATTGATCAAGTTAAGCCGGGCGCTAAAAGCGTCAAATACCACTCTCATTCCAGGCAGGAAGAATTTTT
>JACQPE010000168.1 GCA_016207685.1 Elusimicrobiota bacterium | reverse complement strand
CTATATTATGTCGCTTTAATTATGCAAAGCTTAAAATAAATCTTATTTTAAACGAATATTTAGGAGTTAATTCCTAAAATTTCGTATAATTTAGGAAAATATGATTAATCGAACTCTAAAAATTCCTCTAAACCATTCAGCATTTATTTTCGGGCCAAGACAAACAGGCAAAACTTACCTTATCAAGGAGACCCTGCGGCCCCATTTGATGATTGATTTGCTGACCCATGATAATTTTTTTAGATACGGTAAGAATCCCGGCCTTTTACAAAACGAAGTTAAGGCATTGCGTTCATCCCAACCCCTTGTGGTCGTTGATGAAATTCAGCGCTGCCCCGAACTCTTAAACGAAGTTCAATCCTTGATGGAGGGCGAACAAAGGCCTCGATTTATTTTGACGGGATCAAGCGCCAGAAAACTCAAACGAAAAGGATCGAATTTGCTGGCCGGCCGGGCCATCACATTGCGCCTGCATCCATTCACTCATGAAGAATTGGGCGATCTGTTTTCGCTGGAAGAGAGCCTGCGCTTCGGCAATTTGCCTAAAATTTCTTTGGAGTCCAACCACGATGATAAAAGGCGTCTTTTGCGCAGCTATGTCGAAACTTATCTCAATGAAGAAATACAACAGGAGGCGCTGACGCGCAACATCGTTAGTTTTTCTAAATTTTTGGACCTCGCTGCTTTTGAAAACGGCCGCATTGTCAATTTTTCCAATCTTTCAAGGGAAATCGGGGTGGACGCTAAAACAATTCGCGGGTATTTTCAAATCCTTGAAGACACGCTTATTGGCTTTTTTCTTCCTCCTTATGTCAAATCAACCAGGGCCAAGCTGGTTAAGCACGCAAAATTTTTCTTTTTTGATTGCGGCGTCGCCAACGCCCTCCAAAAAACTCTCTCCCAAGAATTTGTGCCAGGCTCTCCCCCTTTCGGTCATGCCTTTGAACAGTGGCTCATTTTAGAAACCCGCAGAATCTTGGATTACAGGGAACGCGAGCATAGCTGCGCTTTTTTTCGCACGGCCGATGGCGCTGAAGTGGACTTGATTCTGGCCATTGCTGATAAAACTTGGGCTGTCGAAATTAAGTCCGGCACGGCGCCCGGACCAGCGGAATTAAGCGGCCTTAAAAGATTCCTCAAAGATCACAACGTAGAGCGGGCCCTATGCGTCTGCCGCGCGCCCAGACGATACGCCGATCAAAATATCGAGTTCCTTCCCTGGCAAGAATTCTTAAAAGAGTTGTGAATTCGGCCCCGGGATATCGGGGCGCTTAACCGTATTTATAGGAGACGCCGAAACCCCCGCGGGGCCAGTCGCAGGCAATGTTGTGGTAGGGGCAAATCATCCGGCAGCCGCCGCATTCGATGCAATTTTCGTGTTGGACTTTGATCTGCTTGGCCTGCCCATTCCAAACATAAACAGCCGCTGGGCATAACACCGTGCAGGGCTTGTCTTTGCACGTGTTCACGCAGACGTCATGATTGTTAATTTTAATATGGGATTCATGGTCGTTCTTGTAGGTTAAAAGCCCCAGGCGATCATCAACGCTCATTAAATCCTCCGGTTGAGGCTGCAGGAAGCAGGTTGCAGGAAAAAAGGTCTCTCTTTAAAACTGTAACTTGCGATCTGCCGCCTGCTGTCCATTTTTGATTTCATCCCACTGCCCCTCTAAGACGCCAGGCGTCCTGCAAAATTTTCAATAGGCCGCGTTCTTTAAGAAACAAGGCCATGGTTTCTTTTTTATGAACTGCCTTGGGACGCCCATCAACCGTAAAATGATGATACAACGCTTCAACAATGAGCCTGGGATAAACTTCAAGGATCGAAGGGTCTTTTTCCACGTTGATCTCAACATCCCGGTGTTCCCAAAGATCAGGCCACACATAGGAGGCTTTGAGCTTTCGTTCATACTCTTGAAGCGTCGCTTGGGAGAAATCATTTTTCCTTTTGGCGTAGACTACGGTTTCACCGGCCAATTGACCGGAAGTCATGGCCAAATTAGAGCCCTCGCGGTGCGTGGGATTGACCATTTGCGCGGCATCGCCGCAAATGACAAAACCATTGCCGGTTAAAGGCGGCATTGAGTGAAACCCACCCTCGGGAATCAAATGCGCGGAATACTCCAGCGGTTTGGCCCCTTTGATCAAACGTGAAATATAGGGATGGGTTTTAACAAAATCCAGTAGATCATAAGGTTTAATCATTGTGCGCCGCAAATCCGATAGTTTGGCCCCGACGCCGACGCTTAAGCTTTCTTTATTGGTGTAGAGAAATGCGTAGCCGATCATGCCATGAGATATGGAGCCAAAAAATTCAATCGTGAGCCCCTCGTTTCCCTCCAGGGCGAAACGATCGTCAATCTTCTCTTTGGGCAGTTCCAGCACCTCCTTGACTCCCATGGCCACTTCATCCATGCGCCACTCATCAATGACGCCAAGCTTTTGGGCGACCATGGAATTAACCCCATCGCAGGCAACGACGCAGCGGCTGCCCAAATCTTCGCCTTCGGATGTTTTGACTCCGGCGACCGCGCCGTTATTTTTCAAAAGCTCACGGACGGTGACTCCGGTGAAAAGCTGAGCTCCTTTTTCTTCGGCCTTTTTAGCGAACCACCGGTCAAATTGACAGCGAATGATGGTAAAACAATTGGGCGGCTCCTGCTTGTATCGTCCGCCCCGGAAAGATACTGAAACCCAGTCCTCGCGTCCGCTCGTGATGACGGCGCGCTGTTCAGTGACATTGCGCTCCCCGGGAAATTCCGGGTCTTTCCAAAATTGAGGAACCACGGCGTCAAGCTGTTTGGCATAGAGAACCGCGCCTTGGACATTTTTCGCCCCGGGGTAATCCCCGCGTTCGACAAAGACGACGTTGGCGCCCCCTTCGGCCGCTTTTAAAGCGCAGGCGGAGCCGCTGGGGCCGGCGCCCACAATGATCGCGTCAAAAATGTCCTCGCTCACGAAGGCGCGACGGTCCCTTGGGCCAGCTTGATCTTGGCAAGCAAATCCTCCGAACGAAAAGGCTTGGTCAAAAAACCCACGACATTGGCCGCCTTGTCAAATAATGTCTTGGCAGGCTCAAGCGCGGTCAAGATGATGACGGGTATGTTTTTGGTCGAAGGTTCCTGCAACATTTTAGCCTGCAACGAATAGCCATCCACACCGGGAAGCATCACATCCAGCACTAAAATTTCAGGCTTGACCTCGACGATCGTATCCCATGCCCTGCGTCCCGTGGCGCAGGTTTTGACGTCATGGCCGGCGCCTTCAAGGATAATCCGTATTAAATCAAGCATCTCCGGCTCATCATCAACAACTAAAATTCGCGACATGGCGATGGGTTACCGGCTACGGGCCGGACTTCTTCTGCGTCTTTTCCGGTGTTTTTTCTGAATCGGCGGCGGAAGGGGGTTTCTTTTCTGTCTTTTCTAGAGTTTTATCGGCAGATGCGGACGAGGCGGTTCCATAGAGTTCCTTGTAGCGGGCCGGATGTTTCACCTTAAAATCTTCCAGCAGTTTTTTACGATGCTGGGCCCACTTGTCCTTATCGGCTCCAATTTTGCGTTCGTTGCCGTCATGAACCAAAAACTTCCAAATTTTTTTGCCCTCGTCATTGGAAATTTCGCAGCCGGGTTTGGACATCATGCGTTTGACGTAGCGCTGCCAAATATCCGCTTCCGGCTGCCAAACAAGCTTATTCGTAAAAAGATCAGGGTTGTCCTTTTTCCACTTAGCCATTTTGGCGGCACGCTCTTCGGATTTTTCACCGGTTGGCTCGAGAAATTGGGAATTGAGGGGTCTAGCGGGACTATGGCATTTAGAGCATTTGTTTTGCAAAAGTGTGTAGCCCGCCTGAATTTCTTTAGGATAGCTCGACACATCAACTTCTTTCGGACCCATATCATTGGCATAAGGATTGGCCTCGGCCTTGGCTTTTTCCGCCTCAAAACTGGATTTTTCTGTTTTTGCTTCCGCCGCGTCAATCCTTGCGGCCAGCATCCCCAGGCCAATAAAAACCACGAACACCTTCTTGTTTAATCGCATCACGATGTCCTCCTTAAGAAATAATCGGCGCCCGTTCCCATTTTTGCAAGTTGATGCCGTCATTTCAAGGGGAGCCGCCCGCCGTCCGCCTCTCTTCAACAACAATGCTGCCCCGGCGATTGACCATCTGTTTGGCATAACTTTTAAGCTCCGCCGCTTGCTCCACCAAACGGCCATAGTGCTCAATGGGACCCTTTTGATTGCTCACCACCGCGATCGAGAGCGTCATGACCGGAAATTGCCGCGGCGATCCTTTGCGGTCCAACGTCTCAATAAACCCCCGCTCATAATCTTCCTTTGAATAATAACCAGGCACCAGCCTGTCAAACTCTTGAGCCACATGCCCGGTCAAAAAAGAGGCGCGCGCCGGCGCGGTGATTAACACAAAATCGTCGCCGCCGATATGACCCAAAAAATCATCGCTTGTTCCCAGGGATTCCGTCGTTTCAATTAAAACATTAGCCAAGTCCTTAATAATAACGTCGCCGCGTTGATAGCCGTAAACATCGTTGTAAGCCTTGAAATTATCAATATCAATGTAAGCGAATGCGAGCGGCAGCCTTTGTTCTAAGCGGCGCACTGCCTCTTCTTCAATAATCGGACCTCCCGGTAAACGCGTCAAAGGATTGGCCGACAAGGCCTGCTTGCTGCGACGCAATAGCCCTTCGAGGCGCGCCTTAAGCTCATCGGGCTCAAAAGGTTTAGTCAAATAATCATCACCGCCGCTCATTAAACCCGAAACCTTGTCTTCGGTCGCTGCGCGTCCGGTAAGGAACAAAATAGGCGTATTTCTGGTGCGGACATGAGCCCGAAGCTCACGGCACACCTCGTAGCCGTTTTTTTGAGGCATCTCCACGTCGAGCACCGCCAAATCCGGATGATGCTCCATGGTTCGGCTTAAGGCCTGTGAACCATTTTCAGCGGTGACCACCAAATAACCCAAACGGGTCAATATGTCCACGAGCAATTCCCGGTGCATCACGTCATCATCAGCAACCAAGATTTTAGCCGGCATTGTTCTATTTGACAAAATTGTTCAGGCAAAAGATTTAATTTTAACTCGATACCGACGTGTAGCGGCGTAAACTATAGCGCCAAAGACAAAGGGAGCCGGTCAAAAACAACGCGGCCAGATTAACGGCCAATAGGAAGTGGCGCCACGTCAAAACGCCCAACAAGGCTTTTGCGGGATACGACGTCATGACGGCGATGGGAATGATCACGGTGATCGCCCATTGGATGGGGGCGGCATAAATATCCACGGGAAACCGGCCCAAAATCATCATATCCCGGTAAAACCAAATTGTGTTTTCCAACTGCTGCGTTAATACCGCAACCGCCGCCACGATCACATGAATGGCAAAGGCGATGGTGACGCCGGTGAGAATCAATACTCCATAGAGCGCCAGAGCGGCAGGCGTTAATTGTTCAGCCGGTAAGAATGTTATGGCCCATGCGGTCAGCGCGACCACAGGGACGACCGTTATTAAATCAAGGAAATCCACGGTCTGAAATGCCACGCGAAAGAGCGCATTGGCGGGAGAGAGCAGATAGTAATCAAGTTCGCCTTCAACGACGATCCGGCGGATGCCGTAGATACCTCGAAAAAGGATTTGAGCCGATAAATCAACGAGATTGAACGTCAAAAAAAACAGCGCTGCTTCCGGCAAGGTGTAACCCTTGATCGTTTTCGTATGGCGGAAGATCGCCACAATAAAAAGGAAAAAAAACGCCAGGCGCACCAATTTTCCTAAAAGCCACCCCAATGAATTGAGTCTCGTCGACCAAATTTCAATAAAGCTCAACCGCGCCAAAAAAATCCACAACCTAAAATAACGAATCATCGAGGGTTATGCTCCTTCAGCGTCATAATCGCGAAGCCCGATATCCCACAGGCGGCGGCTGATCAGACCGATGGCCAATAGCCAAAAGGCCAGGATGATGAATCCTTGAATCATCTCCCCGGCCGTTAAGCGCTCTAAGTAGAGATTGAGCGGAAAATACACAAGATATGGGAATGGCGACAGCATCAATACCCGGCGCCCTAGATCGGGCAATACGTCAAGAGGGAAAAAAGCGCCGGAACAAAATTCCATTACCAGAGAAGCCGCCCATAAAAATCCCACGGACTCCGCGCTCCAAAAACCGGAGGTTGCCAGCGCCATGCTGATAAAGAAAAAAAGCAGGAGCGCCAATGTGGCGGCCATCGCAGCCCAAACAATAGCGATGGGATGCCGGGGTGCGCTTAAACGGGCTTCGAGCAAGAGAACAAGAAGCGCGACCTCAACGATGGCCGAAGCCAACCGGGTCATCTTATCGGAAGCATCCAGCGCGAATTGGTGCCCGTACACGCTGATGGGCCGCAGCATCAAAAAGGAAAGCCGGCCCCGGGCGATTTCCCAAGTCAAATCAAAGGCGCGATTAGTGAGCACCAAGGATCGCAATAGGGCAAGACCCAAAACATAGGTGAGCATTTGTTCCCTGCTGTAACCCAAAAATTGACGCGAAGGATCATCAAGTAACGCGGACCAAAGATAATAAAGAGACAAGACCAGAGCCAAACTGCGCAGCCGTTCCATGGCGAGCGATAAGCGTCGTTCCAGTTGGTGCTGGAGATTCATGGAGAATACGGCCCAGTATTTTAGGCCTATTGATCGTAACGACATTGGTTGCCCATTTTATTTTCCTTTGGGCGCTCGCCAATTTTGATTTTATTAATGCCCTCTAATCTCCTGCAAAAGGTTCTAAAGACACGCCTTGGGCAAGCTCAAGTTTTGCGATGGTTTGATCGCTTACAAAGCCAGGGGGGGCCCAGGCCGGACCGGAGGGTTCAATGAGAACATACGTAAGCCCCTGATATTCCACAAAAGCGTCGCCTCGGCCGGCAATGTGCTGGACACCCATTAAATAATGCCCCGGAAGACCCACGCCGATCGCTTTAAAATGATCCCAATTGAGTAAGATCGAGGCCAGGACAGCGGTTTTCGTATCGCAATCACCCCAGCCTTTAGATAACGCCTCCAGGGGCGCCCAGACGCCTCCCGTATGGCGTTGGCCCACGATGGGTGGCGGCACCTTGTAGTCCATGGCCGTCTGCACCATGGCCGTGGCGGCTCCGATAATGTCTTCAGAGGCTAGATCATGCTCAATCGCCAACCGGTTAAATTCCACGGCCGCGGGAAAAAGCCTTCGATAATTCGTTTTGACCAATTCCGGCATGTTGACAGCCACCGCATTTTCCGGCAGCAGCTTAAACTTTTTGGTGAGAAAATAGTCAGAACGCTTTTGCTCATACAGACGCTCCAGTTCCTTTAGCCGACTGCTGAGCGCAGTTTCCAGTTTTCTATTTTGTTTCTTGGCCTGGGTCACTTTACGCTCCAATTCTTCATCGCTGGAGGCGGAAATAACGCCGGTGACGCCTTGGGATTGGGCTTTTTCCTGCGCCTCGTTCTGTGCCTTCTCAAACCAAGCGTCAATGGCGTCAAGCTCGTTATCACGGTAGCCGAACTCGGCAATTGATTTGTCCACGGTCGCTTTATCGAGCTTAAAAGCGGCGGTCAGGAGATTTCCATTAAAATTTCGAAAGCCGAACTGAAATTCAACAAAATTGCCGCGTGGTTTTATGTGCCTAAAGGGAGGCTCTCGCTCATCGTTGGAATAGGTCTTATCGCCGGCCTCGTCTTGGTATTCAAGAACAAACAATGATGAATGCGGCCGCGAATCTCCAGGGCTGTTGAGATAAACAAGAACGCTCAACGAACCAGCTGTGAATAAAAAAATGGCCGCGCCAGAATTTCCCCATTTGTCATCCCGAGCCTTGCGCTTTGCTCGAGGGTAAATTCCGCGAAGGATATCTATTGCCCGGGAACGAGATTCTTCTGTCGGCCCGAAGCCGGAATCAGAATGACAAGACTGGTTGGTTTGGGAAGGTTCTGCGGCTGCGCCCTTCACATTTTTTGTTTCGCGCTGCGCTTCCCGCTCATTTCAAAATCTGTATTCTTCCAATCGAAGGCTGCGGGACTAGGGCCTTGGCCAGGGAACCGATGCCGTCACCCACGTACATGGCCACAATAATAACCACGGCCCCCAACACCATGCCGACGGCGGGATTGCCCTTTTGAAGCTCCTTGCCTTCTTGAACATGGCGCGTCAAGCGGCCATAAAGCCGTAACGAAAATGAAATAGTGCCTACGGCCAGGCCGAAAACCATCATAAAATGTGCCAGAGCGAAAACCGGCACTTGCCACTGGGTAAACGTTTGATTGACGGGAGAGGTGAGATAAATGCGAATCATGCTCATGATGGGGTAGAGGCCCTTTTGAATGATCATGGCCGATGCCACCATGATCGCGGCCAGTAGAATGCCAACCGCGACATTCCCCTTCTTAATTTCTTCTTCTTCATCAAAATCCGTGTTAGCCCGGATGAAAATGCGGTAGCTCACAAATATAACGAAAACGGCAATGATAACGGAGGCAGCCAATTCAAAAACGCTGATTAAAAGCCGCGTCACAAAACTCGACATGCTAATTCAATCTATCTTAGCAGTTCAATGAAGAATGGTGACAATTGCCGCGATGGACTCAATAGCGATCGCCGCAACCAACAGGCCGAGAATTTTCGATGAGCGGGCCAGCAGGCGATTGCCCGTGAGTCCTAGGGACTCCTGCAGCGATGACTGGGCACGCTCCAGGGCTTGAATTTTTTCCCGAAGATCGCGATGCCCGGCTTTAATGCCATTGAATTCAGAAACGATAGGCGCAATGCTTTTAGTCAAAATTGAGCTTTTTTCATTGTCAGCGCGCGTCATCGCCGTTTGGAGGTTGATCAAAATTTGTTCAAGATCATGTACTTTTGAAACCAATTGGGGCACTTGAGGTCCCAGCGAAGTTGCCAGATGGCTTTGTTCCTCGCGAAGGCTTGAAAATTCGCGAGTTAAAAGTCCTTGAAAGAGCTCCATTTTGTCATTAATGCCCTTGGCATGCTCGGTGAGCATTTCAGCCGAACGGCTGACGGCGGGGGTTGATTTTCCCACTAAATCAAAAAGCCCCCCCGCTTTGGAGCATAAGTTTTGAATGTTCAAAATGAGGCTTCCCACATGGGCGCCTGCCATTTCCAAAGAGGCATGGGCGCTGCGGAATTTTTCCATCTCGGAAATAAGCTCCCGCAAAACGCTTTCCACCCTTAAAAATTCTTCGTCAGCCATCGTTCCGGTCCAAGAGTTTGCGGCGCAATACGCGAATGTGGTTCAACAAATCATTGAGCAGCGCCAAGCGCGCCCGGTCCATGACGTCTCTTTCAGGAGGGAGCTCTTTCCAGCTCAAAACCCAGCGCGAAAAATCCAACAGTTGCCGTCGAGGCGCCTCATCATCCATTTGATCCATGTTCCTAAAGACTAACTGGTGCAAGAGAAACTTACAAGAGGAATGTGCAAAAAGGATCAAAATTTCGATGGGACGATTATTCGGTGATTTTTTATCGGGCCGGTCTTTAGACTTAGAAGACTTTGGACCCCGTGTCGCGGCACGGAGAAGGCTTCTTGGCCCTGGCTTGCCGGCCTAGGAGGACTTCTTGGAAGCTTTTAAATCTGATTCGGTGACTTTTAAAGGGCTCACTTTCCAGTCGGCCAGTTTCCAGATCGATGTCTGGCCGGCCAATTTGGCGAAATAAAGCGTGTCTTTTTTGGCGCCGATCCATAACTCAAAATTTTGGCCGTTAACAAGCGCAATTTTAACTCTAGCTTCCTTGGGTTTTCCCCCAAGGCCCAACGCCTTAAGACCTTGGCCCAATTCCTCGGCGCCGGCAAAATCATTAGCCTCGAGCAGCGTGAACACATGGACAATGTTAAGGGCAGCTTCTGTTTTAGCCGGCCTAGAGTTAACGAGCCAATTTTCCCCGGAACGCTTTAACAGAAAATATTTTTTTCCATGCTCCACGGCGATGGAAGCGATCTGGCCTTGTGGCGCCTCCAAAATTTTTTTGGATTTAAGCTCGCGCAATGACTTATCAAACTGGTACCGAGGCAAGCCTTTAATAATATAAACGTCATTTTTTCCGTCAAACTTAAAATATGAACGGTCCCAGCTTCCTAAAAGCTGCTTACCGATTGCCCCGGCGACAGCGGTTTTGCCCGCGGCGGTCTTTAATGACAAAGCAATCGCATGATCTTGATCAACCGCAAGTTCGCCGTGCTTTTCGGCGCGTCGGGTCACCCGTTCTTCAACTACAGCCGAAGCCGCAGCCTCAATCATCGCCTGAACTGAAGGCTCATCCACGGAATAATCCTCGGGCGACGAGAGTCGCCAGGCGCCATTTTTTTTCTCCAACACAATTTTTTCTTGTTGACGCATTAGTTTAATGATAACGATTTCCTCTTCCACGTTTTTAACATGGCGCAAAAACACAGGTGCCGCTTTCCATCCCCAGAGCCCTTGACCCATCTTAATGGCCAAGACAAGAATGAACAGTAAAATTGCGGCTATCCAAAAATATTTAAGCGCCCTGCTGCTCATGCCGGGACCGTTCCTCCGGGCTCAACGTGCAGTTCCCGGCGAAGGTTCTTTTTCCACCGGATACGCCGCCCCCAAATAGCGAGACCCGCCAAAACAACAACAACCGGCATCAAAAGCAAAGAGGTCAATTTCACCATTTGCCTTCCAATGTCCCCCAACTCCCGGGTGAAGGGCCGCAATTTGGCGCCACGGGAACGCACCGCCACCAAATCAGCGTCCTCGCTCAACCAGTCAACCGAGTTTAGGAAAAAAATTTGATTTGACGCATCTGCCGGGATTCGTGAATCAAGCAATTTGGATGTTCCCACTAAAAGGACACGGCTTGTTCCGGCGCTCTCTTTGAGCCAAGAGGAGGCCGATGACGTTGATGAAGCCACGCCGCCAGGGGCGCTGGGAAATAGCGCGGTCATTTTTCCCTCAATGGCGCAAGCCACGATGAAAGGTCCTTTGGGGTCCTTAGGATCGGGATCAAACCGGGACATCGGCGCCAAGTTGATTAAATCACTCTTGAACCAGGAGAGACGAGTCGTCATGGCCAAGGGCTCCACTTTTAAATTTTTGACGTTTTCCGTAGAGATAGGACTCGCAAACGGCAGCATCACCTGATCCATTTCCTTGGTGATGGGATTGTCTTCGGAAAGCCGGGTGATGATCGGCAAGGGCGGATAATTGACCACATTATTGATTAAAAAAGGCCCGGCTCGCTGTTGAACGGCCACATTTTGATTTTGTAAATCCAGAACGAATCCTTTTTTCATTTCCAAGCCCCAATGAGTCAATAGCCGGTCCAGGCCGGTTTCAATATTGGAGGCCATAAAAAGCCCTGAGCCCACGTTAACGCTTTTGGTATTCAAAAATAAGCCCACCGGCATCCCCTGTAAAATAAGCTGTTCCAAGACCGCCAAATCCTCATCCGAAAACTTCTGCGATGGGCCCACTAGGATCAACGACTGCGGCTTTTTGGGTGATTTCAAGATTTCAGCAAGTTCAACCTTTTGTATGTCGTAATTCTCCCGGACCGCTTCCTCCGTCTCCGCAGACAAATCCTCCGTTCCATGGCTCGCCAAAAGAGCGACCTGGCGCGCCTCTTTGGTCACCAGCTTGCGGATGCGCGTGGTCAAGTCATATTCCAGGCCCTTGATATCCCGAATTACCGGAATCGTCTCCTTGCGGTCGCCGTGAATTAACACCAGGCCCATGAAACCGTCTTTAATTTCGTATTTGTCTTTGACAATGGTGGTCACGCGCACCGGCGCCACGCCCATGGAGAGCGCCTCCGAGCGGAATTTTTGATCATCGCCGGGATAATGGATAAATTTATACTCCAAATTTTTTCCCGCATCATTGCGGTAGCTGCGCAGCAGGTCTTTTAAATAATCACGGTACGTCGCGTAAGGCTGGGGCAAGTCCTGGCTGAAATAGCCCTTGACTATAATAGGATCTTCGAGATTCTTCAAGACGCGCTTCGTGGCTTTGGAGGGCGAATAGATTTTGCCTTCGGAAAAATCCCAGCGCCCATAAAAAATTTGGCCCGCCAAATTCAGGGCTCCCAGCGCCACGGCCACGGCCACCACGGCCGCGG
>JACQPE010000176.1 GCA_016207685.1 Elusimicrobiota bacterium | reverse complement strand
GGTGGGTGTCCCCCGAATTGAAGAATTACCGAATTACGAAAACTACATTCTTCTTGATAAGTCTTCCCCGATTTTCCAAACATCCCCCGCGCCGATGGTCAAAAATGCATCCCCTTCCCGAAGCTCTTTTTTTAAATCAATCGGCCTTCCCGGAAACCTACTGCTGGAAATCCCCTCTTTCCTCAAAGATCGCAGCACCATCTCTTCGCTGACGCCGGGAATCGGCTTTTCACTGGCGGCATAAATCGGACACACCCACACGCGGTCCGCCTGCCGGAAGGCGGGGCCATAAAAACGGCCTACTTGTTTGGTCCGGCTGTAGCGATGCGGCTGGAAACAAACCATGAGCCTTCCCTTGGCGTAAAATTCGCGCGCCGCCTGCATGGTCGCGGCGATCTCCGTGGGATGATGCCCGTAATCATCCAAAAACAAAACTCCTCCATAGCAGCCCAAAACTTCAAGCCGCCGCCGAATGCCTCGGTATTCACCCAGGGCTTCGGCCGCATCTTTCCATGACACTCCGGCCAAATGCGCCGCGGTCATGGCGGCCAGCGCGTTTTGCACGTTGTGGAGCCCCGGAACGCGCAGTCCGACTTGGGCCGCTCTTCGGCCTTCCCACAACACGGCGAATGAATACCCTTGTTCTCTTTTTTGAAGATCCACGGCTTTGCAATGGGGACGGCCTTTTAATCCATAAGTTTTTAGCGGGACCTTGACCCAGGGCATCACCCGCTCATAAAGTGTTTGGTCATCCCCGCAAAGCACGGCCCATCCATAAAACGGCACTTGTTCCAAATGCCGTTTGAATGCGGCGATCAGATTTTCCATGGATCCATAATGCTCCACATGGTCATTGTCCACGTTGGTCACCACCGCAATCCATGGCGTCACCTCAAGAAAACTGCCGTCGGACTCATCGGTTTCCAGCACAATATAATCGCCGCTGCCAAAAAGGGTGCTGGATCGGGTGTTGAGAATCTCTCCACCCACAATCACCGTGGGCTTTAATTGCGAACGCTCCATAATCCAACCGGTCATGGAGGACGTCGTGGTTTTTCCGTGCGTCCCCGAAATAGTGACGGCTTTTTTCAGCCGCGACACCTGGGCCAAGACGCTCCCCCGGCGCATGAGAGTGATCCCGCGCCTTTGGGCTTCCCCAATTTCCGGGTTTTTATCCAAGACCACGGCCGATGAATAAACCACCAGGCACGCGTTTTTAGGAACATGGCGGCGATCATGGTTCCCCGCGCTCACAGGGATCCCTGCCTTCATCAAGGCTTGCACCGCGGCGCTCTCTTTTAGGTCGGAACCTGACACCCCAAACCCCATTCGTTTTAAGAGAAGCGCCAACCCGCTCATCCCAGAGCCGCCAATGCCCACCATATGGATCAACTGTTTGTGCGACATCACCACGATCATAGAAATTTCCCCATTGATATCTTTAGCCTGATCATTCAAAATTAAATGATGACCAAAATGATTCTCATCGGAGGATTGATGTTCTCCAATCCTCTCCTTAACGCCGCAACGCCGCCGACCAAAACGCCGGCGGCGGAGCCTCCGCCTTATTCCACCGAACTTGAGGAGCAAGTCATTGCCGCCGTTAAGCAACTAATGGCTAATCTTAAGTCTGTCCAGGAGGAATACCAGGGACTCATCGAAAAAAATCGCCGAATAGAAGTCGGTGATCTTGGAAAACTAAAATCCGGCTTAAATTTTTCCGATACAGGGGCCGTCTTCGGTCAAGGCAAAATCACCATCAGCCGTCCCAAGCTGCAAAACCTCCATGATGCTCTCATTAACGCCAAGGTTCCCGGCGCCGGTTTCATTCAAGTCATGGCTATTCAATTTTTACCGGCCCTGGCCCACGAAGCCAAACATGCGCTTAATAAAATGAGTGTTGGCGCCTACAATGTTAAAGAAAATGAATTCAGCGCTTATCTCACTCAAATCAAAACAATTCTTGAACTCCGGGACCGCAGCAAAAGAGCGCTAAGCTACAAAACCGACTTCACCTACGCCTGGAACCGACTGGCCGATGATTTTATAACACATGGTCCCGGCGCCATCTGGTATTACCTTGACCGCCATTACGACTTACCGACCTTCGAGGAACTGGCTCGCCAACAAATTCCCAAGGTTAAAAAATATGAACATGATATAAACATCACCCAGCAAGTGATTGGAGACTACGACCACGCCCGGCGTGAATGCGATGGAGGGAACGCCGGTGACGAATGCCGCAATGATGCGCTTGAGGAATATGACGAGCAAGCGGCCCTGCGCACCCAAGGCCAAATTCAGGGTATTGAAAATTTGAGAGAAGCGGACATTCTGACCCGATCCGAATGGCTGCTTTGGCGCAACCCGGAGCAAGTCGAGCGCGCGGCACTATACTTCGCCGATGAAGTCGCTGATGCGGATAACCTTTGGCAAGACCTGCAATAAGGGCCAACCCCCAAATCGATCTTCCTGTTTTTTCCTGTCCGAAGCGGCCCAAGTCGAATGAAGGAATGACACTGGTAACTTTACAGAAAACCTCTCAAACTTAATTCCCGTGAAATGGCCAATTTGTCTCTTAAGCATCCCGGCTTTGGCGCCGCCGGCGGCCGAAGGGATGGTATTGGCT
>JACQPE010000164.1 GCA_016207685.1 Elusimicrobiota bacterium | reverse complement strand
TTCTTGGGTCGTGCAGCCTGTTTGTTGAAATTTTTGCTCGGTTAAAATTTTATCCATATTGCCTCGATCCACGATCAAAAACGCGTTTGTATTGACAAGTCCGCTGCGGAAAAAGTCCGTGAGCGCGCCCACCTCCAAGTCCGAAAGACCCCGGCCTTCAAAATCAACGACGGCGACCTGGAGCTTGCGCCCGGCGGGAACCGCGATTTTAATGCCCTGAAAAGCGGGAGCCTCCGGAATTTGCTCAATGACCGGCGGAAGCGGCGTCTCACTCGGCATCGCCGATGGCTGCGATGGGGCCTTTTCGGGATGCTGGCCGTCGCCCCGTTCATAATGCTCTGATCTGGAAAAATACCACGCCAAATTAAGGCCAAAGCTGGACCCCGGACCGGCAGCGCCTAAGTTATTGCGGCTGCCCATGTCGAAAACAAAACCGCCGAAGCTCAAGCCGACGCCGAAATGAATATCGCGCCGGCCATCCCCATTGAATGATAGGCCCGTGCGGAAGGTTAATGGTTTTAACAATTTCCACTCAATACCAACGTGATGGCTGCGATCGCTCATGTTTCGGGGAAGGTCAAAATCATAAGCCAAGGTTAGCGCGTTCTCATTAAGAAAACTTGCGGCCAATCCCAAGCGGGCGCCCGATGGCAACGGAGCCGTTGTTATGGTCACTCCGGAAGAAGAAGCGCCTGAAGTCTTATATTGAACTTCGGAACCAAGGTGGTACAAAGAGGTCCCGGCGCGCCAGCGCTCATTTTCCGAAACGCGCAATAGGCCGAGACCAATGGTCGTCCCCTCTGCCTCATAGGAGGGCAGGTCGTTTATTTTTTCTTTATTAATCGTCTCGTTTGCTTGACGGAATAAAAAACCGATTCCCCAGCGTGCCCCCAAACGGCGGGCGTAACCAAAGCCGTAGGCGGTGTTTTCATCGGTGGCTAGTTTTCCTGATAACGGCGTTCCTGTCACGTCATAAGCTTCCGCGCTCACGCTCATGCCCTCGGCAAAAAGCGCCCAGGCGGATGGCGCGCGCTTGCGGGGATAAATCCAAGAAAATTGGAATGACCCGTCCTCGCCCAGCAAATCGGAAGTCATACCGCCCATCTGAAGGGTCGTATTTTTAAGAAAACCGGCGCCGGCCGGATTACCGAAGAAAGCGCCCGAATCATCCGATAGCGCCGCGTAGGTGTCACCCATGCCAAAGGACCGCCAATTTTTGCCCAACAACAAAAATTGCATGCCGGGAACCGTGCCCGCGCCTGCGGCTTGGGAGTCCAAAGTCCAGAGTCCAAAGTCCAGAGTCCAAAAAAGAGACAAAATCAAAAAAATTCTTTTTGTTTTTGTAAGTGACTTCGGATTTTGGACCTTGGACTTTGGACTTCCCATTTATGGCAGCACCAAAACGCGCATTCTTGACGTTGTCCCGGTTAAGGATGGGCCAACGGCGATGTAGGTTCCCGGAGGCACGGGCGAGCCTGAATTATCGGTGACGGTCCAGGTGGCGGCGCCCAGAGAATCAATCTTCACCTCTTTAATCAAAAATCCAGCCATGCCATAAATGCGCAAAATTTCGCCTGGTTTAAGATTAACAAACTGAATGTTGCTCGCGATGCTGCCTGAAAAGGGCGATGGATAACCGAATGGTTTTGCCGAAGACGCCGAACCGCCTGTCACTGTGACATTTAAAAGATAGGAATCCGAAACGCTGTATGCCCCGTTATATCCTAATACAACAAGGTAATAGGTCCCCGTTTCTCCCACGCTGTAAGAAAGAACGCTGCGGGACATTCGGGAGGCGCCGAGCGTCTCATCGGAAGACCCCGCCTCAATCGAATAGGCCAGTCTCGATTGCGTGGGGCCAAAAAGATAAAGATCATAATCGTCCGGCAAGCTCGTTAGCGCCGCGTTGATCCGGGCTCCGGCAAAAACGCTAAACGAGTAGTAGTCCTTGTCCCTTGAGCTAGAGATAAAGGCCTCAACAGTTGTTCCCGACGTTAAAGGGCCGTAGGCTTGGACAAAAGAATCATTGGGCTCAAAAATAGAGGTATCGTACGATGTTAATGCTGTGACGGTATAACTCGATGGGGCAGCCAACCCGTCTTCATTAAACGCAGCGGTAAGAAAATAATAACTCGTATTGGCCGATAAACCCGTTATGGAAACACCCGCTAGGGTTCCGGACGACGTTGCCTGCGGGGCCATGCCGGCATTGGCGACAGTCACGGAAGAGGTCGTTGACGTCGAACCACCCAACGTCCAATAACTCACGCGATACGCGGTTGAGGCGGAATTAGTATTGACGCTCCATTGCAAAACCACCGAGGAAACGCCCACGCCGGCAATCGCAAAGCCGGTCGGAGGCGCGGCCAAGGTGTACACGGAAACGATGGATGATGTGGCGGCAACGACTCCGTTAAAAGCGACAACACGCCGCCTATAAATGGTGTTGGTTGACAAAGATGTTTCCGTCCAGGACGACCGGTCAACCGTTAAATCTCCGGAAAGATTGCTGCTGGATAGATCAATCACTCGGAATCCCGTTTCATTGGACACATCGCTCCATGTCCAAACGATCGAAGAAACACCTAAGGCGGAACCGGCAAAAGACCCCGGCGTGCTCACACTTACCGAAGGATCAACGGTTGTTCTTGTCGAAATCTGATTCAAAGAAAAGGCGGCGTCAATTTCCGAGCTAACTTTCACTTGGAAATAATAAGAAGTATCAGATGAAAGGCCAGTGTAAAAGGTTGAATTCGACGTCAATGCGCCAGAAGCGACAATACTGGAAAAATTGCTATTGGCGGATAAAACAGCCGTGAAACCGGCGCCGATAATGGATGTCCAACCGACCGTGGCGCTGGTTTGATTAACGGCGGAGAAAGAGGGAGAAATTGTGGTTTGAGTTGATGTTGATGCCATCCCTGCGTTGTAAGTGATCGTCACGTCGCTAATGGCCGGGGATTCATCCCTTGGCGGGGAACCCATTGATCCGCCGGGGCCCATATTAATTCTGTACTGCAAATAACGCGCGGGCAAGCTTATTGACCCGCCATTGGCAACTAACGTATAACTCGATAAAGACATGGCGTTTGAGGTAGACAAGGCAACCAAGGCGGTGACCGTGCTTCCCGAAGGCGCGCTTGATTGGGTCCACGAGAGCGAGGTTACGGTAATTGTGCTCCCAAAATCAATAAGCGGACTAAAATATGTTCCTGTTGAGGAGTAATACCTGACCCCGGAATAATAAGCGGAGGAGCCCGCATCCTCGCCGCCTAAAGCATAAAGCCGGCCGTTCCATGGCAAAAGCGCATGACCGCGCACGGTCCCGGGTAAAGAATACGATTCCGTGGTCCAAGACCCCACCGATCCGCTGGAAGCGATGCTTGAGCTGTAAACAGTGGATTTGTCCGTGCCATCGGAACCCCCGGTCACCCAAAGCCGGCTATTCCAAATGGCAGCGCCCGGATTGAAACGATTGGCGGGCAGAGAATTCGATTCCGTTATCCAGGTTCCGAGGGAGCCCGCCGCCGTGATCGAAGCGCTGTAAACGGAGGATAAGGCGTTGCTGCCATTATACCCGCCTAAAACGTAAAGCCGGCTATTCCAGCAGAGCATTTCATGCGCATTGTTCACAACGGGCAGGGAGCTGCTTTCGGTGGTCCACTCGCCCAGGCTCCCGCCGGCTGCGATCGTCGCGCTATATACCGTGGCCTGCAGACTGCCTCCGGAGGCCATTCCTCCGGAAACAAAAATCCGGCTATTGCATACGGCCACGGCATGGCGGTAGCGCCCTGCCGGCAGAGAGCTGGTTTCTATGGCCCATGACCCAACGCTTCCTGAAGGATCAATCGTAGAACGAAAAACAGTGGGATCAACGACGTCCGTGCTATCAATGCCGCTGATCACATACAACTGGCCATTCCATGCGGTCATGGCGTGAAGCCGCCGCCCCTCCGGCATGGCGTTGGATTCGGCGGACCAGTTTCCCATAGCGCCATCAGAACCGATCAATGAACTGTAAACGGTAGCCTTAGTGATATCTGAAACATTAAACCCTCCTGATAAATAAAACCGCCCGTTCCAAACGGCAATAGCCCGGTGAAGACGTCCCAATGGCATGGAATTGCCCTCTGTGCTCCAGGAACCTACAATCCCGTCGCGGTTGATCAGTGACGTCCAAACAGTGGACTGGGCGGCGCTTCCTGAATTCTGTCCTCCTGTCACGTACAGCCGGCCGTTCCAGGCGGACATGGCGTGGCCGTATCTTGCCGCTGGGAGTGAATTGGT
>JACQPE010000020.1 GCA_016207685.1 Elusimicrobiota bacterium | reverse complement strand
CTCGCAAGCCCCGCAGGTGGCCCCATGCCGGAGGCCTGGGACCCATCGAGCCCCGGAGGGGCGAGGGGAACTGCGGGACCCTGAAGCGCCCGAGGCGCGATGGGAACGAAACAATCCCCCGCCGGCGGAGCCGGGAATTCCGCATTTTTCCGTGCGCGTGTTTTCCCTATGCACAGGCTGTTCAAATGCGGAATTTTGGATTATCCACACAGGGAAAGTGACCCTAGTTTTTTTTCAGGCGGATGAAAATATTGGAGGCGATTTCAGGCTCCATGGCGACCAACGTGCCTTCGAATGTGACGACGCAAGCCGGCGCTGTCTGCGTCACACGGATGGGCACTCCCGGAGCGAGTCCTAAGGAGAGTAGGCGGTGGAGTTCCGGCCGGTTCTGGGCCGCAAAATAGCTCACGCGGCCCTCATCGGACGCGGATAATAGCGATAGAGGGCGGATAATGGACGAGGCCACATGGCCCGATAATTCGCAGCAGCGTTCGCGCGGGATGGCCTGTCCATGAGGGCAGGATTGGGGATGACCCAAAAGCGTGCAAATCGCTTCCTCCACATCAGAGGTGATCACGTGCTCAAGGCGGCAGGCGTTGCTGTCAAGTTTGGTTGGGGGCAAGTCAAGAACGTCATGGAGCAAACGTTCCGTGAGACGATGCCGGCGGATGATCAATCGCGCTTGAGCCCGGCCCGTCTCGGAAAGGTTGAGGAGGCCTTCCTGTTCGATAATCAGTTTTTGATGAAGCGCTTCGGTCCAGGTTTCGCCAAGCGACTCATTTAATACTTGCCGCGCCTTAGACGCCATATTTTCGTTGCGCTCCTGAAGCTGCCAGAGAATGCTTAAGGCTTGCTCCAGGCATTCTTCCTGGGGCGTTGGCAGGGGGTAATGCTGCGGTGTTTCCGTTGTTGCCACTGATTAGGCTCCGAGGAATACGAGGCAGCGGTTCAGGATTCCAGAGGCGAGCAAGGCGTAGCCGACTACAAGCCCGCTAATCGCCAACGCGGCCTTAATGCCCCGTTCTCTGATAAGCACCATAAATTGCGCCACGCAGGGTAAAAGAAGAGTGATGGTCACGAGGCTGACAGCGCCCTGGCGCAAGTTGAGCATTCCTTGGCGCTGCAAATAATAAAGCCCGGCCGCCCCATAGTCCCTGCGGAAAAAGCCCACCAGCAGCGCCCCCGCGGCCTCATGGGGAAGCCCTAACCAGCCGTGGACGATCGGAGATAGGGACTGTTCAATGATTTTAAGGGCTCCGGTCGCGTCTAAAACAAAAAGCGCGGCTGTTCCGTAAATGAAAAGCGGCACGGCTTCAAAGAGATACCACTTGAGGCGCACCCAGACCTTGCTGGCTAAATTGTCCCAGCGAGGAAAACGAAGCGGCGGAATTTCAATAAGAAGCGGGCTGGAAATCCCGGGAAGCAATTTGCCGGCCAGCGCCCCGGCCGTCAAAAAAGTTCCACCCACAACCATGATCCATGTGGCCAGAACCCAAGGCGCCATGCCATAGGACATGGCGATAATGACGCCCAATTGGGCGGAACAGGGGACAGCCAATGCCAGCAGAAAACTCGCGATCAGCCGCTCCCGTTTTGTTTCCAGAATTCGCGTGGTTAATACAGCCATGGTGCCGCAGCCAATACCGAGAATCAAGGGAATGATGGATTTTCCGTTTAAGCCAACCAAGCGCAGGGCGCGGTTGGCCAGGACGGAGAGTCTGGGCAGATAACCGGAGTCCTCCAGAAACCCCAGAGCCAAGAAGAAGGCTGTCACGATGGGCAGGATCAGGGCCAGCGCGTAAGTCAGCGCCATGGTGACAATGCCGTAGGGACCGACCAGGAAATCCTGCGCCAGTTTCCAGGGGACCAAAGTTTGGGCCAGGGCAGTGACCGTGGGGTTGATCCAATTTCCAAATACTTGATCTTCCAAAAATTTGACGGCTGTCTGCGCGGCCAAGACCCCGACAAATTGATAAACGCCCCAGAGAATAAGACTCGCGATCAGGTATCCCGGCCATGGCCGCAGGCACCAGAGCCCCAGCGAATCAAGAGCGTGGGAAATCTGTTTTCCGTTTCGGTCCGCCGACCGGGGCGCCAGCCAGACCTGGGAGGCGAGTTCTCTGGCGTAGGATTGACGCGTTTCGGCAAGGACCATGGCCGGAGACCGGACAAATTGCCGCCGCAGTTTTTGGACCAGTTCGAAAACACCCTGCGATGCCTTGGGATTAATCCATTGTCCGATTTCTTCTGCGGGCATGTGGTTTTGCAAAAGGACCGGCGCCAGCCATCCGTGCGCGTCTCCAAGTAAATTCTTCAATTGGGACAGGGGCTCTTTGAGGCCGCTTAGCCACGGAGTCGAAACTACCGGAATTTGAGCTTTGGCAATGGCCTCGCGCAAGTCACCCAGGCCCTCTTTGGTCACGGCGACGGTTTGAGCCACGGGAACGCCAATCAAGGAGGATAGTTTTTTCGCATCCAAACGGCAGCCCCGGCTCAAGGCCTCATCTTTCATGTTCAGGCATAAAACCTGCGGCAATTTAAGGTCGGAGAGCTCGAGAAACAAGGTCAGAGCCCTAGGCAAATTTTTACTGTCCGCGACAAGGACGATGGCGCCGGGCCGATCGAGCAGAAGCGAACGCGTAACCCGCTCCTCATCGCTGCGCACCAGAAGACTGTCAATGCCGGGGCTGTCAATGATTTCGCAGAGTTCCCCCGCGACAAGGCCCGTGCCCTTGGTAACGTCCACGGTGGTGCCGGGAAAATTGGAAACCGTGACATAGCGCCCGGTCAACGCGTTAAAAAGGCAGGATTTGCCCACATTTGGCTGGCCCACGAGAACGATGCGCTTGGTGGCGACCTTTTTGTTTTCTCTGGAAACGGATTCGGTAGCCAGGGCGGACGACATAGTTATCGCATTATAGGACTCGGCGATTGAAACAATTTTTTCTCATTTTGCAAAGCGCGCTGATTGAACATTTATTGTCCCAGGGTCGCCAAGTACCGGGCGATATCATCGATTTGGGTATCCGTGAGCTGTCCCTGAAAACCAGGCATGGCGGAGGATGGGTTCATTTGGGAAGGATCTTCGACGTATTTTTTTAAAAAATTTTTGTCTCGAGCCGATCCGATTAGGCTTAAATCAGGACCGGAATCGCCGCCTTGCTTGTTGATCATGTGGCAAGCGGAGCAGTTTTCCGCAAAAAGTTTCGGCGCCTCCGGCGTGTAGGAACCCACGCCAAACGATTTCATATAAGCCACCAAAGACGTAATTTCATCATCCAAAAGGTTAAGAACGGGCATGGTCGAACCGGGGCTCATCTGCTGGGGATTTTTGAAGTGGCTGATCAGCCACGCTTCGGTTTCTTCTCCGGCCACTTTGTCAAGTTCCGGTCCCGCGGTCCCCCCCTTCCCGGATACCTTGTGGCAATAAGAGCATTTTAAGTCACGGTAGAGTCTCCGGCCGGCCAAAATCACGGGGTCTTTCTCCACGATCGGGTTTGTGAGCGGACTGCTATAACCCTTCCACGTCAAAAAACAGTAAACGCCTAATCCCACCACGCCCAGTCCAAGCCCAAGGGGGCGAGTTAAGGGGTGCCGCCGGGGTCCCCGGTCCAGGAAAGGCACGAGAATAAAGCCAAGGACAATCATGCCGGGAAGAACCACCGCTGCCACAGCCTCAAGGTGACCCGGAAATAGCTTGAGCGCCTGGAACAAAAATAAAAAGTACCATTCGGGTCTTGGATTATAGGTGTTATCCGTAGGATCGGCCGGCTCCTCCAGCACCGCGCCTTTGGTCCAGGCAAGATAAGCTAATAGGGCAAAAATGACGAAGGCAACCAACGTATCTTTGAAAACCGTATTTGGAAAAAAGGGCAGGCCCGCTTCTTTGAGGCGCTGGTACCGCTCAAGATATTCCCTGTGCCATTTTTTCGCTTCCATGCGCTAGTCGCCTTTATTGCTTTCCTTTAACGGCGGTTCCGAAATACCGTGCCAAACCACAAGAAAAAGGTGGGCCAGAATAGCCACGGCTATGGTCATCGGCAAAACAAGAACATGGAGGCTGTAAAAACGCGCCAATGTGGCGGCGCCCAAGTCTTCGCCGCCTTTTAAAATTTTGGCCAAATAAGAACCCAGCGCCGGAGCCTGGCCTGCGATGTTGGCTCCCACCATGGTGGCCCAGTAGGCTTTCTGATCCCAGGGCAAAAGGTATCCTGTGAAACTAAATCCCATGACCAACAAAAAGAGAACGACACCCACAAGCCAAGTCGCCTCTCGTGGGTATTTGTAAGCGGCCATAAAATAAACTCTCAACATATGAAGCGCCACTAAAACCACCATAAATGTCGCCCCCCAGTGATGCAGCCCCCGGATAAACGAGCCTAAGAAAACTTGGGATTCGATGAAGCGTATGGAGTCATGCGCATGATCCGGAGAGGGGACATAGTTCATGGCCAAGAGCGCCCCGGTGACGGCTTGTATGGTGAAAACAAAAAGCGACGCGCTGCCCAGGGTATAAAGCCATGCGACCCAGCCTTTCGCCTCCGGAATTTTTCGCGCAAAGAGCGCCTCCCAAATTTTGCCGGCCCCCGTGCGCTCATTAATCCAAGTCCAAGCCCGCATTAACACTTAGGTTTTCCTTTGTTCGTTTAGAGGCAAAATTAATATGCGCCCGCTGGAAACTTTCACGGGATAGCGGTCCAGGGGCCTGGGCGGAGGTCCCTTAACCACGCTGCCGTCAACGTCAAAAACAGCGGCATGGCAAGGGCAAAGAAATTTTTTCGTGGCCTCATCCCAGCGGTAGGGGCATCCCAAATGGGTGCATTTGGGATCAAAGACCGTAAAGTCTTTTCCATTGGAGGTCAAAATCCAGGCCGAAGAGCGACGCTCGGTCGTCATCCATGCGTCACGCTTCCTAACGGTAAACTCGGCCTTTGTTGGAACTCCGAGCCTGATTTGATCCACGCGGCCAAGATTTACCCAATCCTCTTCTCTTTTTTTAAAAGCAGGGGAGATGAAATAGCCGAACCCCGAACCGCCTAAGATCGCGGCTATGGCCGCACCCATTAAACCGGCGGCCCAGCCTAAAAAAGAACGCCGGCTGACTTTGAGGGCATCTTGGCCAGTTTCTTTTTCCATCAGGGCGTGCTTCGTTGCTCCTTTTTGAATTCAATGTCACTGATGGCGATCTTGGCTTTCTGGACAAGACCCTTAGCCGTCTTTAAGACATGGCGCCGCCGGCTCTCCGGCGGCGGCCCCTTACACTTAGGCATAATCAGTTTCTCCTTTGTAAAATCCGGGTTAAAATATGAACTGAAGTTCCAGGGTGGCGCTGCGATTTGTCGTCTCTGTGGTCGCCGCGGTGATGGTATCGGTGGTCAAGCTTCTGGAGGCGTTCTTGTTTTTGTATTCGGACCACTCCAGCACGAAACGGCCATGCTCCATGGGCTTCCAATGAACCCCCAGTACAGGCCCCCTTTTTTCATTGTCCGCGAAGCTCGTGTCCGCGTCAAAGAAGTCCCACCGTAAATAAGGCGATAGTTCGCCATCCTTCAAATGGGATTGAGCCTCAATATAATACCCTTGGGACTTCTGCTCGAATCCGCTGATCGCGGCCGTATCGAACTTGCTGGCTCCGGCAAAATAAGCGCCAATGAATGCGCCCTGAATGCCCTTGAGATTGAAGGTGTAGTTGCCCAAAAGCCCCAACTGGTCGAAGCTGTCGTCTCCAAGGTATTTGGTGGGAGCGAACCAATTAACGGGATAGCGTCCTTTATAGTAATAAAGGCCGGCCATGCTTCCATTCTCATCAAAGGAGTAATCGATCGATAAGAAAATATCTTTGTGCGTATCGGTGCCGATTTCTACGGTGTTTTCATATTTCCCCGTTCCATTGACCACGCCCAATTCAAGGAAGGCATCTTGGAAATTGACGCCGGCGCTTGCCCCGTATTGCCTGGAGAATGCCCTGTAGGGGTTTTCGCTAAAAACCGTCTCGGTCATGGGCAATGGCCGCGAGTATTCCAATCGAGCGCCGCCTCCATGGAGATGGATAATCCAGGGCATAATGCGCCCCATGCGCCCCATATAGTAGAGGTCCTCCCCGGGACTCGTGTACTGCAGGTAGGCTTCCGCCAATTTGGAACGCGCCCAGTCCCCCATGTCGGATTCATCTTCACTCAATCCGTCGTCTTTCCTGGCGTTTTCCAAAGGATTCTTTTTTTCGTTTTCATGTAAGTACATCTCCGTGAAATACGAAAATCCCTTGTCTAGGGGGCCGCCGCTATAGAGGCTTAGGGCGTGTAACTCAAAAGAGTTCCTGTCCTCTGTTGTTTCAGCGCCAGTGGCCAATGTTTCGACGTTTTTATTGGTCTGCCACGCGCGGACCTTGGCTGTTAGCGACACGTAATCCGAAAGATTGTCTTCTTTGTCTTGGCCGGCTATTTGGTGGCCGTTTCTTAGGAATTTTTGTCCTGCGCGAGTGAGCTTGTAGCCCGCCACGTGACAGACATTGCAACTCATTCCATATTTTCTGGACCAAGCGGCGATCGCATGGCTGGTGTCGCTGATGAGCGCAACCAACCCCATCACCATGAGGCCAACAAGCAGTTTGTGACCATATTTTTTCATTTTTTGCCAACTCCTTAATTTTATTTTTTGAATTGTCGAAAACCGGCTATTTCTTGTGGCATTTTGGACAACTAACCTTGGCGGCGAACACTTTTTTGTGCTCGCCATGTCCCTTTCCGTTATGGCAAACGCCGCAGGTTTTACCGGCGTATATATCCGCCATTTTTATGCCCTCTTGGCTCCTCTTGCGCTCAAACAAAGGCTTTTCACCCTCGTGGCAGCTCCGGCAGCCGCCCAGTTCATCGGCGTGTTTCTTGTGCGGAAACTTAACCGGCGCCATCTTCGCCGTTTTATCCAGCAGAATGAATTCCGGCGGCTGTTCCGGCGTCTGCTGGGAAGGAGCACCCGGCGCCGTATCTTTAGAGGACTCCGCTTTGGAATCAACGGCGGCAGAAGGGGCCAGGACCCGCAGATAAGTCAATGCGCCGGCGATTTCATCGGTCTTTAATTTTTCTGCGTAAGCCGGCATTCTGCCCTTGCCCCTGGTGATGGTTGCGGTCAATTCAACGTCTGTCTTGGCCGCAGTTTCTTCATCCACGAGATCCAAAGCCGGGCGATCCACCTTGAACATTTTGGTCATTGCCGAATTGCCCTTGGCGTCTTTGCCATGGCACGAAGCGCACTTAGCTTCGAAAAGATTTTTGCCTTGATCAGAATCCGCCCAAATGCATGACCCAAAGCCGCACATCAAAAAAGCGGTTCCCGCTGCCGCTATAACTTTTCGTTTTTTGTTCACACGTCTTTCTTCGATTGCCTTTGGCAGGGTATCACGACTGTTTTGAAATCCCGATGAAGTTCAATGAGCCTCACCGATGATACCGCATTACTGTTGGTACTTTTTTCCCCATTGCCAGCGCCTATTTATTTTTATGTATTGCAACGATTAAGCCAACGCCGTCCGGCTCCCTGTTATTCATCCGGCGCCTCGGCCAGATGCCGTAAAATGTCGAAGGTGGTGATGACGCCGCATAGTTTTCCCGTTCGCTCATCGCGCACGAAGAGGCGGTGCACTTGGTGCAGGCTCATGGCTTTGGCGATTTCATAGATGGAGGCCTGGGCGCCGACGCCTAAGACATGCGGCGTCATCCAGTGCTCCACAAGATCTTCTTCGGTTTCTGTCAGGGAATCGGATTCGGCGATGTGCTCCAACGTGTCGCCGGGGCGCGCCGGCCGCATTGTCTTGGCATGAGAGCGGCTGCCGAGTCGGTGTCGTTCATAGCGCAGAATATCGGTTTTTGTGATCACGCCGACCAGGTTGTCGAGCGGGTCCAGCACAGGCACCCCGCTGATATTTTTATTCAAAAGCAGATTGGCCAATTGCCTGATGGTGTCCGCTGTTCGCGCCTCAATCAGAGGCGTGGACATGAGGTTCTTCGCCGTGATGGCGTCTAGTTTTTTTGATTTCACTGGTGTCATTGAAAATCCCCTTATTTTTAGTAGAGCAACAAAATGACCATTGAATAATGGCCTTTTTGTTGCCATAAAAATGGGGCAGGCCCTTTAATGAAACAACTATTGGATATTTGGATTGCCGGAGCTGCCGGGGACGGCGTTCAGTCAACGGCGGATATTTTGTGCCGCGTGGCAGCTCGCTGCGGTCTTCATGCCTTTGTTTATAACTCTTACCAGTCAGCCATTCGCGGCGGTTTTGTCTATGCCCAGGTGCGTTTATCTATAGGGAAAGCGTGGCTTCCTGGGAGCCATTGGGATATCTTGCTTGCTCTTAATGCCGATGCCGTGGCCCGGCACCGGGCCTGGGCTAAACAAGATGCGGTTGTTTTGTTCAATTCTGACAGGGCCCATTTGCCCGGTCATCTCAAGGGTCTTGGCATGCCGATTTCTGAATTGGTTCCGGATTCGCTCATGCAGAATGTTGTTTTTTTGGGCTCCTTAATGCGCCTATTCGATTTTCCTCCGGACCCATTGGAACGCCTGATTCGGGAAACATTCAGTCACAAAAGCGACAAAATTCGCTCTGGCAACATTGCCGCGGCCAAGAGCGGATTCGAAGGCGCCCAGGGTATCGCCGGCCGGTTCGCCTTGCCCAAACCGGACAAATCCCACATGATCATGACGGGAAATCAAGCCTTTGCCTTGGGCGCGGCGCAAGGAGGCGTGCGTTTTTATGCGGCTTATCCCATGACGCCGGCTACGGGCATTTTGCATTGGATGAGCGAGCATGCCGGAAAGTTGGGCATTTGCGTGATGCAGCCTGAAGATGAGATCAGCGTTATTAACATGGCCATTGGAGCCTCTTTTGCCGGCGCGCGCGCCATGGTTGCCACCTCCGGCGGCGGCTTCGCCCTGATGACCGAAGCCATTGGGCTTGCCGCCATGACGGAAACGCCTTTGGTGGCGGTTAATGTTCAACGAGCCGGCCCTTCAACGGGAGTCCCTACTAAAACGGAACAGGGCGATCTTTGGCAAGTTTTGGGCGCGGGCCAAGGAGATTTCCCCAAGGCCGTGATCGCTCCCGTATCCGTTGAAGACGCCTTTTACATGACGCAGCACGCGCTGAATTTGGCGGATCGCCATCAAATTCCAGTCATCTTGATTTCAGATTTATTGCTTTCAGAACACACGGAGACCTTGGCGAGTCTTGATCCTGAAAAAGTAACCATTGATCGCGGATTATGGGCTGATCCGAATGTCAAAGAATTCCGCCGCTATTTCGATACGCCCAGCGGTGTTTCTCCCAGGGCCAAGCCCGGAATGCCTGAACCTTTCGTCTTTACCGCCTCCAGCGATGAGCATGATGAGAAGGGCCTTTTGATTTCAGATGTGGCTACCAATCCCATTATTCGTCAGCGGATGATGCGTAAAAGAATGGGGAAAATGGAAGCTGTGGCACGGGAAATGCCGCCGGATGAGGTGATCGGTGAGCCGCGCGCCGAATTAACATTGGTTGGCTGGGGCTCGATTTATGGAGTGATGAACGCTTTGGTTGAGAGGGGGCGCCGCGAGGGCTGCTCCATTAATGCCTTAGCGATTCGCAGCGTCTGGCCCATGAATCAAGAGAATGTGCGGCGGTTTTTGTCCGAGGCCAAAAAAACAGTGCTTATTGAAAACAGCTACAGCGGCCAAATGGGCCGCCTGATCCGTCAGGAGACAGGATTTGACTTGACGAATCAATGCCTTAAATTCGATGGGGAACCTTTCTATGAGGAGAGCGCTTGGCCGGTCATTGAGCGTTATTATAAAGGCGAAATCCAGGGCCGGCAGGAAATTTTAACGCCGTATGGCATTGTTGAGGATCTTGATGCCCATTGAAGAGATGATCAAAGATATCCATTTTAAGTCCGAAACCCGTCCGGACTGGTGCCCGAGCTGCGGCGATTTCGGGGTTTTGTCGGCTTTAATTAAGGCGCTTGTGCAGCTGCAGATTCCGCCGCACGAGGCGGTGACGGTTTCAGGCATTGGGTGCTCATCGAATTTGCCGGGGTTCATTCATACCTATGGCTTTCATTCTCTTCACGGCCGTTCGTTGCCGGTGGCCACAGGCATCAAGCTGGCCAATCCCAAGTTGACGGTGGTGGCCACGGGCGGTGACGGCGACGGCTATGGCATCGGGATTGGGCATTTGATTCACGCCCTGCGCCGTGGGGTGAAACTCACTTACATTGTCATGAACAATCAAATTTATGGCTTAACCACAGGCCAGGTATCGCCCACGAGCGACTTGGGGCACGTCACCAAGACCACGCCTGAAGGAAGCGATGTTTTTCCGGTTAATCCGATACGTTTGGCTATTGCGGGAGGAGCTTCTTTCGTGGCGCGAGGATTCTCCGGAGACCCTAAGGGCCTCGTTGACTTGATCGCGCAGGCGATTAAGCATCCGGGGTTCGCTTTGGTGGATGTTTTTAGTCCTTGCGTGACTTTTAATAAAGTAAACACTTTTGATTTTTTTCGTTCACGGGTTTACCGCCTTGAGGAGACGGGGCATTTAACCGGAGATTTTGCTCAAGCCATGGCGCGCGCCGGAGAATGGGGGGATAAAATTCCCGTGGGTTTGTTTTGGAAAACGGATGTCATCGCTCCCCGGCGCCCACTGGCGCCGGCGCAAGACCCCGCCCAAGGCCTTGACGCGTCTCTTTGGCAGAATCTCATCAAAGAATTTCAATAATTTTCGACCTTTGTTGTTTGAAATAATTAAGCGATGAAACGACTTGTCATTATCGGCGGAGGCATCACCGGGCTGGCGGCGGCGCATGAGCTATGCATTAGGGGTTCAAACGTTTCGCGTCGCGGGATTCAAGTTGAGTTATTGGAGAAATCAGACCGGCTTGGGGGCAAAATTTGGACGCAGAAACATGGGGATTTCTTATTGGAGGCAGGGCCAGATTCGTTTTTGACCACGCAGCCGCAGGCTTATGATTTGTGCCGGGAGCTGGGGCTTGGCGGGGATCTTTTGGCCTCCAACCAGAAACAAAATGACATTTTTTTGCTGCGCCAAGGCCGCTTGAAGCGTTTGCCCGATGGCCTCAACTCCATGATTCCATCGAGATTTTGGCCTCTGGCTGCAACAACGCTTTTGTCATGGCCCCAGAAGCTCCGAGCGCTTGGGGATTTGGTTTTGCCTAGAAAATCAGATGAGGCCGATGAGAGCGTCCATGATTTTTTTTGCCGCCGCCTGGGCCGGGGAATTTTTGAGACTCTGATTGAGCCTTTGTTGGCCGGAGTCTACGCCGGGGACGCCCGGGAATTAAGCTTGAAAAGCGCGCTGCCTCAAATTTATGAATTGGAGCAACGGCATCGAAGTTTGATTCTGGGCATGATGCGCCAAGCGAGACTGCCGGATAAAAAAATGAGATCGTCCGCGCCTGGAGAGCCGCCGCGGACCATGTTTATGACATTGAAAAACGGCCTCTCTCAACTGCCTCTAAAAATGGCCGGAGCTATCGGCGATCAAGTGATCCATCGCCAATCACAAGCCACGCGCATCCGGCGGCAAGATCAAGGTTATTTGATTGATCAGGCGCATGGCTCCTCGATCAGGGCCGACGCCGTGCTCCTGGCCGCGCCCGCGCAGGAATCGGGAATTCCGCTCGAAACTTTGGATGCGGCCATGTCCGTTTTTTTGAAAAGCTGGCCCAGAACTTCATCGGCCGTGGTTACTTTGGTTTATCACAAGGAAGATGTGGGCCGCGAATTGGCCGGGTTCGGTTTTTTGGCGCCGAAATCAGAAGGCAAAGCCATCCTTGGGTCCACTTGGACCGCGATGAAATTCCCCGGAAGAACGCCGGAGGGCTTTGCAGTCTTTAGATTTTTCTTGGGAGGCTCCGGCCGCGAGGCCGTGGTTGCCCAGGATGACGCCTTCATCTTGAATCTCGTGAAAGAGGAGGCCAGGGGGCTTTTGAGAATTTCTGGGGAGCCCAAGGTCCAGGCGCTCCAGCGCTGGATCGAGGGCAATCCTCTCTACCGCGTGGGACATGGGGCGCGATTGCGCCAATTGGAGTCATTATTAGAGCGGCATCCGGGGCTGTTTCTCGCCGGCGCCTCATATCGAGGGGTGGGAATCCCTAACTGTATCAGCCAAGGCCGGGAAGCAGCGCAAAAAATCCGTTCTTATTTCATGGTCTAGCGCTTGGGTCTTGATAGTCGCCGTAGATTTCTTCGTAGCGGGCGGCATGCTTGGCTTTGAAGCCGGCCAAGAGTTTTTGACGATGCTCAATCCAGGATTTTAGATGGTCGCCGGTTTTGCGGGTTTTGCTGTCGTACTCGAGGAATTTGTAGATGGCTTTGCCTTCTTCGGGTTTGATATCGCAGCCGGGCTTGGCCATCATGCGTTTGACATAGCGCTTCCAGATGCCGTCTTCCGGCTGCACGAGAAAGGGGTTTTTGGCGGCGTCAGGGTTGGCTTTTTTGAATGCGTCCAATTCAGCGGCGGGCAGTTCCAAAAATTGAGAATTTAGCGGTCTTGCCAAGCTGTGGCACTGGGCGCATTTTTTGAGGGCTCCGGCGTAAGTTTTTTGGTGCTCCTTGGGATATTTGGATATGTCGATGGTTTCCGGTCCCAAGTCATTGGCATAAGGGGATTGCAGGGCTTTTTCCTTTTCACTGGCAGCGCCAGTTTTAACGTCAGCCGCGATGAGACTTGGCGCCGGTAGGGCCGGGGCCACGGCGGCCAACATGATTTTGATGATTCGAGCGTTTATTTTTTTCAATTGATCTCCTTTTTGTTATCTTGGCCGCTAAAAAACTCCTTGAACGAGTTTGATGGTGGCAAATCCTAAAACGAGGCTTAATATCCGGCGCATGAAAACGCCGTCCCAGTGGCGCGCTCCTGCCCATGACCCAAGGAGTCCTCCGGCGAATGCCAGGGCCGCAAGAGTCAATTCCGGGCGCGCGAGCTCGGCTCCGGAAAAAAATCGCGTTATCAAAGCCGCGATGGAATTGGTAAAAATAAATCCTGCGGAGGCAGCCGATGTTTCTTTGGTTTGGGCCCACCCCCTCAATATCAGGATGGGACTTAGAAAAACGCCGCCGCCGATGCCAATGGCGCCGGAAACAAACCCAATGACGGCGCCGATGGCAACGGCGGGAAGCAGGGCAAGTTTTCTATTTTTTTGAGACTCTGTCCCCGAAATATCACCGTGATTCCAGAGGCGATACGCGGCGAACGTCAGCGCCAAAGCGAGTAAAGCGTTGTGCCCGCCGGCCCCAATTTTGAATTTGGATCCGATGATGGCCAAGGGGATGGAACCGATAAGAAAGGGAACAAGAACGCGCCCGCGAAGATATCGAGCTTGCGCGAAGAACGCCAGGCTTGTTCCTGATACCAAAATGTTGAGCATTAAGGCTGTCATCGAGGCGCTCTGCCGCTCCGCGCCCGCGCACGCGAGAATGGCCAGATAAGCCGAAGCCCCGCCATGGCCCACGGCCGAATACAAGAAAGCGGCCACGGCCACGGCCAGGTGAAAAAGCGCACCTTCGGCGTGGCTCAAGCGCCAAGCTCCTCAATGGGCATTCCCGTATAGACTGCGCCACCTTTAATGACTTTGGCGAAAATGCCTTCATTGGGCATGACGCAGTCGCCGGCAAGCCTGTAAATGGCGCATTTTGTGTGGCATTCTTTGCCGATTTGAGTCACTTCAAGAACCGTGCCGCCGATTTTAAGCCGGCGTCCAATGGGTAGAGAAACCAGATCAATGCCACGCGTGGTGATGTTTTCGGCGAAACTGCCGACGTTGACATTGAGGCCCTTGGCGCGCATTTTTTCAATGCTTTCCCAGGCCAGAAGACTGACTTGCCGGTGCCAAGTGCCGGCATGCGCGTCGGCTTCGATGCCGTGACCCTCGATGAATCGGGCCGAGTTGATATTTTGTTTGCGGATGCCCTTTTTGTGGCTCGTGCAAACGGCGATGATTTCGCCGGGCGTGACATGCGGCGACGTTGCGATGGGGGCATTTGTTAAATTTAGTTCCATATCAGCCTCCTAAGGAGCACATAAAAGATTCCCGGACAGCGCCGGCGATGACTTCATCCATATGATGACGTTCGGGTTTTAGGCGCGCACATTCTTGAATGAGAGATTCAATTTGGCCGCGATTCGCGCCTTGGCGCAGAGGGTCTTTGAGATTAATGCCTTTGTCCCAGCCAAGACAAGGCTGCAAAACACCTTCGGATGTGAGGCGCAAGCGATTGCAGCTACGGCAAAAGTTGCAGCTTAAGGCGCCGATAAACCCCAAAGTTCCCAGGGCGCCGTCTTGGCGAAAGTAAGACGCCGGACCTGATCCCGTGGGTTGGTCATCGGCATTGACAGGCTCCAGTTCGCCACAACGCGCTTTGATGGCATCGAGCGGCAGATGGCGGTCTCGATTGAAGAATCCCGTGTCGCCAATGGGCATAAGTTCGATAAAACGCACATGAAGCGGCCGGTCATAAGCCAGCCGGGTGAATTTTGGAATTTCATCGTCGTTGATGCCGCGCATGATAACGACATTGATTTTAACCGGATGAAGTCCATGATCCAGCGCCGCATCAATGGCGCGCCAGACAGCGTTGCAGTCCCCTAGGCGGGTGATTTGAGCGAAACGTTCGGGAATCAGCGAATCAAGACTGATATTGACGCGCCCCAAACCCGCGTTTTTGAGGTCGCGCGCCAAGGGAGCAAAAAGTATGCCGTTGGTGCTTAGCGACACTTCGTTAATTTCAGGCGTGGCCGCCAGGCGTTCGATTAGGGAGACGATGCTGGGCCGGACCAGGGGCTCGCCGCCGGTCAAGCGGATTTTATTGATGCCGAGATTTCCGAAAATGGCGGCGATTTCAAGAATTTCATCATCGGTTAAAATGTTATCAGCTGGGCGGTAGCCTTGGGCCGGCAGGCAGTAAGCGCAACGAAGATTGCAGCGGTTGGTGATGGAAAACCGCAGGTAGTTGATGGCGCGGCCAAAAGGATCAATGAGCGTCATGGGAAAATTCCTCTAAATCTTGCGGCGTGTCAATATCAATGAATGAAACGCCAAGCGGGTCAACCGCGACGATTTCACCCTCAAAATAAAGCCGCGTCCGGACGTGTTTAACAAGGTCCTTAAGTCCCGCGGCATCTTGTGTGATTAAATCCCTTAAGGGGTCGAGCAGATTTTTTCTGTATAGGCCCGGCAAGGGTTGGACGGTATTTTTCCATAGACCCAGCGCCAAGTCATATTCCGGAGGGGTGGCCCCAAGTAGGTTCAGGTATTGAGGCTGAAGCCTGGGCTGATCACAGGCCGCAACAATCATTGAAGGCGCGTCAATTTGGCGCAGCGCCGAGTAAACGCCGCCCAAGGGGTGATAGTCGGGCAACAAATCCATAATGATTCGCGCTCCCTGAAGGTTTAGACCCCTGTAGTCCGTTAGCTGGCGATTGACGACGTAGAGACGCGCCACGCTGTGGCGCAGGGCCTTGAGCGCATGCCAAATGAGAGGTTTTCCCTGATATGGAGCCAGGGCTTTGTCGGAGCCGAAGCGGCTTGAGCGTCCGCCCGCAAGGATGACGCCCGTTTTTTCTATTTGAGCCATCGGAAGGCCACCTCCATTCCCGGGGTCACATAGCGCAGCCCAATGGGCGCCAGGGCCAGGGCGTTTGCTTGAGTGGCCATGGAAAGCATGGCCGAGCCTTGGGGGCGAATGATGTGAAGGGAAAATCCTTGCGGGGTTTCATGGGCCCGGCAAAAAAGATATTGCTGACGCGCTATTTCTTTGGCGTAGTCGTTGCTGATGATTCCTTTGAGGTGATAGCTTGGATATCGCGGCGCCAGACCTTGCATTTTTTCTAGAGCGGGCCGCACGAATTCCTCTAGGCAGACCAGAACACTGACTGGATTGCCCGGAAGCCCAAAAATGGATTTGTCGTTGATGAGTCCGAAGAGAAGCGGCTTTCCGGGTTTGATCGCGGTTTTCCAAAAAATGGTTTTAAGACCTAGTTCATCAAGAGATGCTTTAGTGAAATCGAAGTCCCCGACGGAAACGCCTCCGCTGATGAGAGCGATGTCGGATTTTTTGAGGGCTGATGTGAGAATTTTTTTGAGACTTTCAGGGTTATCGGGCGCGATGCCGAAATCTTGGATTTGGCAGCCCCAGCGTTTGATTTCAGCCGCGATTGCCGGACCGTTGGAATTTCTGATTTTTCCAGGAGTCAAGGACTTGTTTGCGGGAATCAGTTCATCCCCGGTGGCAATGACGGCAACTTTCGGTGAGCGCGCCACGGGCGCTTTCGTTATCCCTTGAGAGGCTAAGAGGGCGATTTCAAAAGGTCGCAAGCGTTGGCCTCGATGAAGAATGACGCTGCCGGCCTTAATATCTTCTCCCAGGCGGCGCACATTTTCGCCCGGTTGCGTTTCTTGAAGAATTTCAACTGCGCCGTTATGCTGCCGGGTGGCTTCCTGCATGACCACGGCGTCAGCGCCGCGCGGGAGCGGCGCGCCTGTCATGATGCGGATGGCTTCTTGTGGACCAAGACTTTTTTTACCGATAGATCCTGCCCGAACGGTTTCCCGCACGGACAATTTCATGGGATGATTCGGCGAGGTCCCCAAGGAATCTTGATGGCGGATGGCGTAGCCGTCCATGGCGGAATTGTCAAAAGGAGGCAATGCCTGGCGCGCCTTAATGTCTTCGGCCAGAGGCCGTTCAATGCAGTTTTCAAGTTTTGACCATTGAGACGGCAAAACCCGGACGTTGTTGATGATGAGTTCCAGAGCTTCTTTTGGGTCAATCATGGGATTGGTTTGGTGAAGTAGAGGCGATTGCGGCGAGACAGTCTTGCGCGAAAGCAATAAGGTCGTTTGGGCGCATGCGGCAGGCCAAGCGGCTTGGTTTCCATGCCAAAGGAAGGATAATCAAAACAGCCGCCGCCGTCATTAGTGTTCATGGAGAACCTCGTTGTTCTTTGGATTTTTTAACTGGGCATGATTTTGGCCCAGAATCATCTCCAGGGCATGTTCAATGAGATGGACAACAGCCTCAAAACATTCTTGGGCTCCTTGAGGATGGCCCGGAAGATTGATGATGAGACTTTTCTGGCATATGCCTGCCGTAGACCGGGACAAAGCTGCACGGTTGTTTAGTTGATTTGTCGTGCGGCGCATGATTTCGCCGATACCCGGAATTTCCCGATCAATAACGGCCTTGGTGGCATCGGGCGTCACGTCCCGGGGACCGATGCCCGTGCCGCCTGTGGTTAAAATCAAATCGTAATTTTTGACGCGCGACCAATGGTCCAAAACGGCCTCGATGACGCGGCGGTCATCGGGAACAATAGCTTGCCGTGCCGTATTCCAGCCGCGTTTTTCAATGAGCCGGGCCAGGGCCGGCCCGCTTTGGTCATCATAAATTCCACTATAGGCGCGGTCGCTCATGGTGAGAATTCCAACTTGCGATTTCATTTGGGTTCCCGCTTGAAATGCCCTGACCGGCCGCCCTTTTTAGCGTCTAGGTAAATGGGGCCAATAACCATATTTCTATCAGCAGCTTTGGCCATGTCGTAAATTGTCAAGCAGGCGATGGAGACTGCTGTCAGGGCTTCCATTTCAACGCCTGTTTTGCCTTGGCAGGAAGCCTCGGCCGTAACCAGGATTCGATTGGCCTTAAGCTCAAATGAAATAGCCACATGATCGAGCGGCAGGGAGTGGCACAGTGGAATTAGCTGGGGGGTTTTTTTGGCGGCCAATAGCCCGGCGATTTTTGCCGCACCCAGGACGTCGCCCTTGAAGAGTTTGTTAGCCGAGATGATATGGATTGTTTCCGGTTTAGCGGCGATGACCCCAATGGCGCGGGCCCAGCGTCTAGTGGCTTTTTTAGCGCCGACATCCACCTGCGCCAAGCGGCCATTCCGGTCAATATGCGATAACTCTAATAATGTTTTTTTCATTTGCCCTTTCCTATTCACCCCGCTTCTGCAGGCTTGGCGCCTAGCATGCGCGGGGATCGGGAGGCCGGACATGTCCGACCCTATCGTCCCGTCTTTTAATGACAGGATCGAGGCAATTTCAAAATTTATTTTTTAGTTTCGTCATCGGTTTTTTCGATATCCTGGGCCGTTTCTTTGAGCCCTTCTTTGAAGCTCTTAAACGCGCGGCCCAAGCCGCGGGCGGCCTCTGGAATGCGTTTGGGTCCAAACAGGAGCAGGGCCACAGTGCCGATAAGCAGGACTTCGGTAAAACCAATATTAGGAAGCATTATTTGTCACCTCGTATCTCTTTTATGCAACAAAGCCGCCATTACCACTCTTGCGAATCCTTGGGCTTTAAGCTCCATAAATAAGAGACAAGATCATCAAGCTCTTGGTCATCAAGGACTTGTTCCCAATTGTTCATGTGCAGAGGGGGAATGGGACCCCTGGCTTCATCGGGAACGCTGACGCGGCCTTTGCGAATAACTGTTTTGATTTCTTCTTTGGTGAATCCCTCTGCGACACTGTTGAGTGGAGGAACTTCGCCGCCTTGGGCATTGGCGTTTTTAACGCCGCCTAGGCCCTTGGCGCCGTGGCATGCGGCGCAGCCATAACGGGCAAAGGTGCGTTCACCTTTAGCCTCGGATGTTTCCGGGGCCGGAGCTTTGGCATTTTTGCCGATTAATAGGGTTTGCCAAAAAGCAAGAGATTTGGCGCCATCTCTTTCTTCCTTGCTGCCATCCCAAACGGCCGCGGCCATGGCAATCGTTTGGCCTTCTTGAAATTTAGGACCTTCTTTCGAATCGAAGCGTTTCCTTAAGACGACGCTCCACCGGCCGTCTTGCCATGATCCTGAAGCCTCAACATCCTGGACCGGTGACGGCGTCAGCGTTCCAAATCCTTCGGCCACCAAATTTTCCCCGGGGCGTTCTTGAAATGTGACATGACTGTCAATGGCGCCGGTGCGGTAAAAATCCACATACGCCAAAGGCTCGCGGCCCTCCTCGCCGACAACGGCTTTCCACATCCAGATATTCACGGGTTTGCCTTTTTCACCCATAAAGGGAGAGGGCACGCTTGCGGCGTCCAGAGGAAACATGACGGCGCAGGCATCGGTGAATTTTCCGCTGGAGGCCAGTTTGACGCTCTTGGTGGCGTCTTGCCAGGAGAGCCGGACCATTATCTCATCATGCGTGTGCGCGGCTCTGACGTCCACCCATGCGGCGCCACCGCCGCCTCGCTGGGCTACGAAATTTTGAGCCACGAGAGGGATGCGCACGGAGGGTTGTTTCATCCATTGGGAGTCATTGGGTCCAAGAATCGTGGCATCTTTAATTTTTTGAGACTGGATGAAAAACTCCTGTGCCCATAGATGAGGGGAAAGGATCAGGCTGGCAATGGCAATGATTGATAGTCTTAAGAAATGACGCATGTTTGCTCCTTTGATTATCATCAGGGACATTTTTTGATCTCCTTTAGGGTCAGATCAACCAACGATATGTAGAATGGCTCGCGGGCGTTATCACGGCATTTGGCGGCGAACGCCTCAATTCCCGGGAGAAGATACTCGCCGAGAAACACATCAATGGCGTGTTTGGTCGTGGCTTGGGCCACGGCAAGATTTTTTTGTTCGGCGTTTTGAAGTTTGAGATAGAGGTAGCTTAAGAATTCCAAAGCAACGGGCAAGCTATCCGGTCGTTGGCCGTCTTGAGGGTCAACGCCGAAGGCTTTATAGAAGCCCGACATCTGCGCCATTGTTTTGACCTGCTCAAAGGGGTTTTCGCTTAAATACAGGGCCAGGTCCAGCGGGCAACTGGCCGCGGGGCCGAATAGCCTGAAGTGTTCCGCGGCCAGCTCGACAAGAGAAATTACTTGAGCATCGCCTAGGGCTTTTTTCGCTTCGGGAATCTCCGCAGCCAGGCGCATAAACGTCGAACGCCAAGAGCCTTCGGGATATTTAAACCCGGCCGAACAGACCTTAAGTCCCAGGGCCAAAGTTTCAGGTGATGCTTGGCCGAACAACGTCCAGATTTTCATCTTTTGACATTCTAAAGATCACCGGTTCTTTGACCGGGACAGTGACGAGGTGTTCATTATTGAGGAACCCCAGGGCCTTGCCGTCTTTGACTTCAAATTTATCCACTAGATGGTCGGTGGAGCCAAAAAGCGACAGCAGTCCGACGAGTTGCGGATCGCGTTTTTTGTAGGTTTCCACGGCCGCATCCACCTTGGGCCCGAACATTTGCCTTAAGTAGGGAAGTTCCACGTGAATCGGCGGGACATAGAAGACATTCGGCATGGTGCCAAATTGCGGGTAGAGCGGCAAAGCGACCTTGGCCTCGTGCACCAGGTAGTCAATGGGGTTGGTCGCCTCCGCCTGATGAGGCGGATGGACGAAGCCTGCCATGCGGATTTTACCGATGCAAGTTTGCACGCACCGGGGAGCGACGCCCTTTTCGATTAAGGGGTAGCAGGCGATACATTTTTCGGAACGGCCCGTGTGCGCGTTATACATGGGTTTTTTATAGGGACAGGCGCCTACACATTTTTGGTAGCCACGGCAGCGGGATTGGTCAATCAAGACGATGCCGTCTTCCTTTCGTTTATAAATAGCTTGACGGGGACATGCGGCCAAACAAGCCGGATAGCTGCAGTGATTGCAAATGCGCGCCAGATAAAACATCCAGGAGCTATGCGGCAGCTCGAAGGTCGCCTTGTGATCAACCGCTTTGGTCACTTCATCCTCGCCCAGGTTGGGGCGGGCCCAGTCCTCTTCATCCGGAACATAACCCGCGATTTCCTCGCCGTCTTCGGCGGCTTCGTAAATTGTTTTGCCTTGGTAGGCAGTGCCTTGCCATTCGACATTGCCGATTTTGTTAAGAGCCTTGACATCCCAGGCCAGGGGATAGAATCCATAAGGCTTGGTTTCCACATTGTTCCAGAACATGTATTCCTCGCCCTTGCCGGAGGTCCAGGTGGTTTTGCAGGCCACGGTGCAGGTTTGGCACGCGATGCATTTGTTGGTGTCAAAAACGTATCCAATTTGTTTTTGCGGCGGCGAGGACTCGTATTTATAAAACTCGTCGCGATCCAGCTGCCAGTTGGGAACCTTAGGCATAAAAACCTCCAGCGAGATATTTTTTCATCGTGTCGTTTTCATAGCCGGGACGAAACCCAAGATGCGCCGGCCGCCAGAGGGCATGCTCGACGCCACCTTGTTCGGCTTTGGTGATTTTAACGAACGATTCTTTAGGCGCTCCGGCCGTGCAGTGGATGTCCGCGGCAAAGCCTTTACCGATGACCTGGCCAAAGTATTCTTTGCGGGCCAAGGTGTCCGTTTGCAGCGTCGGCTTAAGCCACGCTCGGGTGGCCGACTGGTGGCTGCCGTAGCGGAACATGGCCTGGTATCCGGTGCGCGGATTGCGCGCGAGCTTGTCCGGATTTTGTTCATGGCCCTGCACGCTGCCATAAGTGGCCACATACATGTGAAACCACGACCGCGCCACGCCCGTGGGAATGCCCTTGTAATAGCGCACGCGCATGAGCGCGCGGTGGACTTTGTAGTCATCGGGCTTGTTTTGCCAGCCCCGGAAAGGACGGTCCGATGGATCGCCGTCAACATGAACATAATCGCCGTCTTCAAGACCGAGAGCCTTGGCATCGGCGGGATTTAAGTCAATGTAGCCTTCGCCCACCCAAGGCATGCGTTTGTCATGCCGGTGAAAGTCGCCGAAAGGTCCGAACCAAATGGCCATGAGATCCAAATCCACCGGCGTGGTGTGGGCGCCGTGACGGTATTTGGGCGTGATGTAGATGTGGGTGAAGCCGTCTTTTTTAAGAGGGTGTTGGGTTTGCGTCACCTCCGTCGGTGAATAGATCACATTGCGCACTTGGCGGGCTTCGGCGCTGATATCACTGGGGTCAAGGCCGTATTCCTTGGGGCCTTTGGGCCGGATGAGATCTTTAGCGCCGCAGACAATCACGTTGGGTTCATAGTGGGTGGCGTCAATGGGTTCACGGTGCACCGGTATATTCTCGCCATGCTCCAAGAATTCGGGTTCATCACGGTAAAATTCCATGCGCCCGGATTTCGTGTAATGGGGAGCGTTTTCATTGGATTGTTCCCAGCCCATGATTTTGGGATAGGTTCTCGTCATCAAAAGAGCGGGGACGCCTTCTTGGGCGTTTTTTTCAACGTCAAGAATGTCGTAGCCCTTTAAGGTTGTGGAATTATCGACGATGCGTTGTAAATAAACATCCGTGCGGCCTTCATGGACGAATTTCCAGTAATCGGCGAACCGAGTTTCACCGGTGAGCCTTGAGAGGGCCTTGCCCACCCCGGCCAGAATTTCAATGTCGCCACGCGTGTTGTGCAGGCGTTTCATTGGCGTGCGCGGAAACATTTGAAAGAAAGGATTGGTGACCGCGGCGGTCATGTCGGGATGTTTGAGCTCGGCCCAAGAATCAGCGGGAAAAACGATATCGGAATATTCGCATGAGGCCGTCCACCACCAGTCATTGTCAATAATGCATTCAATCCGGGGCAAGGTGTTGACAACCACATCATGATGCCATTTGAGATTGCCCAAGATGGAATTTCCATTGGAGAACCAAAAGAATTTGGTCGGCGTAGGCATATGGGTTTTTCCGGTGAAATTTTTGTTGCCGACGCGCAAGGGGCGGTCGCCATAATTGAAATAATGGGCGGATTCATACTTGAAGAAGTATTTGTAGTGTGGTGTTTTTGCGGGATCGGTCTCGATTTCAAAAGGGTTTTCCAGGATATAGTAGGGCAGTCCATTAAAGTATGCGCCCCGGTAATTTCCGGAGAATGAGCCGATATTGCCCCCATGAAATCCGATATTTTTAGTGAGCGCGCAAACAAGAAAAATTCCCCGGTCTTTAAGCAGGTTGTTATAAAAATGATTTGGGCCCATTCCGACCGGGATCAACGTTTTGCTTTTATTTTTGGCGATTTCACGCGCCAGCCAGAGGACATTTTCCTGCGCGATGTCGCAAATGGCGCTGGTGGCTTCAGGGGTGAAGTGTGCGACGTGTTCCTTCATGACGTCAAAGACGGGCCGAACCTGAATTTTTTCTCCGGAGGCGGTTGTGACCGTAAATTTGCCTTCAAGCGCCCAATTATTGGAGGCGCCGGACTGATCCCGAGTCACGACTTCGGGAGCGTTGGAATCCTGATTCCAGGCCAGAAAATCTCCCCACTCATCGCGCAGTTTTTCAGCGACGATTTGACGGTCCTGTTTAAGAACGGACTGCGGCTTTTCGCCTTCCTTGAGAATTTGAGTTTTGGAGAGCTCTTTATTCTTGTAATCAGCCCATATATCTTGGGGTTTTAGAAGTTTTAACGTGTCCATGCGCACGAGCAAAGGCAAATCCGTGTGGCCTTTGACAAAGTCGACATCGTAGAGTTTTTCCGATATGATGACGTTGGCCAAGCCCAAGGAAAGCGCCGGGTCCGAGCCCGGGCGAATAACAATAACGCGGTCGGCTTTGTTGGACGTAGATTGATATTCGCAGGCGATGGTCACGACTTTGGTTCCTTTGAGCCGGGCTTCGGTGAGCCAATGGGCATCGGGCATTTTGGTGGCGATCCAGTTCATGCCCCAGCAGATCACCATATTGGAATTCTCGACCGTAGCCAAGTCAAAGTCGATCGTTTGGGTTCCGCAAGTCAAGGTATGCCCCGGAGGCAGATCTGTGTGCCATGAGTAACTGTCCCAAACGCGGGCCCCAACGGCCTTGTCTTCATTGACGCCGCGAATTTTGGCATCGAGAAGGGCCAGGGAATTGGCGAACCGGTTCATGCCGAAAATGCGCGTCGCGCCCAACAAGGGCATGCCGCCGCGAAATTTAAGAGTTTGGACACCCACGCCGTGCATGGCCTCAACCATATCTGGATCGTATTTTTGGGCCAGCAGTTTTTGGGCCCCATCGGCGCCATTGTAGGCTCGGGCGATGTTGTCCATGGCTTTGGCCGCGATGTCAAAAGCTTCGTCAAATTCAACTTTGACAAAGGGTTCTTTGCCTCGCTGGCGGTATTTTTCCGGCATGCGTCCGTTCTCATCCCTGGGAAATCCGGCCTCGACCCATTCTTTAAATCCTTGGCGTATTGAAGGGTATTTAACGCGCCTCGGGCCGTAAATGCGGCGAATCATCGCCAGGCCCTTTTGGCAGCAGCGCGGGTCCCATCGGTGCGATGATTGATTGCCGTAGATATCCTTGGCTTTGCCGTAGCCGTAGGTGGGACCCAAATAAACCACAATATCGTTTTTAACATAGGCCCGCAAAAGGCAGTTATGGGTATCATTGGGCGCGCATAGGAAAGTAAAGGTGTTGTCATAGGAGGACATATCGCGGTAAATTTTTTCCCAATCGCGGCTGGGATAGTAATCTAAGGGGTTCTCCGTCGTGACGATTGGCTTAAGAAGGGCGAATAAGGGCTCGCTGGCCAAGAGCAGTCCCGCTCCCGTTCCTGAAAGTTTTAAGAATTCCCTCCGGCTGATTTTTGACTTAAACAGTGAAAGCGAATGTTTACCCATGACTCCCCTCCATATGATTCAAAATGGCGCATTGATGCCATTTGTTGATTGATGAATGACAGCGCGAAGGCATTTGGCGATATTTTTTGCAACAAAAAGGCCAAAAACGATGGACTATTGTATCCGCCGGATCAAATTGCGGTAATGAGGCTCAATTTTTTCTTGATGCAGGCGCACCAAAGCGAATGTGATGAAATAGGCAGCCGCCACATCAATGCTGTAGTGGAAGCGCGCGATTAGGACGCAGCCGGCCAGAATGACCGAGAGGGCCAGAAAAACGAAACGGATGTGGCGGCGCCTGTAAATGAGAAATCCCAAAAAAGGCATGGCCGTGTGCGCGGAGAAAAAAAGATCGTTTCCGAAAGTGAGATGGTTTCTGACTTTTTGAAAAAGAGCGGAATTATTAATTTCAAATATCCCCGGTGGAACACCCATGGGAGTCAGGAGGACAAAGAACGCTCTCAATGAAATCAAGAGCGCGTACATCCACATGACGTAGGGAATCCGTTCGGGCTGGGTGAGGATGGATGCCATCATGGCAAAAATTATAAAGGCAGCGAACCCCCAGATAAAAAGTTCTGAAAGGTTAAGCCGGGGAAGCCATGAGAGTAAAAGATCGTTATGTAACGAAGGAGCTTTTGCGCCGATCGCCTTGACATAGCGACCGGCATAATAATTGGCTAATAAGGCTCCGGTGAAAGAGAGCATGGATAAAAAAATTTCAAAAAATTCTATTTTTCGTTTCATGCGTCGCGAAGTTTTTTGGCCAAATGCCTTGCCAGACGCAGGGCAAAGGCGTAGATGGTGATTTGGGGATTGACGCCCAGGCTTTCGGGAATAACCGAGCCGTCGCCTATATAAATTCCCGGTTCGATTTGCAGATTTTCATCAACCACACTGCCCATGGCGCAGGTCCCCAGCGGATGGAACGCCATCATTTGCATCCGTCTTGGACTCCAATTTGAATGCGTTGCCCCCAGGTTTTCCCTGGGCAGGATGTTGCTGGGCGAGTTTAAGGGAAGGACAACTTTCTTGGCTCCGCTGGCTAGAAAAATATTGGCTAAGGTCAGCGCCGAGCGTTTCATCAGGTGTTGGTCGGGGAGGTTCATGTTGTACAAAACAATCGGATAGTCTTGTCCCATCGGATAGCGCACGCGGCCGCGCGAGCTGTCTTTAATCATAAATCCAAAAGTGGCTACTTGAGAGTAGCGGTCCATCCAGTAGCGCAATTTATGGCTTTCCAGGGGCATCGTCAGGGCCGCTAATTCCGGCGGCGTGTAAACGCCCTCATAGCGAATATCCTCCTGCGCGTTATTTTGAAATCCCGCGGCCTGGGGGACTCCTTGCCAGCCATTAACCGGAGCGTCAAACAGGCCGAAGAGTTTGGCGGCGGGATGGATGGAGAGATTGTTGCCGGCGCGGCCGGGGCGCGGTCCCAGGCGGTAGCGCCGCACAAAGTAAGGGGTTGCCAATGCGCCGCAGGCGAGAACAAGGATGCGGCAACGGATTTTGATGATGGTGTTGTTGTCCAAGTCACGCAGGCCAAGGGTCAATTTTTTGTTTGAGCCGTCGGGGCGTTCTAAATGAATAAGTTGCGCGCGTTTCATGACGTTAGGTACGACACCATTGCCATCTTCGAGAAATGCTTTGACGGATGTCATTTTCGCTTGGTTAGGGCAGACAAAACAGCATCGGCCCGCGCCCTGGCAGCCATGTTCAGCCCTCTCTAAGGGGCCGGCATGGGGAAAACCCGAGGCTCGCGCGCCGTGGAGAATGATTTTGCAGGAGGGGCTCATGAGACGATCCGGAACTTTTTTGGCGCGCAATCGTTGCCAGGCTTGATCAAGATATATTTCAAATTCCCCCGTTTGAAAACGGCCTTGGCTGGCGACTTGCCAGCGTCCAAGCAGGGGAGGGGGGGTTTTCAGGCATGTTCCTGAATTGATGGCGGTTGTGCCGCCCAGACAGATGCCGGTTGGGATGGAGCAAAGAATATTGCCAAAAACGCTGTGGTATCCCGCATGCGCGTAATAGCGGGCAATGGCGTCCATGGCGTGAGATGGCGACTGGACGGGGCCGCCTTTTTCAATGAGGAGGACATGGAACCCTTCGCGGGCGAGAGTTCCGGCAACGGCGCCGCCTCCCGCCCCGCTGCCGGTCACGGCGACGTCATATTCTGGGATTTTGGGCATAGCCGATTTTCTGTAATTGATCAGCGTTTCCATAGCAGGCCTCCAACGTTAGGGACTTAACGCTGAAGAATATTTTTTTGAGCGTCAAAATTTCAGTGTTCTGCAGGCGAGCGAGAAGCCTCTCTTGATGGGACGCTGATAGCGAGGCGAATTTTTTGCATTCGCCCATAAACAGCAAGGGAGAAAGGTGGTACAAAAACCAGGCGCCTGTTTGCAAGAGATAGAAAGCCCCGCGAGGGATTGTTTTTTGCCGCCGGCGAATTTCAGCGATTATTGATTCCTTCCTGTTTTCAAATCCTACATGAGAGGCATAGGCCAAAGTCCATTGAGTTAGCGGGCTCATGGCGCCGGCGCCACGGTTTCAATGGCTGCTTGATCCTGCGTTTCAAAATGAGCTGCGGCCATTCCAGGGCCGGGCATGATATCTAATGATATAAATCCGGTTTTGGTGTTGTGACAGAGAAGCTTGCGGCCATCCGTGTCTTCATAAGCCACTTCGGCGACTAAAGCGCCGGGACGGCAGAATCCTTTGGCTTTGAAAGCACTAAAGACAAGCTCATAGGACCAATTCAATTTTTCGGCGTTAATTTTGTTTCGCATCAAGGCGCTCTTAAGAGAACAGGAATAATAGCGGCCATTCAACCAACAGTGGGCAAAGGTTAAAGGCGGAAGCAGAAAGGGTCCCAAGCGCGCCCGGGCCGAAAGAATTTCAATGACAACGCGGTTCTGGGGTGGACCCAAAATGGCCTGCGCCCAGCGCCAATGGTGCGGCATGCGACGGCCCCAGATGTGCCCTGCGCTGCCGGGCGCTTGATTGAAGCGGTACAGGGCGCCGTCTATTGACGCTTCACCGTTAAAGATGCCGCAGGGCATGGGCGTGACATAGTTTGATTTAGCGATGCCGCAGAGACGCAGAATTTTGGGGATCAAGGGAAGTCTCGGCGGCAGAGTTTGTTGCCAGCCCAGGTTCCATGAAACGCAGCCGTTGTTTGCGGCAGCACGGTCATGACTTAACCGAGATTCGCCAATTTTAATGACCCCGCCCTCAATGAAATGGGCCGGAGCATCCCAGCGTCCCTGGCGGATTATTTGATCGGCAGAGTCGAACAAAATATACCAGCAAGTTCCCTGTATCTCACGGTTTTTTTTGAGAATGGTATAACGCACCCAGAGGGCGTTTCTTGTCATGGGATCGTTAAGTTTGAGAAACCAAATTTCATAAAAGCGTTTCTTGTCCGTCTTGGATTGCGCCGCCCAGACGAGGTCGTCGCCCTTCAGTTTTTTGGGGGGGCGCATTAATGCAAAATGAATGCCGATCGGTCCGTCAATTAAAACAAGGACCAGCCAGAGGCTGTTGCGCTCCAAAAGCGCAAAGCACAAGAACAGCGTTGCAGAAACTGTTTTGGAAATGATCATGACGTTCCATGCCGGCATGTTGTTGGGATCGCGGCTCAATTCAAACGAAAGGTAACTTATCATGGCCATCATCGAACCCGCCAGGGCCAGCCAAAGGGTCGGCTCTTGGCCCGATAATGGCCTTGAAGCGGGAAGCCAGGCGAGCGCAGAGCTGATGACGTCAATGACGAGCCTGGGCGCCGCCACAAACACAACGCCCGCATAAAGAAATAGCCAGCCATATGTTTTCGTGATCATTTGGCGGCGGCCATGAATCGCGGCAGTCATCGCCGGATCAGCATCCAGATGCCGACGCCTATAAAGAGCACGGCGGAGGCCTTTTCAAGAAAATTTGGAGAGACAAAGACGGTCAGCCATCGGCCTGCCAGAACGCCCAAAATGGAAGCGGCGATGAGCCCCAGTGATGCGCCTGCCAACACAGACCAGGGGGATTTGGAGGACGCAGTTAGACTTAGAATGGCGAGCTGTGTCTTGTCGCCAAGTTCAGCGACAAAGCAGGTGGCAATGGCAACGGCGACGACGGTCCAATTCATACTTGGCCGGCCATTCGGATTTTTTTTTCGAGAGGAGGTTCTTGGCGGAGCCTCTTGATAATGGTGAGCGTGTCTTCAATGAGTGAAAATCCCAAGGCCAGATTTTGGAGGCCGGCCAAATGAAATTTTTCGGTCATGGCTGCGGCGGCATCAGCAGCGATGATCGTGGCGATATTTGAATCAAAAGCCTGCCGCGCCGTGGACTCAACGCAAAGGTTGGTCATGACGCCTGCAATCACGAGAGCGTCAACCCCGGCGGCCTTGATGGCCCGTGTCAAATCGGGGCTGCTTAAGGCGCCGTAGGAATATTTTTCAAAAATTTGCCCTGGAGAAGCCTCTAGGGGTTTGGCGATTTGGCTCCAGTAGCTTGAGGATGGCGCCTGGTGACGCCACCAAGCGCTCATGAGGCGCGCTTCGCCGCTGTGCGTGTGCGCGGCCCAAAAAATTGGCCTAGCGCTTTTCTTGAAATTCTCCGCGAGACGCCAGACATTGGGCATGATCGTCCTTGAAGCCGGAAGGAAGGCGGGACTTCTCGGATCTAAAAAGAAATTTTGCATGTCAACAATGAGGAGGCCCCATGTCCGGTCTCGGCAGAGTTTGACATGCCGGCGGCTTTGATGGATTTTTGACAACCAAGAGACTGTTTTTTCCCGCAGGTTTTCATGATTAACATAGCAGGCTTCATCACGTTTTCGGTTCTCTATCATGGTTTGTGTTTGACGGCGGAGCTTGCCGCTCCAGAGCTGTCCGCAGGAGGTGGATTCTTTAATTTCTTCGGGGAGACTTGGCGAAATAATGACGTTAAAGCCGGATCGTTTAAGATTTTGCGCCTTTTGAGCGATTGCGGGGGGAGGTTCCTGCCAGCAGAAGGCGACGCCGTTTAAGGCGGCTGTTGCCGTTGGATTGACAGGCGTGAATTTGACGAGGAATAGTTTTGGAGAAAAATTTTTAATGATGACAGTTTCGTCAACGATTTGTCCCTTGGAGAGAGGAAAATTCAGGGTAATTTTTCGGTCCCCTTTGTCAACAAAACGTTTTCCGTAAGAGGCGATTTCTTCAAGACTCCATTTTCGCACCGGCGAAACCTGGAGGCGTCCGGCATCATCCGTGGAATGAATCGAAAATTGTAATTGGAGTCTTCCGGCGTTGAAATACTCATTTTTTATCTCGATGAGCTCATCGAAAAAAGCGCCTGTGAGGGGGCTTTGGGGAGCGATCGTGGAGAGGCTCGGCATGATTCCAGCATAGGGGAGTTCCTTTCGGAGCCGTTTAAGGGCTTCGAGAACTTCGCGATTTAACGAGGGTTCGCCCATGCGCGCCCAATGAATTTTTATTTTAGGATGAACGCCGGGATTCAATGCTGGATTGTGGCGAATGATCCACTGGATTTGTTCAAGCATTTCGCTGGCGGAGAGATTTCCGAAATAGCCCAGGGACCCGGCGTCGCAGAGGCGGCAACCCATAGCGCAGCCAAATTGAGTGGATATCATCATGACCCATTTGGCCGTTTTTTTAACACCAGGTTCGAGAGTGTCCACAAATTCAATAAGACAGCGCGGGTCGTTTCGCATTTGTGCCAGAAACAATCCGGCTAAACCAGGAGCATGCCTGTATTCGATAATTTTCATCATGCTGGTGATTGCAGGTGGCGCGCGCAGTCCATGGCCGCTCGGATGCCGTCACCAGAGG
>JACQPE010000163.1 GCA_016207685.1 Elusimicrobiota bacterium | reverse complement strand
GTCCTCTGGGCATCTTCCACAATCCTGCCAAAATAGCAGGATTGTGGAAAGTCCAATTTATAGACGGTATGGCGCATATTTATAGCCGTTATTCAGGTTAATATAAACCCCATTTCCAAGAGCAATAAGAACCATATCCCCGGCAATACCGCCTTGCTTATAGGAAATGTGACCATAACAGCCTTGACCCTCAAGAATCCATAGGTTTGGTTGAAGGAGGGAGCGAACAAAGTGAGAACAAACGTGGGGCCTATTTTCATTGCTCCGGAAAAAACAGTTCCTATTGTCCTGGCAGTAAAAATCGAAATCGAGCCATTCCCAATAGGAGTGATACCCGCATGACCTGGCCAGCCCTGGGTCCGGTTGATTGGAATTGGGATCTTTGGGAACCGCGATTAAGGGAGTGACATCAACAGGGGGAAGGTTCTGGGATTTAGCTTGAGTTTCGATTTTTTTTTAAAAGCTCAATGTTGTTGAAGTCTTGAGGGCATTGTTTGGTTCGGTCATATTCTTCCCTTAGTTTTTCTCCGAGCTCCGCAACCTCTGGGCTTGGCGGGGCGTTAGTTACCGGGCGATCATAAGTGTGTCCGGTGATTCTTTCAAGGTATTGGGGGTTCCTGCATTTGCCCCACACCCACATTTGACCCTGCGGGCACTCAGGCGGTGGGGTTATGCCCAAGCAGGCAAAATATGCGGCTTGATCTGCGGGATCGGCTGCGGCTTGCAGTTCCTTCTCGCAAGGAAAATCAGGTTTGGGCCGGTCAAAATGATAAACGCCCCAGGGGCCAACTGTTTCCCCCTGGATTTCAAGGCCGTCAAAATCAACCCGTCCCTTTTTCTCATAGGAGATTTTCCGGCATTCTCCAGCGCCCTGGGTCCCTGCGGGGCCTCCAACCAGGATTTCTCCCTCCGGACAGCCGTCCGCGTCGTCCGTTTCCCCGCCAAAAAGAGGAATACCCAAAAGCCCAGTAGCAACAATAACGATGAGCGCTTTAAAGAGGTGCGCGCAAGGGTTCTTTGCAGTCTTGGGTTTCATCAGTATCAAACTTAGCCCTTGCGTCCTTGCCCCGCCTGGGTCCTTGAGCCCAAAAGGGGATACCCTAAAGTCCCAGAAGGGAAAAGGCGGGTAAGAGCGCGGCCAAATTAAGTTCCTGGGATCATTAAACGAACAGCAAGACTGACCTAAAACTTCCAATAAAGACTCAAGGCTAGGCGGCTGAACGAGGCGTGGAGTTTCACGCGCACGGAATTTTGGGGAGGCCTGCTTTGCCTTCGGGGGTTTGAGGCTTGGGATGAAGGCGCCCCGGAACCCAAAGACAACGAGCCTTGCAAACCCAGACTGCCCACGCCCTCGCTAAAAAGCTGTTTGGCCCCTTTGACTGTTTCCCGTCGGACGACGCGCTGAATCTCATCCTCAATAGGAGCAAATTCAATGGGTAAAACATCCCAAAAAGGCACTGTTTCCTCCAAAAATTCATTGACCGCGCCGGAGACATAAACGCCGTTGGCCAGATTGTAAAAAAACTGATTAAGCTCCGTTGATTCCGGATTAATGGGAGCCGCCGAACACAAAACGCTCGAAAAAATTCCCGTAACAACGCCGGCGAGGAGGATTATTTTTCTTTCGTGCCAAAACATGAACATGGGACCCCCCGCCCAATGACTTTGACGACCCTGCCCTCTGAATTGTAGCTGAAATACCCCAAAAAATCAGGATAGGGTATGATATTCACGTTTCCGGCTCTAGGGGAGTTATTTTAAAGGAAAATTATTGACAACCACGCCCATCAATTACGCTTCATTGCCCACGGAAATGCTTCATCGCCGGTCGAGCCATTTAGACCGCCTGCCGGTATTGCAAATCCTCCGGCTCATGAGCCGGGAGGATGAACGCGCCTGCGATCAGGTCCGGCGAAACCTTAAAACAATCGCCCAAGCGGCTGATATGGTTCGAGAAACTCTTGCGCAGAAAGGGCGTCTTTTTTTTATCGGCGCAGGCACCAGCGGCCGTCTGGGCGCTCTGGAAGCGGCTGAATGCCCGCCCACATTCCACACGAAGCCTGACCGAATACAAGCCGTCATCGCGGGGGGGCGAAAGACATTGATTCATGCTCAAGAAGGCGCCGAAGATAGCGCGGATGCCGGAAAAATTCAGATTAAAAGAAAAATTCGCCCAGGTGATTTAGCGATCGGCATTGCAGCCAGCGGCGTGACCCCATTTGTTCAGGGAGCCTTGCTTGGAGCAAAAAGAAAGGGCGCTAAAACTATTTTATTGACATGCAATCCCCTGCCGGCAAAAAAAATCAATGCCCTGAAACTTGATCTAGCTATCATGCTCAACACCGGCCCCGAAGTTATCGCCGGCTCAACCCGCCTTAAAGCCGCAACAGCCACCAAGCTAGCGTTGAACATGATGACTACTGCCGCCATGGTGCGTCTCGGTAAAACGTTCGGCAGCAGCATGGTGGATTTACGCATCGGCTCACGCAAGCTTAAAGAGCGCGCCATTTATCTCACTCAAACGCATGCCCGCGTCAACCGCCAACAGGCCCTGGCGGCTCTGCGCCGGGCCCGGGGCCATGTCAAAACCGCCATTTTAATGCTACGTCAAAACCTATCTTATGCGCAAGCCGTGGGCAAACTTAAACGCCATCACGGATTTTTAAGAAAAGCGCTCCACGAGTAATGGCGTCACAACCGGCCCTTGCTCTAGGTCTCATGTCCGGCACTTCTGCCGATGGCATCACGGCGGCAATCATTGAGATAAAAAAACCCCCGCCCAAAAACCTTCCCGTGCGCTGCCTGGCCCATAAGACCTATCCCTATCCTAAAAAAATTCGCCGGCGCGTTCTTAACGCCATTGATCTTAAAACGCCGGAAATTTCGCGTCTCAATTTTGAGCTGGGGTATCTCTTCGCTCGCGCCGCGACTGATTTAATCCAATGTTTCAAAAGAAAAAATCCAAAATCTCAAATTGAAGTCATCGGTTCCCATGGCCAAACGATCTACTACGGCCCCGATGATCATCCCAAGAACTGCCTGCAAATCAGCGAAGGAGCCATGATCACGCAAAAAACAGGCCTGCCCGTGGTGTTTAATTTTAGACCGCGAGACATTGTCGCGGGCGGCCAGGGAGCGCCGCTGACGCCTTTCTTTGACTGGTATTGCTTTAAACATTTATCCCCCATCATCCTGCTCAACATTGGGGGCATCGCCAACGTCACGCTCGTCAATAAAAAACCCAGCGCAATAACGGCCTTCGACACGGGGCCCGGCAATTGTTTATTAGATTTAACCATGGCTAAAATCAGCGCTGGAAAAATCGCCTGGGATCAAAATGGCCAACGGGCTGCCCAAGGAACAATTGATCGCTTGAGCATCAGTCAGGCCGTGAAGCGCCCTTATTTTCATCAACGTCCCCCCAAGGCCACCGGCCGCGAACTATTTAACGCTCAATTTATCAGCCACCATTTCGGCCGCATCAAAAAATCAAAAAACCTTTTAGCCACCCTAACGGCCTTCACTGCCGAAACTATATCTTTAGGAATTAAAAAATTCATTCTTCCCCAACTCGCGACTCGCGACTCGCGAGTCGCGACTGTTCTGGTTAGCGGCGGCGGCACAAATAACGCTTTTCTTATGAAACTTTTAGAAAAAACCCTAAAACCCGCTCAACTAGCGCTTTGCGACAAAGTCGGAATCCCCTCCGAAGCCAAAGAGGCCGCGGCTTTCGCTTTATTTGCCCATCTGGCGCTCCACAAAAAACCCAACCATTTGCCATCAGCGACCGGCGCCAAAGGACAACCGCGAATACTGGGACAGATAATATGGTCATAAAAAATTGAGTTCCAAGTTCCAAGTTCCAAGTTTCAAGTTTGGAACAACAACGAGACAAAAAAAGATTACTTTTCTTTTTTTAATTTGGAACTTGGAAATTGGAACTTGGAACTTTTTTCCATGAACACTTCCCGATTCATCATGCCGGCGTTTCGCTTTGGGG
>JACQPE010000167.1 GCA_016207685.1 Elusimicrobiota bacterium | reverse complement strand
GGAATCTTCCTCGCAAGAGCTCGGAGGGGCTTCGCCCCGGATTACCCCAGGGGAATACTGCGCGGAGCGCAATATTCCCCTGCCGGCACAGCCGGAAATTCCGCACTTTTTTGTACGCCAGTTTTCCCAATGCAAAGTCTCCTCAAGTGCGGAATTTGGGATGAACAGCCACATAGAGGTTAATTTTTTCTACAGGAAATTTGAGTTAGCGGGGTCTCTCTCGCTTAAAAATGTTTTATTTCGAGACTTTTCGCCAAGAGGCTCGGAATGACAAGATGGGAAGGGTTTTGAGATTCACATCTAAAACTTGATGCTCAAACCGATCCGATGGACGGGGTCAAAAGAGCCGTAAAAAACGAACGCGTAATCAAAAGAGATCAAAGCATAGCCGCTGCCGGGTTTAAGTTCTGCGCGAAGATCGCGCACGCCGGTGGCTTCATCTTCAATTTCAACATTCTCTTCATATTCCGATTCTTCAACAGGGCCTTTAAGACGCAAAATGCTCAAGCCCAGAGAAAGGCCTGCCAACGAACTGTCAAGTTCGGCCAATGGCTGATAGCCGGCGCGCAGAACCATGTTGCTGCTGGCGCGTAGTTCAGCGCCGAAATGGGAACGCAAGTCGCCATCCGAAGGCATTTGCGCTTCAGCGGCCACCAAAAGCCGCTCATTGGGCCGGAAATGAAGCCCGGCGCGCACATTTTGAGGCAGCGCGTTGCTCGCCTCGCCGACTTTAAATTCAGGACCCAAATTCTGGATAACGGCGCCCAAACCCCAGCCTTTTCCGGAAAATTGCAATCCCACATCGCCGGCGAATCCTGTCCCCGCGTCTCCGGCCAAAGTCTCCCCGATGACTTTCAAGCTGGCCCCCAGGCGAATGTTGGAGTCCAGCGCCATCGCATAGGCGAACGACCCGGCGTAACCATTGGCGGCGATCTCTCCCGTTTTATTGCCGCTCGCGTCATAGCCTTCAAGACCGGGAACCATTAAATAGGTCAAACTCCCGCCTATGGCCGTTTTTTTCTTGGCGGCAGGGATAGCAAAGCTTAAAAACTGCGTGTTCATCTGCTCAAAAAGCTGACTATGGCTGATGGCAAATTCCCGATTGCCGCGCACCAGGCCGGATGGATTCCACCACAAAGCGCTCGCGTCGTCCGCCACCGAGGTGAACGCCCCGCCCATGCCGATCGCGCGCGCCCCTTGTTCTAAACGCAAAAATGTCGCCGTTGAAGCGCCGCTTTTCTCCGCCGCATAAAGAAAGTTCCGAGTTCCAAGGTCCCAGTTCCAAATTAAAAGGAAAAATAGGCCGGGAAGTATAAAAATTCTTTTTCCTCTTAACTCAAACCTTGGAACTCGGAACTTGGAACTTCTTTTCTGATAGGTTCTCATTGGACAACCACAACCTTCTTTGTCGCTTCCACCTGATCGGAGCCCTTTGTTCGAAGGCGATAAATATAGATGCCGCTGCCGATTTTTGATGACGCGTCATTGACTAAATTCCATGTCAAAGTCTGGGCTCCTGAGGTGACGCCCGAAGTCTCAACATGATAAACCCGCTCCCCCAATAGATTAAAGACGTCAAATTCCACATCGGCGCTGCGATCAAGATCATAACGGACTCTTAAAGGGGCCGATTTAACGGGATTAGGATAGGCGTACACTGAATTTCGGAATGTCTCCGCCCGCGAGGCCGACCCGGAAGAGCCGCTCCCGCCGCTTGAGGCTTCTTGCAACAAAAATGTAACGCTCGTGAGGCTGCCCACGTTGCCTGAAGCGTCTCGCGGCGTCACGGATAACGTATACGTGCCGGTTGATGATACCGTTGAGGAAAGCGTGTAGGTTAAGGAGGAGGCCGAGATAGACAACGTGCCCGACAATGTCGTTCCCGTTGAGCTCACTAAGCTTACCGTTGGCGCATTGGAACCTGTTCCCGCGGTTTCATCCAACACGATAATGATTGAGCTAAAAGAGTTTGATATGACGGTGGCCCCGGTCAAAGAAATCGAATTGCCTCCGATGGTCACCCCGGCCACCGAAGGCGCGGTCGTATCCGTAGCCGTTTGACTAGCCGTCCGATCTACGGGAATGCTGCCCACCATGGGACCATCATCATTGAGCAACCCAATGGCTTTATTTCCAAAGGAGTCACGGGCTGAAATCCCGACCACATAAATTCCTGAAGAAGCGGCCACGCTGTTGGACTCCGTGCCATTCCAAGATTCGGAATAGGTGCCGGCCTTTCGATTAAAAATCAAAGTCTGCACCACGCTGTCCGTGCTTGTATCAATGGCCGTGCCTGCGGCATTGAGCGACTGGATATCTCCGTTGGAATCCAAAACCATTCGGCGTCCGGGCCGGGCAATTAGAATGCGCACCGCCGCGTCTCCGGTAATCGTATATTTGATGCTGGCGAGGCTGCCTCCCTCCGAGATGCCCACCGTATCAAATGCCGTAAAGCGCAAAATATCGATGGGAACGGATAAAACTCCGGTATAAAGAGTCGTCCCCGGAAACAAGGGATTTGTCGCCTTGAAATACACGTAATAAAACCCATTGGGCACAATAGTCCCTGAAGAATCCCTGCTGTCCCAAATCTCCTTATTGGAGACGTCGCAGTCCGCCAGGGCGCCGGAACGCGCCATGCGATCCACCACGGTCTTGATAGGAATTGGATTAACGATGGGATGGACGAATCCGCTTCGACTGACTGTCGAGCTAAAAACCGTTGCCGTTGAATAAACCGCCACCGTGATCTCCGCATCATGCATCAATAGATATTCAAAATTCCATGTTTGGCCGAATCCTAACTGGCCCCCTGCCGAGTCCCCCCGGAGAAACGAACCATTCCCGCTGCAGCCGCTGTTTGAAAGAAAATAATGAGTTTCAATATCCGTTCGCGCCACGATCTTATGCTCGCTATTGCTGAAAGCCTGAACAATAAAGGACCACGTCCCGGGCGGCAAATTAAGGTTGGTAAAAAGCGCGTTCGCAACCACGGCCACCGTTGTCCCAGAAACCATGGGATTGCTGGGTCCGCTCGCGGCCATCACGTAATAAACATCCCCTCCAACGGCAGGCAGCGTCCACACGATGGTAAAAGCTTCGCCCGGAAGGCCCGTAATGTAAACAATCGGCAAAGCGTTGACCGTCAAATCGAATCGCGGCAATTCTGATGTATCCAAAGGAGCAGTGCCCGCATCCAAGATAAAAGTGAAACTCTTGCTGATGCCGATATTGCCCACGGCATCACGCGGCGAAACGCTCAACGTGTAGGTGCCGCTGGTCAATTGAACCGCGGACAAGCTCAACGTAATAACCGAACCGTTGACGCTAACGGTTCCCGATGAAGGACTGCCCGCGGGGTTCATCAATGAAACGGTCGGCGCATTTTCGCCTGTTCCCAGAGGCTCATCCAAACCGATCACAATGCTGGTGAACGACGAATAAATTACCGTTGTCGCCGATAAGGAAATATCAATACCGCCGACGGTCACCGTGGTGACAGAGGGAGGCGTCGAATCAATCTCCTTTTGACTGGCCGTGCGGTCCAGAGGAATAACTCCAACCAGAGATCCATCATCGTTTGAAATGCCCATGGCCCGATTGCCTTGATTGTCCCGGGCGGAAATACCCACGGGATATAATCCGGTGGAAACGGCAACGCCCGCCAAATCGGTGCCGTTCCATGTTTCGTCATAAGATCCCGCCTTGCGATTAAACGTCAGCACCTGGACGACGCTGTTGGTGCCCGTGTCGACGGCGGTTCCGGCCGCGTTTAATGCTTGGATATCGCCATTGGAGTCAATGACCAGCTTTCGGCCCGGACGCGCGATTAAAATCCGTACGGTGGCGTCCCCCGTGATTCTGTAACTGATGTTGGCCAAACTGTCCCCGATGCTAATTCCATCCGTCGTAAATTTAGTGAATCGCAGGACATCCACAGGGACGGAAAAAACGCCCGAATAAAGAGTCGTTCCCGGATAAAGAGGATTGGTGGCGAAAGAATAAATGAAGTAAAAACCATTGGAAACCACGGCCCCCGAAGAATCGCGAGCGTCCCAAATCTCTTCATTGCCCACCGAACAAGAATCCAGGGCGCCGGGCCTAGGGACGTGATCTACCAGCACCTTGACCGGGGCAATGTTATAGACCGGAAGAACAAAACCCCTTGAATTTACCGTTGAGCTGAAAACCGCGGCCGTTGAATAAACCATGACCGTCAATTCAGCATCCTGCATCAACGTATAATTAAATTTCCATTGTTGACCGAACCCTTCCTGGCCATCAACTGAGTCTCGCCGCTTCATCGTGCCATCGCCGGCGCAAAGCGTAGAACTTAAAAAATAATGCGTGGAAACGTTGGAACGAGCCACGACCTTTTTAGTCAAAGTACTGACTTCCTGGATCATAAACGACCACGTGCCCGCAGGCAAATCAACGTTATGCGACCAAAAGGTAAAATCAGTCGAAACGGCGATTGTCGTGCCATAGACCAGAGGATTACTTGGGCCGCTTGAAGCCAAGAGGTAAAAAGCATCTCCCAGGAACGTAACATCAAACCATGAAAAAAAGAAACTCTCCCCCGGAAGACCGTTCTTAAAAACCGTCGGCACCGCAGTGACGCTTAAGGTCATGTCATAAACGATATCCGCCGAAGCGGGCGCCGTTCCCGAAGTGACGACAAAGGAAACGCTCTTGGTGGTTCCGACATTGCCCACCGCGTCTCTAGGCGTCACATAGAGGGTATAAGTTCCCGTGGACGATTGGATCGTCGTGGGCGTAAAAATAATGTCCGTTCCCAAAGTCGTCGCATTGCCGGCGACCGAATTGCCGAAGGGATTGCTTAATGTGACCTGCGGCGTATTGCTGCCGGTGCCGGCCGGCTCGCTAAGACCAATGGTGATCGAAGTAAACGAACTGTAAAGAACCGTGGCTTGCGTCAGGTCCAGTGTTGTTGCATCAATGGTGACCGAACTGACGCTCGGAGCCAGGGTATCAATGGCCGTTTGGCTGGCCGTGCGGTCAATGGGAATGTTGCCCACGAGCGGTCCGTCGTTATTTGCTAATCCCAAGGCTCTATTATTGTAGGAATCCCTCCCTGAAATCCCAACCGAATAAATCCCGGAAGCCACAGCCACCCCGAACTGATCCGTGCCGCTCCAAGTTTCCGTGTAGCTGCCGGCCTTGCGGTTAAAGGTAAAAATTTGAACCACGCTATTGGTGCTGGTATCAATGGATGCATTCGTTGAATCCAAGGACTGGACATCACCGTTGGAATCAAGCACCATGCGGCGTCCGGGACGGGCAACAACAATGCGGATTTCCGCATCGCCCGTGATCGTGTAGTTGACGTTAGCGAGACTATTGCTCTCGCTGATGCCCAGAGTTGAAAAATTTGTGAATCGCAAGACATCCACAGGAATCGCAAAAATACCGGCATAAAGAGTCGTTCCGCTTAAAAGCGGGTTCGTCATCATAAAGTGGGCCAAATAAAATCCGTTAGACACCAAAACGCCCGATGAATTGCGGCTGTCCCAAATCTCCGTGTTCCTCACGCTGCAGGAAGCGCCGGCCCCGGGTCGGGGGACATTGTTAATAATGGATTTCACCGGCGTTGTATTCGTCGCCGGAAACATGTAACCGCTGCCATTAGAGGCAAACGTCGTGGCCGTTGAATAAATAGTGAGCGACACCTGAGCCTCGTTCATCATGAAATACTTAAAAAGCCATTGCTGGCCGAAGCCGATTTGGCCTCCGGCCGCGTCACTAAGGACAAATGATCCGTCGCCGGCACAGCCCGCGCTATCCATAAAATAATGAGTGATGATTTCAGACTGCGCGAAAAGACCGGAATAGGTGTTTGAGGCTCGCACCACGAACGATCTCGATGCCGCAGTTAATATAACCGACACATCTTCGTCATCGGTCAAAACGGCGATCGTTGTGCCCACCGTTAGGGGACTGGTGCCGCCTTCACTTGAGAGGATGTAATACGTATTTAAGGCGGTTGCCGATGTGACGTCAACCGGAGCGGACCAGGATAAGAAAAATTCCTCACCCGGCGCGCCGGCGGAAAAAACCCTCGGCGCCGCGGTAATGGTCAAATCAATGCTCAACGTGGGATTCGCCGCCCAAGAGCCCGCAGCGCCCAAACCCACAAGAGCCCAAAGCGTCAAAAATTTGAGCTTGTGAAAATTTTTTCGGCCCAATTGTTCCACTTGCATCGAACTACCCTTTTAGTTAACAGGGGGTCAAAAATTACGCAAGAGGGAATTTTATTTTTTAAATTTGCCGTAAGGAACGGAGCATTTCCGTCCATAGAAATGGGTTTTAGGATTAAAAATGACTATTTTTTGAATCCTGATGACTCTTTATTAGTCTTTGGCGAGATATAAAAAAAATTCGATGTTGCCTTCTTTGCCTGGAATCTCACTGGGACAACTCCCCAAGATGCGCCACCCAAGCTCTTTCAAGACAAAATTTTTAACGCGCTCCAGCGCTTCAAACCGATCGCTCTCCAAGCGCACGATACCGCCCGGAACGCGGCCCTTCTCAAGCTCGAACTGGGGCTTGACCAGGCACATCATGCGCGCCGGACGATCCAAACAAAAGGCGACAGCTTTGAGAACTTTCGTCAAAGAAATAAAGGAAACATCAATAACGGCTAATGATGGCCGGGGATCAAATAATCCAGGCATCAAATACCGCGCATTGACTTCTTCATAAAGACGCACTCGGGATTCCCTGCGCAGTTTCTCATGGATCAAACGGCGCCCCACATCAACGGCATGAACCAACATTGCGCCGTGCTGCAACAAGCAATCGGTAAATCCCCCGGTTGATGAGCCGACGTCGAGAACCACCGCGCCATTGACTTGGCAATGAAGCTGACGAAGCGCGCCCTCAAGCTTTAGGCCTCCGCGAGAGACATATTTAACAGCGGCCCTGCTGGACAAGGAAAGCGCGGCGTCCAAAGGCAGCTTGTCTCCTGGATTTTCGATGACACGGTCCCCCCAACGAACAGCGCGGGCCAACATCAGAGCTTTGGCTTTTGAGCGATTATCGGCCAAGCCTTTCCGAACGACAAGCTCATCGGCCCTGACTTTTACTTCTCTGTGACGCGGCGCCACTATATATAAGGAGAATAAAGAAGTCGAACAACCTGACCCAGGCGCTCGCAAGAAGAATTGTTCAATGGCAAGGTCATCATGGATTTTTTAAGTAAAAAAATTTGCCAGGAAAGATATTCACGCAACCTTTGTTCACCCCACAAATGAAGAAGCGTCACTGTATTATTTTCATTCTTCATCGGGCCTGCATCATCAAGATCATCCGCTAATTGAAAACATCGCCCCCACAACCGACCAAAAGACACCAGCCGGCGCCAATCATAAACACTCAATTTTCGATGAAGAAGAAGCGCCGGGCCCGCAATCGCGGCTTCAAATAGCCGCGATGTCTTAAGCTCATAAAGACGCAAAAAATCGTGATCACCCCGGATGTTTCCGTCTAAACCCAAATCCAACGTTTGCCCTTCAATAACGCCTTTGGCGCCGCTCATTCGAGCCAAAAATGAAACCGCCTCAACGCTCCCGCTTTGAGCCGCCACCTCGAAAGACTGCGTTAAAAGCGCGTCACCCGCCAAAATTCCCATGGCCTCGCCGAACTTCTTATGAACGCTTAAGCGGCCGCGGCGCCAATCATCATCATCCATAGCTGGAAGATCATCATGGATCAGCGTATAATTATGAATCATCTCCAAAGCGCAGGCGTAAGCCAACAATGGGTTTTGCGGCGCTTCTATTCCTTCCCCAAAAATGAGGGCCAAAATAGGCCGCAGGCGCTTGCCCCCTGGAAAGAGCGCATAGGAAACAGCTTCCCGCAACATCCCCGGCGCAAATTTTCCTCCAACAATCTTCTTAAGCTCTCGATCGAGGCGCAGGCGATAAATTTCCAAGCGCCGCGCGGCCGCATCGGTATGGCCGGGGGTAGCGGGAATAGATGATTTTTTTTCTTGACTTTGGACTTTGGACTTTGGACTTTGGACATTATTCATAGCGGCGCTTCCAAAATTTTTCCAATCGCTCCCGAAGCAACTTTTCCTGGCCTTGCCTCGTCGGCCTGTAAAGCTCCACGGCATCGGGCCAATACTCCTGGCGAACAAAATGCTCCGGGTAATCGTGCGCATAAAAATACCCTCGCCCATGCCCCAACGCCGCATCCAAACTGGCATCTTTAAGATGCAGGGGCACCTCGCGCGCCGGGCCTATTTCAAGCTGCTTTTGAGCGGCTTTGAGGGCCAAATAAGAAGCATTCGACTTAGGCGCGGAGGCCACGTAGATCGCAGCCTGGGCCAATGGAATGCTTCCTTCGGGAAGACCCAAAAGCTCAACCGCATGAAAAGCGCTCTGGGCCACAACCAAAGCCATGGGATCGGCATTGCCCACGTCTTCGGAGGCGGCAATAACGATCCGGCGCGCCACAAAACGAGGATCTTCACCGGACTCAATCATTTTGGCCATCCAGTAGACGGCCGCATCCGGGTCGCTGCCGCGCATGGACTTAATAAATGCGCTGGCCGTATCGTAATGAGCGTCTTCTTTTTTATCATAAAGCATTTGCGCACGGCCCAAGGCGGGAAGAAGGGTGTCCTTAGTCCAAATTTGAGATGATTCAGCGCAAGTTGACAAGAACTCGATCGCATTTAATAATTTGCGGGCATCCCCTGCGGCAAAACGCAGCAAATACTCCCGCCCCGTGCCATCAAAAGCCACGGTCATGCTCTTCGAGGCGAGCCGCGATAACGCCTTGTCCAAAATACGATCCAATTCTTCATTTCCAAGAGCCTTGAATTCAAAAACCAAGGCTCGCGACAAAATCGCCCGGTGAATGTAAAAAAAGGGATTCTCCGTTGTTAAGCCGACCAAACGAATCACGCCAGATTCCATATGCGGCAGAAGCAAATCTTGCTGCGTCCGGTTTAAGTGATGAATCTCATCAAGCACTAACAACGTGGGGCGCGCCGTCGCTTTGATCTTAAGCCCGGCTATATCAATCGCCTGACGGATTTGAGCCGCGCCCGAAACCGCGCAGCTGATCTCAACGCAATCTGTCCCATGATTTTTAGCCATAATTCGCGCCAATGATGTTTTGCCGCATCCAGGGGGTCCAAAAAAAACGGTATTAATAAGGCTCCTGGAAGATAAAACTCGCTCCAAAGGCCGGCCCTGGGCCATCAGATGAGCTTGGCCCCAAAATTCATCAGGGCTCTCAGGCGCCAGCTGCCGAGCCAAAGGGGACCAAGACGGCGGGATTCCCGTTTTTTGCTGGACGCCGAGACTGAATAAGTCGCTCATGCAGAGCTAATCAAGGTCGAACGGGTTGCGCGGGGGCTCGCCAAGGCCCTCTTTTTTGATTTTCTTAAGCCCCTGACCGAATAAATCCTCGGCCTTGCGGCGTTTTTTTTCGAGCTCATCGGCGGCGGAAGAAAAAAATTGAGACCTCTTTTTCTTATCATCATCAATTTTGCGCAGCGCATCGTCAAATCGCTCCAGAGCCGGCTTATTGGCATCAGTTCCTTTCCAATGATGTAAAATTTTTCCACCGGAAACGTCAACTTCAAGCATGGCATGGCAATCCGGGCACTCAATATAATTGATTTTTGTTGGACTCATGGCACGTTCTTTAGCGCTTCTTCAAGATTATTACGGTAAAGCCGAAGGCTCCGGCCCAGCATCGTCACAAATTCATCATGCTGACCTTGAAGGCGCCTCAAATCAGCGGCATAGAGAATGGCTGTTAAAATAGCAAGCCTCATCGTATCGACCGTTTTTGCCTTATCCTGCAAATCCCGCATCCGCTCTTCCACCTGCCGCGCAAAGGCATTGGCCTCAATTTCCGTCAGTCCTTCAATGACGAATTCATACCGCCGACCTAATATATCAATCGCTATTTTATCTTGAATCCAAGAATCAGCCATAAATTGGTTATCGTTATAGGGTTATAGAGTTCTTAAGTTAGAGAATAAATATTTTCAATTTTTCAACTCTATGACCCTATAACTCTCTTATGAAATCTTCAACTCTTCGAGCTTCTCCACCATGCCCGCAATCTTCTCCCGTAAGCGTTCGCGCTCCCGTGTCATTTTCTCAAACTCGCTATTGATTTTTGTCGCCCGTTGATGATCCTGATCCATCGCCGTCACCAAACTTTGGAGATGCCGGGTTTCCTCCCGCGCCTGGCCATGACGTTTCGCCAATTCTTGAATCAACGCTCCAATTGTCTCAAGCTCTTGACGAGTATCGTCATCCATGACGAACCTCCGCCGCAATATCCATCTTGAGACGCCGGCCGGCGCGCGCCAGCCATTCATTAATTTCATCGACCCTGACGGCGTCGTTGGGAGGACGCAGCCACACCCGAAAAGCGACGCTTTTTTTAGAATGCCCCAGCTTGGGCGCCACATACACATCAAGGGGCGCCGCCATTTCAAGCAAATCGCCAAGTTCTTTTTGGACGCACTTCAATATTTTTCCCCATGAGATGGATTTCTCAATGATGACTGATAAATCCCTCCGGATAAGCTCCGCGCCGGGCACGGGCGCATATCGGACCGAAGCCCGCCCTCTCAACAGGGACTCAAGACGATCCAGATTAACTTCCGCCACAATCAGAGGACTGTCCCAACGATGATCCAATGACTCTTCGGTGGCGATTTGAGCCACATAGCCAATATCCACTCCCTGACAGCAAAATTCGATTTGGAAATGTGGATGCCAGGAAGCCATTGGATTGGCCGGTTTCCTCCGGGAAACAAATGCTCCAATTCTTCTCAATGATTGCTCTAAAGTGCCGGTCATCTGCCAAAAATCAAAATTGTTCTCTTCTTGGCGCTTCCAATGCAATGGCCAAAAAGGCCCCCAGGCGGCAGCAGCCCAGTGCAAGGCGCTTCCAGGCATTGGGGCTTGGGATGGCCATGACGAATCCCAAGAATGAACATAGCCTAATTCCTGAAGAAACATAGGCGTGCCGCCCTTTCCATAACGCCGGTTTCGCAGCCAATTTTGATAAAGCCCCAATGATAAAGAAGGGCGCACAAAAGCCATATCTGCGGATACCGGATTTTCAAGTTGAACGGCGTTCGCCAGCCATTGAGGGCCGCAAATCTCTTCAATCTGGCCGCCGCTGACCATAGAATGATTAAGCGCCTCGTCAAAGCCATCGCCCAGAAATAACTCAACAAGCCGATCGCCATAATAACGCGCTTTAGTCAATTCTTTAAAAGACCGGCCCTGCTCCCCTTCGAGCCACTGAAGCTCATCAGGGATGTTCGTGATTGCCGGGATTCGCGCCGAATCATCTTGATGTTTCGAAATTTTTTCAAAACCCAGATAACGCAGCGCTTCCTCGGCGATATCTTCATTAAGGCGCAAATCCGAACGCCAGCTTTTTGGCGTCACCAGCCACCGTCCGGAATCAAACTTTTCTGTTTCTTCGCAAAGCGGCGTCAACAAAGAAAACAATTCTTCATTCGAGACTGAAAATCCCAGCGTTTTGCTCACCAAATCCGGCGAGAGCTCAAAACGTACCGGTAACGGAGGATTGGGGAAAACGCTTGTCGTGGCTCTCACAGAAACGCCGGGCGTTTCTTTTAAAATCTCAAGCGTCCGGTTAACCGCCAATCCCAAGAGGACAACATCAGTTTCTCTTTCAAAACGCTGGGAGGACTCCGTGGACAAACCCAGGGCTTTAGAGCGGCGGCGCACATGGGAACGCGCGAACCACGCGCATTCAATCAACACATCAGTAGTTGTCTCGACAACCTTGGTTTCTTCGCCGCCGATGATACCGGCCAAAGCCACCGGGCGCTCGGCATCGGCGATCACCAGATCCTGGGGCCCGAGTTCGTAACTCCGGCCATTTAGCGCCGCCAATCGCTCTCCCGTCTGGGCCCATCGAACTTGAATCGTTTCTCCTTTGATCTTGGCCCAGTCAAAGGCATGGAGCGGCTGCCCAAGCTCCAACATGACATAGTTGGTTGCATCAACAACATTATTGATCGTAGGATACCCCAAGGCACGCAGCCGATGGGAAACGGTCCAGGAACTTGGACCCACTTTAATGCCGCTTAAAAGCGCCCCTTCGTAGCGAGCGCAGGCGGAAAGCGCATTCTCCGCAATAGAAATCGAAATCTTTTGCCTTGTTTCCACGGGGTTGCTTAATTGATGATCTTTCGATGACGCTCGCCAAAAATAAATAGCCAGCTCGCGCGAAAGCCCCAGGTGACTCATTAAATCCCAACGGTTTGATGGTAATTCCAGATCAATGACGGCATCAGGTGCGATATAGCTCTGCATCGGCCGGCCCAGAACCCAGTCTTGAGGCAAAACCATGATGCCCTGCGCGTCCTGGCCCAGTCCCAGCTCGCGCGCCGAACAAATCATGCCGCAGGATTCAATGCCGCGAATTTTCCGCGTCTCAATAACAAAGGACTTGCCGTCCTCTCCCGGCAGGCGCGCTCCTATTTTGGCCAAAGCCACACATTGACCCTTGGCTAAATTGACGGCGCCGCAAACCACTTGATGTCGATGGGAACCGTCAAAAACCGTGGCCAAACGCAAACGTTCGGCATTGGGGTGATTTCCCACGTTCTCGACTTGAGCGGTAACAACTCCTTCAAAAGCCGTTTGAGTGCGCTCCAGTCCTGCCACAGAAAGGCCCAATTGTTCCAATGCGGCCACAACATGATCCACATCAGGCAATGGGCCTGGTAAAAATTCCTGGACCCAGCTCAAAAAATATTTCATCCTGGAAACTGCCTTATAAATTCAACATCGTTTTCATAAAAAAACCGGATATCCGGTACGCCATAAAGCGCCATGGCCACTCGTTCAATACCCAAACCAAAAGCAAAGCCGCGCCACTGGTCCGGATCATGCCCCAAACGCTGAATAACACTAGGATGAATCATGCCGGCGCCCAGCATTTCAATCCAACCGGTTTTCTTGCACGCGGCGCACCCTTTGCCCAAACAAACAAAACAACCAATTTCAACCTCGCACGAAGGCTCGGTAAATGGAAAATAACTTGGCCTAAAACGCACCGGCGTCTCCGGCCCAAATAATTCGGCCACCCAAATCTCCAGCGTTGCCGTCAAATCATTCATGCTGCAACTCTTGTCCACATAGAACGCGTCGATCTGTGAAAATCCAGGCAAATGCGTCGCGTCCACCGCTTCGCTGCGAAAAACCCTGCCCATGGTAACCACGCGATAGGGCGGCTTTGCCCCGCGCATGACCGGGACCCAAACAGGCGTGGTATGCGTGCGCAATAACAAACGGCTAATTCCGAGTTGCGCGTTGGAAAAAAAATTTTTTGAACCGGAAACGTCCCCTGTTTTGTTTTCCGGACCCGGAACTTGGAACCCGGAACTTGGAACTTTTATATAAAGCGTATCATGCAAATCCCTGGCCGGATGATCTTCCGGGATATTGAGCAAGGTAAAATTATTTTCATCAAGCTCAATCTCACGGCCTTCCACATACCGAAAACCCAAATGCTCAAAAACATTCAAAATTCGCCGCCCCACAACCGATAAAGGATGCCGGCGGCCTTTCGGCGCAGCCAATCCCGGAAGCGTTAAGTCATTGGTTCCATCATCTTTAATTTGAAGGGTCAAGCGGGAGAATTCTCTGCGCTTTGATTCGATGGCTTCTTCCAATTCATGACGCAGACTATTAAGCCTGGGACCCTGCGCGCGTTTTTGCTCCAAGGAAAGTCTGGAAAGCCCGCTCAAAAGGCTCTGAAAAGAGCTTTTACGGCCCAAAATATTAATTCGCAGCTTTTCAAGTTTTTGGCCGGTATTTGCTTTTTCAATAGCATTAAGCGCCTGGGCCCGAAAGCTCTCCAAATTCTCAAATGTCAATGATTCTGTCATAAGCGCCACCCCAAGGGCGCCGCTTAAGCGGTCTTGGCGAGATTCAAGAGAGATTCAAAATTTTTGGGATCATTCATGGCCAAATGCGCCAAACTTTTGCGGTTTAGCTGAATGTTATTTTTCTTCAAAACTGCCATGAATCTTGAATAACTTAAGCCCGCGCTTCGAGCAGCGGCATTAATGCGCGTGATCCAAAGGCTCCGAAACACGCGTTTCTTATCCTTCCGGCCAAGATAAGCAAAACGCAAAGACCGCTCTACCTGCTGCTTGACCAATCTCCAGCGTCGGCCCCGGTCTGAATAGTAACTTTTGGCGATCCTAAAAACTTTCTTTTTACGCCGCCGTGTATAAACCCCGCTTTTAACTCTCATCTCTAAAATCTCCTATTGGCTCTTCACGTTTCGCTGTTCACGATCTTAAGCGTAGGGCAAAAGCGCGCGGATAACCTTGGCGTCGCCCTTGGGAAGCTGTCCCTTCTTGCGTCCGCCGCGGTCCCAGCCGCCGCTCCAACCCGCCAACAAATGGCGTTTCCCTGCTTTTTTATGCAAAACCTTTCCATTCTTCGTGACTCTAAAGCGTTTCTTCGCTCCACTGTGAGACTTCATTTTAGGCATTGCTTATTTCGGCGATAGAACCATGATGAGACGCTTCCCGTCAAGCGCCGGCTCTTTATCCACTTTCGCCTTATTCTTTAACCTCTCCTTAATGCTATCCATCAGCCGGGCGCCGATCTCTTGATGCGTGATCTCGCGGCCCCGAAAAAAAACCGTCACCCGGACCTTATCGTGCTCCCCCAAAAACTCTTCGATATGTTTGATCTTTGTCGACAAATCATGCTCATGAACCGAAGGCCTGAAGCGAACTTCTTTAAGTTCGCTTGTTTTTTGCTTCTTGTGCGTGTCTTTCCACTTGCGAAGCTGATCATACTTAAACTTCGCATAATCAATGATCTTGCATACTGGCGGATTCGCCTGTGGCGCAATCTCCACCAAATCAAGCCCTTGGGCCTGCGCCATGCGCAATGCCTCCGACAAAGGCCTAATGCCGACCTGAACGCCCATCGCGTCAATGACGCGCACATTCGAAACGCGAATATCATGATTAGCGCGCCAGTACGGAAGCCGTGAGTCGATGTCAGCAGCTCCGCGTCATTGGCAAAACATTCATCATGAACAAAACAATTTTACCAAAAAAGCAATGGGACAAACGGAATAAAAATAGCAGATAAAAATTCCCCGGAGCCCTTCGTCATTCCCGCTTTCGCGGGAATGACGAACAATAGAGAATTTCTAATAGGGGAGATTTCTTCGTCCACCATCAAAACAACACGGCCAACTGGGCGCCGACGGCGGCATTCGCGGGTATTTCTTGAAGCTGCCCTGTTTCATCGGTAAAGGCTTCTGTTTCCGTGCTGATGGCGCCGCCGATGTCAAAAATCACGTGCAAAAGATTGATTCCGAATCCAGCGCTATAAGCCGCTTTGGAATTTGCTTGAGCGATATTTTTAGAAATTCCCAAACGCAATGGAATATTAAGCCACTTGCGATTAAACACATTGATCTCCGTGCCAACGCTGGCCATGCGGGATTTAAATCCGGGAATTTGCGTACTATTCTCCGTAACGTCAACATCGGCCACAAAAGTCCAAAAATTCATGGGGTTGATGGCCATGCCCATGCGAACCTGGGAATCCAGCGCATATTGCGCGTCTTCTCCGGCGCTCACCGCCAAATCAGGTTTGTCAAATTTGGGACGGTTGATATTGCGCGCGACGGCTCCGACCCGAGGATGAAAAGGAAAAAAAGGAATGGTTTTGTTGAGGTCATAAAGAACACCCACGTCTATGCCGGGCTGAACGGTTGATTTCGCCGCCGAGTTATAATCCGTCAAAATGTCGCCGGTATTCACCTCGTTTTGTAAAACTTGAAAACGATCATAACCCACCGTTCCCATAATGGCTTTGATATTGTAGCCCAAGAGAAGCCCGGGCAAAACAAAAGGGAAACCGCAGCCGATGGAAAATTCCGTGAACGAGCCGCCGCGCAAAGTCAAATTGGTCGTATTATTGGCATAGGAATTGCCGGAGGACGCGGCGTCTATTAATACGGCCGCGGCGCCGGCGTTATCCGCGATCGTCTGCGCGGCTTGGGAAATTTGCGCCGATGACAAACCGGCATCTTCGGCCAAATCCACAAGCGCGTTGGCCAAAGTATCGGCATTAGCAACGGAGCTGTTTTGTGAGGCGATGCAGCCCGCCGAACCGCAAATCAAGCGCTCCAGGTCCGCATAGCCGATGGTGTCAATCGCTGATTCGATCTGATCAGAAGCCGCCTGATTAGCCGCGCTGATCGTGGTGTCAATGCCGCCTGAAGAGGCAAAAGTGATGCCTCCCGTTCCTCCGATCGAACCTAAGCCGATATTAATCGTGTCCACAAAAGGCCGGCCCCCGATAGAGGTGTAATTGTTAATAGAGAACACGAAACGGCTGATTTTTAAACTGGCGCCTCCCTGAAAATCAACCAGAGCGCCCTTGCCGGAATCATTTAAGGAATCAAGCGCGGTCAGTCCTTCCAAAAAAGCTGCCATTTGATCGGCGTTCATGGAACCCCCATTTTTCTGCGCTGATGAAATGGCCGAATATTTAGAAACGATATTGCTTAAATCGTTAATGTCTTGAAGAAGCCCTCCCGTAAATTCCGCCCGCCCTTGAGCGGGAATTTGGAGTCCCGATAAATTAGCCCCCTGCGCGAGTCCCGCAGGATTCCAATGCTGCGCCAATGGCCCTCGCGCCACGGCCACAAAGGCGCCGCCCATAGCAATCGCCTGCGGCCCCATGACGGCCCAGGCCTCGGCATGGAGAGAGTTGCGAGTTACGAGTTGCGAGTTTAGAGTTAAGAATAAAAAAAAGGCAGGAGACCATGAAGCAAAGGCCTTAAATTTTCCCATCAAGATATTTTTACAAGAAAATGACGTTAATTCCAGTCGCTGCCCAACAACTCTTGCAATTTGGCCGGAATCTCGGAATTTTTGATGGCGCCCAAATCTTGGCCGCCCCGCAAACGCAGGGCCAAGGACAGCGCCTCTTTCTCTCTCTTGCCAACCACGGCTAAGACGGGAACTTTTTGCAGCGTGGCGTTGCGGATTTTGGCCCCGAGCGTGTCGGCTCCGTCATTGACCTCGACACGCAATCCCCGTTCCTTAAGCGAATGCGCCGCCTCTTGGGCGTAAGAAGCAAGCTCCGAATTGATCGTTAAAATCTTCATCTGCACCGGCGCCAGCCAAAACGGAAAGGCTCCGGCATAATGCTCGATTAAAATACCAAAAAATCTCTCAATCGACCCCCAGAGCGCCCGGTGCACCATGAGCGGCTGCTGGCGCTGGCCGTCGGCGCCCACGTACTCCAGACCAAAACGCTGCGGCAGGTTAAAATCAAACTGCACCGTCGTCAACTGCCAGGCGCGGCCGATCGCGTCAACAAGCTTGACATCAATTTTAGGCCCATAAAATGCCGCCTCCCCCACCATGCGCACGAAGGGAATCCCAAGTCGGTTCAGGGTGTTGACCAAAGCCCCTTCCGCGCGCGCCCAGTCTTGGGCGGCGCCGGCATAATTTTTTGGGGTCAAAGGGTCCCATGTCGAAAGCTCCACCTTAAATTTCTCAAAACCGAACTTCTTAAGCGCGGCTTTCGCAAAATCAATGCACGCCGCCGCCTCGCTTTCAATCTGATCCGGACGGCAAAAAATATGCGCGTCGTCTTGCGTGAAGCCGCGCACCCTTAAAAGGCCGTGAACAACGCCGCTTTTTTCATAACGGTAAACGGTTCCAAGCTCCGCCAAACGCAGCGGCAATTCCCGGTAGCTGCGCAGCGCACTCTTATATATAAGGATATGCCCGGGACAATTCATGGGTTTGAGCTGATATTTCGTCTTTTCAATTTCAATAGGACTGAACATATTTTCCGCGTAGAAACCCGTATGCCCGCTTGTTTCCCAAAGTTTCAACTGCATCACATGCGGCGTAAAAACAAGATGATAGCCCCGGCGCAACAATTCAGCGCGCAGCCAATCCTCCATAATTTTTCGCACCAAGCCGCCCTTGGGATGCCAAAAAATAAGTCCCGGACCCGCCTCATCTTGAATGCTGAAAAGATCGAGTTCTTGGCCGAGCTTGCGGTGATCGCGCTTCTTGGCTTCCTCAAGCTGCGTCAAATAGGCGTCAAGCTCGGCCTTGCTGAACCAAGCGGTGCCATAGATGCGTTGCAACATGGAATTTTTTTCATCGCCGCGCCAATAGGCGCCGGCCACGCTTAAAAGCTTAAAATGCCGTATATCCCTGGTGTTCTCGCTATGGCCGCCGCGGCACAAATCCGTGAACGTGTCATGCGTGTAATGGGATACGACCGGGCCCTCGAGCCCTTCTAAAATTTCAACTTTATAAGGCTCCTGGCGCTGCGCCCAATACGTTCGGGATTCTTCCTTGGTTAATTCGAAACGCTTAAATTCATGGTTGCCTTTGACGATTTCAAGCATGCGCTTTTCAATTTTGGCCAAATCATCAACGGAAAAACGATGCGGCGAATCGAAGTCGTAATAAAATCCATTTTCAATGGCCGGACCGATGGTTATTTTTGTTCCCGAAAAAAGCTCCTGCACCGCCTGTGCCATCACGTGCGCGCACGAATGCCGCAGCTTATCCAAAGGAGCAGGCTCCGAAGATTGAATCTGGCTCATCTATTGTCCTTTTCTATTCTCCGCTCGATCCTAGCTCCTAACTCCTATATCTCCTGTATTTTTGTTTACCACCAGCACCCAGCTCCCAACTCCTCGATCCTGCATGTGGAAATATATCCTAAAATGAAAACAATGTATACGATTTTTATGACGATTCATGTCACTCTGTGCGTTCTCATAATTGTCTCCATCTTGCTTCAAAGCAGCAAAGGCGGCGGTTTTGGGGGCATCTTCGGGTCAAGCGGCGAGGTAATTTTTTCCACGCCATCGGGATCATCCTTTATCCGGAAACTGACGGCCGGATTTGCGATCGCCTTCGGCGTTACCTCCCTTTCCTTGACCATAATGTCGCGGCGATCAATGTACAAATCGGCTGTTTTGGAAGAAATTCGCAAGCTGCCGCCTGCGCCGACGCCCACAGGAGAGCCAGCCCCGACGCCCCAACGATAGCAGGCCGCAGGTTTTAGGTTTCAGGTTAGACTAACTCCTAGCACCTAAATCCTGTCTCCTGAATTTGGGCAGGTGGCGGAATTGGTATACGCGTACGTTTGAGGGGCGTATGCCGCAAGGCGTAGGGGTTCAAGTCCCCTCCTGCCCAAATACAGGATATAGGGGTTAGGAGGCAGGTGTTAGTGGGAAACAAAAAAGGGATGCCAACGAGGACTTGAAGCCGATCCGAGCGCTGCCTGTGGCAGATGAAGCGAGGACGGCAGGTTTCGAAGGAGCGCGGCGAACAGCCGCGCGGATGAGAAAAAGTCCCCTCCTGCCCAAATACAGGATATAGGGGTTAGGAG
>JACQPE010000162.1 GCA_016207685.1 Elusimicrobiota bacterium | reverse complement strand
TTAAAATTGCCGGCGATTTCGAGAAGCTCTCCCGGAGAGGTGGCGCCAATGCCGAGTCTTCCGGCTGCGGTGAGGGTTAGCTTTTCCGTTCCTGCTCCATTGGCGAGCCATTTGGCGATAGGATCCGAACCTGCGGCATCGTATTCGTAGGTGGCCATAAATTTTATCCTCCCCAAAATAACAAATTTGGAAGCTTGGGAAGAATAACACTTAAGCCCCCCCCCCCCCTGTCAAGGGGGTGGGCATGACGCGGGCGTGGCGCCAATTAAAGATTATCAATTGCTTGCCAGGAGCGATTGAGGGCACCTCGATGGCGTTCAATGTCGCGATGATGGGAAATACGGCCATGATTTTTAATAGCGCCGGTAATAAAACGGCGCAAATGCGCGATTGTTCGAATTTTGGGGACATAGGTCATATTCTTAAAAATCCGGTCTAAATAACGAAAATCCCATCCCATTTGAAAAAAAGCGGATGGCTTGCCCAGCGCCAAACTCTCGGCGGATACGGTGGAGCCCATGGTCAAGGAACACGTGGACGCTCTCAATAAATCCATGGTTGGCGCCGCCCAACGCCGGTCCACTTGAGCCCAGGGATAATTTTTGACCAACTTTTCAAGTTCCGTCCGCAGGTATTTCTCGCTGCGCGGATGCAGGCGAATGACAACCTCGTGACCGCCGTAAGCCACAAACGGCAAGGCCCTTAAGAAAGACCTTGCCGCCTCAATCGTGGCCAAAGAATCCGGACATCCAAAAAAAGAAAATAACAATGACCGCGCCTTGAGGTTATATGCCCGGCGAACAGCGCTTACCTGCGTCCCTGAACGTCCGGGGAGCGCTTCCAAATGCGCGCTGCCTGCGATTCTGACGCGATCCGGATAAGCGCCCAAAGCCACAAGGTCATTAGCGCAAGCCTGGCTGGTTGCCAAAAACAAATCGGGATAACGGCGCCCGTTGATCCCCCGCAATCGATCTCCGGGGCCAATCTCAACGAGCATAGCCGTGCGCGCGCCCAAAAGCTTCGCCTCGCGCAACAGCGGCCATTCCTCCTGCTTGCTGCTGCATCCGGCAATTAAAGCGCTTTTCTTGATTTTAAAAATCAATACGCGCAGCCGATGGCGCGCGGTCTGGAGGCTTATCCGAGCCAAATCCAAAAAATGGGCCCTCCTGCCCATCTGGATCGCGTATTGATAGAGAGGCCTTAAATGTTCTTTAGCGCCGGGATCATGGGCGGTAAAAACGAAACCTCTGGAATCAGGCGGAGTAACCGAAAATATCCTCGCCAAAACGGGTCAATAAAATCGTTTCTTGAAGACTGGGCAAAGGAATTTGCCGGGCGATGCTTTCATCCAGCATGGCCGCCGTCTCCTCGGCAATGCCGGTTTTAATTTCCGGGGCGAATGTCGTCAGCGCCACTTTTTCCCAATCCCCGTTCCAGGAAATTTTTCTAAAAAGCTCCTCCAGCGGACACAAACGGTACGAGGAGGCTGCGGTATGCGCCTCGACCGACCATCGGCCGGTTGACCCCCAGTCCGCGTGAAATGAAAAAGGAACGCCCTTTTGGCTGATGCCGCTGCCCACAAAAATCGAACCGCTGGGGTGCCAGTCTAAAGCGCCCTTTTTATAGCTGGACCACTGTCGCGGCAGCCCGATCAAACAATGCGCCAGGCTCATCACATGCAAACTATTGGCAATGCCCCAAAGCTTTTGCTCTTCCTGCGGCACCGCCTCAAACTTAATCTTGCGGATAAGTTCGGTAAACGTATAGGCGCACGAGGTCACGCCTCCTTCAGAGGCCATGCGTGATCTCGCTTCGACAAACGCAGGGTAAGCCGCGCGGTTGTAAGCGGCATAAGCCTCAATGCCGGCGCGTGCCAAACGCCGATTAAGCTCCTCGATTTTTTGAGATTCTAAAGCAACGGGTTTTTCGATCAAAAGCTTTTTAGAACCCCATTCAACGGCGCGCTCGGCAGCAGCGGCCAAATCCTGGGTCGGCGTGGCAATGATGGCTAAATCAGGAGCTTCGCCGGCATCCGACGCCAAAGCGTCATAGCCGCCTGAAATCGTTCTAATTTTTTGATGGCTGATTAAAGGTTCAAGGCGTTCTTTTGAACGGGAGCAAACGATGATTTCGCCCACGCCCAATGCCTCAAGGGCCTTGACATACTCCGCGCCCATGAACCCATAACCCACCACCAACACGCTCTTTGATGAAAAATCCGTTCGAGCGATCGTACGGGCCAATTGAGCGCTGGATAAAAGCTCATGGGCCGGGGCCACCGCCAAGGGACTCCTAGAAAATGACTGTTCCAATTAACCCCTCACCCTGCCCTCTCCCTCAAGGGGCGAGGGAAATTTGAAAGAATGGATAAATTAATTTATTTTTCAGCGAACCTTAAACGACTGGGCACTTTTCCGCTTCGACTTTCAAAAGTTTTTGAAAATGCGGGGTTAGCTCACCCAAAATAAACCGGTGACTCGGCCAAGCCTGTTCAATCGTGGGCAAATAGCATTGCCCCCGTTGCAAAATATCCGTGACAAATCCTCGAGACATATGGCTGATAAAAATGTTCTCCGCAAAAGGGACGCTCCTCCACTGCCAGCCAGAGGCAGAATCTGATTCATAAGCCCAGGCCAAGGTCGGATCCACAATCGCGCGATAGCGGCTTGAAACAATATTGACATGCTCGGATGCGTTGCCTTCTTTAAAATAAGAAAGAATAAATTGGCTCCCCCTAGGGGTTGCCCCATGCAAGGTTCCGCTTAAATCAAATATATGGCTTCCCCGTTTTGAGGAAAGAAGGCCGGGATAGACAAAAGAGCCCACCGGCCCAATATCATCAGACCCATCCAAAAATAGAAATAAGTCAGCGCTATGAATCCCATTGTTAGCCAAACCCTGGGCGCCGGCCGTGGCTGTGAAAATGAAGGGTTCCCCGGCCAACGTTTGCTTAAGCTTGCGGTAAAATTCATACGCTCGATAATTCAGGTCAACCCAGATTGATAGCTGCCGCGCGCGCGAATAAACCAACAAGGCCTCATACTCGGACACGGACTGGGCTAAAAGTTTCTCCGCCAAAAATGATCGGTAGCCCAAATCATCTGCCGCCTGCCGAATGGCCTGCGGACGATGATCGGCAAGCGTGGCCACAATGCACAAGTCACCGCCCGGGGTCGCTTGATCTAGCGAAGTAAAACTTTTAACCTTGGCTTTAATGGGAGAGGGCAATTCCTTGAGATGGGAAAGCGCTTGATCAATCGCGGGCTGACGCGGATCAACAAGCTCAATTTCGTCAATTCCAGGCAAACTCGCCGCCGCCTGCAAATGGCGGCTGCCCAGCTGCCCGCAGCCAATGAGCAAAACCCGCTTCATGTCCTGATGGTTTTCCATTCGCGACCCCAGAGGCAATGGCCGCTTAAGCAACCGGGTATTTCATGACCCATTCGTTATTTTTCTTTTCCCAAACATTTGATAACGAACGGTAGTAATTGCACACTTCCCAATAATACTCTTCGGTAACCCCGGCATAATCCAAAAACCACTTAAACTGCCTCGCCGGGGCTTCGCCGTCATAACGGCGCACCAAAGCGACACCCTCGTCACGCGTGATATGATGGCGGCGAATGTCCGTTTGGGCATCGCGCGAAGCTCGGCCCATGCCAAACTTCATATAGCTTAGCCACCAATGAAACCCATCGAGCTTGTCATCCAAACTCACATACTTCGTGTAAGTGCCCTCGGATCGGCCCTCCGGATTTGGCTGAAATCCGGTATGCTCGACGCAGTAATAATAATTTTCCTGCGGCACCCACTTGTGGTAGTACGAATACCAATGCATTTGAGTTTGCGAACGAACCACCTCTTCGGCCGGAGGACACCGATAAAGCGCCAGGGTCTGGGGCTTAATCTCACTCTGTTGGATAACGCCATATTGAATGCCAAATTTAACCAAGTCATCAACGCTGGTGCCCTTAAAATACTGCTCCGCCCACTCTTCGGGACCCTCACAAGGCAAATTCTTGTATTTCTCGCTGCCGCCATATTCAAGCTCGCCGTTTTCCCCATACATGATCAATTTGATGTTAAAGCGGACCGCAATATGGAAAGCCCAGGCCTTTTGGCCGTAAGTAAAGGGCTCCCAAGGATCTCCTTTCAACGCGAAGGCAAGCTTGGTGAGTTTTCTGTGAAGCTGCCCTTCGGGCTGGCCCAAAATATTTGAAAACCCCGATTTCACAAAATTCTGAAGATTCTGCCATCCGATATCCGTATATTCAAATGGCGACCAGGTCACGCAAAGAGGGTTCATCCCATAGCGGCGCTTGAGTTGATGGGCCACAAAACCGCTGTCTTTGCCGCCGGAACCCGGCACCACCACGTCGAAACTGCCGTCTTTGCTGCGGTATTGATCACAAAGCTTCTCAAGTTCCTTGCCGCGCTTTGCCCAATCAACAACATGGTCTTTTTCATAAGCCCACTGACAAGCCGAACAAATGCCTTCTTCATTAAATCTTGTTCTAGGCCGCTGGTTGGACACTACGCAATTGCGGCAAAAAACAACTTCCTTGGGCAATTTCTCTAACTGTCGATCCAAAGAATACGGCAGTAATACGCCGCTCGCTTTGGCTTTGGTCGCCAAATCTGCAACTGGACTAGTCATTGATCCTCCTTAATTAAACCAAAACCGGCAACAACCGATCCGTCCGTTAAAGGCCGCGGCCGGCTGTTGTCGTTAATAAAATTTCTCAATAGGGACAGGCCCGCCTCGCCGCTGCGTTCCGGATGAAATTGGACGCCCTGAACGTTTCCCTGCTTGATAACGGAACAAAATAAATTATTCGCGTACCGCGTCACGGCCGCGCATGTGTCTTGAGAATCCGGAACCACGGCATAAGAATGAAGAAAATAGACGCAGGATCCTTCGGCGACATGGTCAAGCAATGAACTGCGCCATCCGGATCCGTTTGGCCCGGAATCTTGAGGCCGGTAAAGGGCATTCCAGCCAATATGCGGCACTTTGAAACGCCGGTCCTCCCGGGGCCGCTCCAAAAGAATCACTTTTCCCTTGATCAAATCAAGCCCACGGTGAAAACCAAATTCCTCCGATGTGCTCATGAGAATCTGCATGCCGAGGCAAATGCCCAATAGAGGCCGGCCGCTGGCGGCATATTGATGCAGCGCCGGAACCAAGCCGCGCTCGTTCAAATGGGCCATACCATCGCCAAAAGCGCCGACGCCGGGCAAAATCAGACGCTCGGCGGATACAATCTCTTGAGGATTGCCGCTAATGCGGCCTTCGGCGCCCAGTTGATGCAGAGCCCGGACCACGCTGAAAAGATTGCCCAGGCCATAATCAACAATCACGACGCGATTTAAACTCATTGCGGCGCTCCGGAAACTTCCCGATCGCTCCTCGTCGGCGCCCGACAAGCAACTCCTTGCCGGGCCAAATAGTCCTTGATCTGCGGAATCGCCATGGGCTGGTACCGGGATTCTTTAAGCCCGCTGTAAGCGCCTGCCCTCAAAAAATCAATATTGCCCTCGTCAACCTGCTGGCCCATTCTCAAACCCGCGTGATTAGACGACATGTAAAGAGTGTCCACGCGTTTCATATAGTGATAATGAAATAGCGCGGCTGCGGAAACGGCATCCGCCTTGCCCCCAAGAACAGCTTCGGCCATATGCTCTTTTTTCCCCGCGCCGCCTGATGCGATCACCGGAACATCCACCTCGGCGCCAATCTTGCGGATCAAATCCAAATCAAAACCTTTAGCCGTTCCCTCCCGGTCAATGGAGGTCAACAAAATCTCCCCGGCGCCCAGTCCCACGCCCCGGAGAGCCCAGGCCACGGCATCAACGCCGGTTGGCTGGCGTCCATAATTAACCCAAGCTTCATAAGAGCCGTTGGCAAGCCTTTTCGCTTCGATCGAAAGCACGATACACTGGGAGCCAAAAGTTTGAGCCGCCTCTTTAAGAAATTCGGGGCGATTAACAGCGGCCGTGTTAATGGCCACCTTGTCGGCGCCGGAGCGCAAAATTTCTCTGATATCCTCGATCGTTCGAATACCCCCGGCCACGGTTAAGGGCACAAAGGTTTCTTCAGCGGTCCTCCGGACAATCTCTTTCAAGCTGTTTCTCTGATAAAGACTTGCCACCGTGTCGTAATACAAAAGCTCATCCGCGCCTTCTTGATAATAAAGAAGCGCCATTTCATTGGGCGTGCCCAGCACGCGAAAACCATCAAAAGAAATACCCTTGACCAAATTGGGGCCTTTGATATCGAGTCGCGGAATAATGCGCGTGCGCAAACCTTGATCCAACAGAGCCGAAGCGGTTTGACCCTGAATAACCGTAGTTTTATTCAACATTAATGTGGATTGTGGGTGATTTTCTTTGGTATCCAACGGAATCTAATTAACCAATTCTCGACTCAAATTTTACCAGACTCGCTCCAGGCCGTCAAGCCGCCGTCTAGTGAAAAACGCGCTGAAAAACCCAATTCTCGCCTGGCCTTGCTGACATCCAAATAACAGCGGACGCGGCTGCCCTGCGGCTCAAATTTCAATGAAGACTGCTTGCCTGATTTTGAAAAAACGCCGATAACAGCCGACGCCAGCTCGCGCCAGGTGGTTTCCGTTCCGTGGCTGATATTTAATGTGCCTTGATATCCTGAAGAATTAACGGCCATGACAATAGCCTCGACGGCATCATCAAGATAAATAAAATCCATGCTTCGCCGGCCATCGCCATAAATCACGATTTCCTGGGAATTTTGAGCCGAGCGAATCCACTGACCCAGAAGGCTTTCCGAAGCTTCGCCGGGGCCATAAACACGGCCTAAACGTAAATTAATCCATTTTATCCCTTGTTTCCGGCAAAAATGGGAACCCAAAAGCTCTCCCGATAATTTGGAAATGCCGTAATAGCTATCCGGCAACTCAACCGGGTACGTAAACCCCTCTTCCGCAATAGGCAGCGGCTGCGGCAGTTGATAAACAGAAAGACTTGAGCAATAAATCACTTTTTTAGCCCCTAGCGATTTGGCCGACTCAAGCATATTCCAGGTGCCCAAGATATTGGTCCGCACCAAAGCCTCAATCCCGGCGCGGCCGTCGCGATCACTCATGCGCTGGGTTGCCGCGTGGATCACCACATCAACAGGGCCGGAAAGTTGATGAAACGCTTCGGGATCGTTAATATCTAAGGAAACATGTTGAACACATGGGCTCTCCGGGCCACGGCCCCGTCTGCTCACGCTAATAATAAAATATCCCGCTTGGGCCAGCTTTTGAATCAAGGGCCGGCCAATAAATCCTGTGGCGCCCGTTACGAGCGCGATTGGACGGGACATATTTATATGGGCGCCAGCGAACTCAAACGCTCGTAATCCCCAAAAGGAACCAACTGTTCTTCCCAGTAACGCAACACAACGCCTGATTTGCGGCGGGTTAATGCCAGTCGCTCGCCCCAAAGTACCCAGCGCGCCACAGCCTCGACTTCATTAAATCCGGCCAATGCTCGGATTACGGTTGTCCCCGAATATCGGGTATTGATCTCAAAAACCGCCGCGCCTTTTTTTCCGACTCTTAATTGCACGTTGACGGGCCCTTCGGGATTTAACTCAAGGGCAATTTTCTCAACCAAGGCTTCAATCTCCGGATAGGATTCCAAATAAGCGCGGATGGTGTTGCCGTCCTTAAGATTTCGGCGCAAGGCGATGACTCCCTGGCATTGCCCGCCCAGAACAACGGCGCCGCAGGTATATTCCGCATCTATGGAACCGACGGCCTCCTGAATAATGGGCTCCGGCCCGGCCAGTTTTATCGCCGCGTCTAAATCCGCCGGCGAACGCAACAGGCTCACCCCGCGCGAGCGGCTGCCGCGGCGCGGCTTGACGATCAAGGGAAACCCGACGCGTCCCACGAATTCATCGAGCTTCGTTAAGTCAATCAAGGAATCGGGATAAGGAAAACGGCGGGTTTTAAGAAATTGGCAGGTGGCCCACTTGTCATCTCCTATTTCAATAACCTCCGGCCTGCTAACGACGACTTTAGAACCTGATTCCTTCTCAATCATTTCCTTATGCTTGGCTAAAAGCGGCAGCTCAAATTCAGTTCCCACAAACATGATATCGATCTCTTCGCGCTTTAAAATGGCGATGAGTCGCTCCAAATAGTCATTTTCGGAAACCTGCGGCGACAAAATATCCGGCATCAAATAAGCGCTCTCGGTCCAATAAAGACCCACGGCAAACGGAAAAAAATCAAGCGCCGTGACGCGGTATTGAAGCGTTGACATTTTGAGCGCTTTTAAAATTCCTTGGCCAAACAAGGATCCGGCGCCGGAAACCGCTATGCGGATAGGCATGCAAAACCTTTGCTCATGAGCACCTCGCGGCAGCGCCCCACATCCTCCAGGCGGTGCGCGTCGGAACCCACTGAAATATAGGGATTAACCTTTTTGCAGATTTCAATAAATTGATCGAGATGATGGGCCCAATAGGAGGTATTAATTTCAATGGCAATGCGCCGCTCCAATGAAACGGCCATCAACATTTCCAAATACTCTTGAGGAAAACGTCCGAACTTCCTTTGACACATTCCCCCCGGATGAGCCAAGACGTCAATCGGCGCGGCCCGAAGCATCCCCAGGGCCAAATTAAGCTCGCGCTTACTGGCCTCTTCGTACGTAAGATCGCGCGCGTCAATGAGGGCGCCGTTGTCACCGGGAAAGCGATGGACGCTTCCCAAAACGATTTCGGCCCTGGCCAAGTCTTCCGGGGAAACATCCAAGGTCCCTTGCTCATCAAGAGCCTTTGTTTCCAATCCCGCATACACGCGAAATTTCACTGATTTTCTTTTCTCGACAATGTCGTTCACGTGGTCGGAAAAATACGCGCTTGTTTTTCTGACATGATCCGTGAAAGCAATCTCCCCCAAACCCAGCTCTGCGGCGCGCTCCAACGCTTGAGCGACCGTTGCTTGGCCATCGCTGGCGACGGTATGGGTTTGCAAATCGCGGTTAAGATACCGCGGGCTTAATTCGCTGAATCGAACGAATTCAGGCCGGCTGGAGTTCATGATAATCTTGCCTTTTAGATGGGGCCGAATAAAACTTTTTCAAAATCAAAGACTCAAAATCAGAAATCCGCGCCAAGCGCTCCACAATGCGGGACGCCGCCTGCCCATCGCCATAGGGATTGCGCAAGCCGCTTAAACGCCTGCGAAATTGCTGACTTTGCGCCCGGCGCAAGGCCAAACGCAAATGCACCAAATCATAATCACAATCAATGACATTGGCCGCTCGCATGCGGCCATCCTGACGTTTGCCGATGTTGACGACGGGCAGTTGAAACGAGGGCGCTTCCACGATGCCGCTTGATGAATTGCCAACCATGAGATTGACGGCGCTCATCAAGCTGAAATACCCGATTGGTCCCGCATTTTTGATCATTTTTGATTTTGGATGACGCGAACAAAACCGTTCAATAGCCTCGATAATGCTGCGCCCCCCGGCATCGGCGTTGGGATACGTGAAAAGACACTGCAAGGAACGCTCCCCCTCGATAGTCCGTAAAACGCTCTCGATTCTATCTTTGACTGGAACATGATCCAACGTCTCCGGATGATACGTGATCAATGCCGATGGCTCACCCAGGATGAATCCAAAATGGCGCGCTGTTTGAGCGCCGGTCCAGCGCTTGGAAATTCGAATGTGATCAACGGCAAGCGATCCACTCACCGTCACGCGCCAAGGCTCCTCGCCCATGCGCATGAGACGCCGACGATATTCTTCGATGGCCACAAAATGCAAATGACTAAGCTTGGTCAGGCTATGGCGCAGCGCATCGTCAATGGCGCCTTGCGTGAGTTCGCCGCCGGCCATATGCGCCACGGGGATGCGAAAGGGTAGTGCCGATAACGCGGCCGGATACATATCAAAACGGTCTCCAAAAACAATAATAAGATCGGGCTTGAGACGCGCCCACAAATCAGCAAAACCCATCATGGCGGCCCCCATTGTCTTAACCACTCCTTGCGGAGCATCCGATGCCAATAAACTGGGCACCTCTTCGGCCACCTTAAATCCCGCTTCCCTGATGCTCTCCACCGTGCCACCGTATTCGTTGGATAAGTGCATTCCCGTGGCCACGATGCGAAGTTGAAATCGAGGATGTCCGCGCAAAGCCTTCATGAGGGGCAAATAGTAACCCAAATCCGATCGGGCCGAGGTCACTAGGGCCGTTTGAATCACTGAAACATCTCCCATGACAAGGGCGAGCCTTCAGGTATTACTGTTTTGGAACGCCGCCCCAGCACTTGCGCTTTGGCGCCCGGAGGCAGCCCCGTGCCTGGGCGGCAAATACCGACCAAGTCATCCGTCATCAACGCGCCCACGGGAATCACTTGCCGCGCCACGAGGCTTTTTCTGGCGATTTTAGCCATCTCCTGCTCGCCGGCGGCCGGACGCTTGAGGCCATCGCCCAATGCCGCTTCAACACGCCGGATGCCGCGGACCATGGCGGCGAAATCAGCCGGTTCCAAAGAAGCGGAGTGATCAGGACCCGAGTCATTATGATCGAGCGTTAAATGTTTCTCGATGACGCACGCCCCTAAGGCCACGGCGGCCAACGCCACATCAATGCCTGTGGTGTGATCCGAATAACCCACAGGAACATGAAATTCCTCGTGCATTGTTTTCATGGCTCGAAGGTTGACAAAACCGGGATCCGCCGGATATCGGCTGACGCAATGAAGCAACACCAAATTATTATTTCCGGCGCTACCGATAACTTCAACGGCCCGGGCGACTTCTTCTAAATAGCACATGCCGGTTGACAAAATCACGGGCTTGCCCAAACCCCCGATGCGCGACAAATAAGGCTCATTGGTGATTTCACCCGAAGGCACCTTAAAAGCGGCCACGCCCAGCGCGGCCAAAAAATCAACGCTCTCATCGTCAAACGGCGAGGACAAAAACAAAATCCCCTTTTGCCGGCAATAGTCCTGGAGATTCTTAAACGCCTCAAAGGGAAGCTCCAATTTTTTAATCATGTCCAATTGTGATTCCTGGGCCGGGGTGGTTTGAAGCTGATAATCGGCTTTAGGCGCCTTGGGCGAAGCCACATGTTCGGCCTTAAAAGTCTGAAACTTCACAACATCCGCCTTGGCCTCAACAGCGGCATCCACCAATTGAAACGCCAAATCAAGACGCCCGTTATGATTAACGCCGGCTTCGGCGATGATAAAACAAGGATATCCTGGGCCGATCAACCGACCGCCTATTTTAATGGCCTTCACCACGCGGACCAGCCCCCATCCACGATAAGATTTTGCCCTGTCACATAAGCGGATAAATCGCTCGCTAAATAAAGACATGCGCCCTTAAAATCCTCTTCCGTGGCCATTCGCTGCAACGGTGTTCGTTCTTCGTAGCGCGCGCGGAAAACATCGGGCTGTTGGCGCCAAACCCCGCCGGGAGAAATCGCATTGACGCGAATTTTAGGCGCCAGGGTTGTAGCCAAATAACGCGTGAGCTGCATTAAGGCTCCCTTGGAGGCCCCATAACCAGCGGGATTGGACATTGACGTTCCTTCATAGAGCTTCCAGTTAGGGCCCAAAAAGCCATAAATGGAGCCGATTAGAATTACTGATCCATGACCCGATGCCTCAAGAGACTTTTTCGCCTCTTGAACCATGATGAAAGCCGAGGTCGCGTTCACCTCCATGGCTTGACGCCAGGCATCGGTGGTTTGCTCTTCAAAAGGAACGGCCCATCCTGGAATTTCCGTTGTGCCGACATAGGCGGCGCAATGAATCAAAATATCAATTAGCCCCGCCTTCTCTTGAACCTCGCGGATAGCCCGTCTGACGTCTTTTTCCCGGCTTAAATCAGCAGCAACAAAAAAAACGCTTTGAGGACGAATTTTCTCCAAGATTTCCGCAGTTTGAGCGCACGCTGATTGATCAGCGTCAAGAATGCAAACACGCCCGCCGGCTTCCACTAAAGCCGCGCCCATGGCCATTCCAATGTGTCCGGCGCCTCCGGTCACCAAAGCAACGCGGCCGCTTAAATCCGACAAGGACTTAATCGTTCTCATCTCGCCGCTTGATAATTTCGGGCGCTTTTTTTCTATTTTCGACTTTGGACTTCAGGCCTTGAACTTTGGACGCCTTTTGATGATCCTTGATCCACGGCATGGGGTATTTTCCGCTTAAAACTAGGTATTCGGCCAATTCAAACTCCTCGATCGTGTCAATCGAGATAGCGGCCAAATCAGGGACTTCATAAATCAAATGCCGGCCATGACCCCTCCAGCCTTGGATCGATCGGCGCACGAATGACGCGCGCCAAATATAAATCGCGCCGTTGATCCGGTAAACAACAGGGGCATCCTGCCGGCGATGGTACAGCGCGCCTTCCGGAATCAAATCCTCCATCCATCCTTCACGCTCCACCACCGAATGCCAAATAGGATTAAAATGAGGTTCGGAAACGGCGATAATTCCATCGGCTCCGGTATTTTTCGATAGCTTCTGAAAAGCGCCTTCAATATCGTCTATCTTGCGGCATGGCGTTGTGGGATCTAAAAGCACAACATAATCATAAGACTGACCCTCGTCTTTTTCCACAGAGGCCAGCGCATGGCGCACGACCGGCCACATAGGCGTATCATCGCGAGCGATGTCAGGCGGCCTCACGAAAGGAGCCTCTGCCCCCAAATCGCGCGCGATTTGGGCGATTTCCGAAGAATCCGTTGACACTACCAAACGATTGACTCTGGCACAACGCTGGGCTAATTTAATGGAATGCCCGATCAGTGGCAAGCCGGCAAAGGGACGGATGTTCTTTCCAGGAATACCCCTGGAACCGCCGCGCGCCGGAATCAAGGCCAGCATCCGTTCAGACATAAACGACTTCCTCGCTCCGGCCGGATTCTGATGAACGGCGCGCCGCGTCGCATAAAGCCAAAGCCCTGGCGCCATCATGGTCCGTGGCCAGACGCTCGTCAACGGACCCTCGGCAAGCCTCGAGAAAAGCTAAAAATTGATCACGGAACATGACATCGCGCTCTTGATGGCTTTGCATGTCGTCATTGTCATTGCTTTGACATCCACGCCAGCGCACGCGCTGGAGCAATCCGTCCCACTCAAGAGTCCCGCCTTCGCCGTGCGCCACCATGCCGCGCGTCGGCGGCCTTGTCAAATAATCCAAATGAACGCAAACCAAAGCGCCGCAGGAAGCCTCCCATCGCAGCCAAGCCATTTCTTCGGCTTCAATGCCAAGACGCCCAAAATTCTTTAATCTCGCCTCAACTCGGCCGGGCCACCCATAAAGCCAGCCCGCGTAATCAATCTCATGAATTAAGTCTCTCAAAACACCGCCCTCCGAGGCCTTCGCCAAATACATTTGCCGGTAATCCCGTTCAGGACGCCAGTCGGGAACATAAGACCGGCACGCAATCATCACGCTATGAAGACGCCCGGCGCGAGGAAGCCACCGGCGAAATTGATTTAAAGATTCGGAAAAACGCAACACGCAAGCCACATAAGCTTTTCTCCGGCTTTTCTTGGAGGCCTGAAGAATCTTGGCTGCCTGATCATGATCTGTGGCCATGGGTTTTTCAATCAACAAATCAAAACCTGCCCCAAAAGCCTCAAGCGCATCCTGGTGATGCCGACCCGTATCCGTGGCCACAATGCCCAAATGAGAACCCATTCGGGACGCTTCCTGCCAATTCTTGGCGACCTTAAGGCCCGTATCTTCAAGTTGCCGCAGACGCCCGGACCGCGCCGGGATCGCCACAGGCTTAATGCCGTCAAGATTTCCTAAAACGCGCAAATGCCGGCTGCCGATATTGCCGGTTCCCAACACACCGACCAAAAGATCCTCAACCGCGGTCATGATGACTTAAAGCGGGATTCCCATTCTTCGAATTCCTCAACCAAACGTTCAAGAATTTCCCGTTCCTCCTGGCCCAAAAGCGCTTCGAGGTTGCGCCGCCGATCATCACGCGCCGCAACGCTATAAACACGCGGGCAGCGCTGTTCTCTAAGAGCAGCGGATGTTTTAGGGGTTACGGTCGAGCCTAAAAAACTGGCCAACCGCTTCACATAAGGCCAGGGTCTCTGAACAAAATCTTCAAAAGGGATGCAAAAAATTTGATCCCGCTCTTTGGGCCCAAGCGCCGAATAAGCGCGCGCGTTAAAATCCCAGCAACGCGCGATCATGCGCACCACGCGGCCAGGCGGCTGCAAACCAAGATAGAGCGCTTCCCAGCCTAAGGCATAATACGGCAAATCCTGGTCCTCATGCCGGATACAGAACGTTAAAACCGTCGGGTCCTGTCCAAAACGCTCTCCCCAGCCGCGACGCAGCCAGGAATCCGCCAGGTCCACCGGATGCCGCATCATTTCAACCATTCTTAAGCGTTCCCCGAAAGCCTCGGCAAAAATTGCAAAATTGGCCAATTGATCATGGGTCATGTTTTGAAAAATAGGACGTTCATTTTGAACACGGGCAATCACAACCCTGCCTTCGCCAAGCCACAGGCGTCTGATAAATTTCCATGGTGTTGGCGAACGCCAAACGCTCGAATGGTCACCAAAACGATAGTTCGTGTTGCGCGAGAGCAGAGAATTATAAAGATGCATGTCAGCCTGCATGCTCAAAACCGCCGCGGCCGCGTCGCTGCTGATTTTGCCCATCTGATAGAGAGCGCCGATGTATTCATAAATTTCTTCTACCCGTTCAATTTCAACGTGATCGAGACTCGATAAAATTGGGCCTAGCAGGGATTTTCCGGAACGCGTGATGCCATCAACAAACGCCACCAAAGGCGCGAGGTGAACTTGACGAGACAGGTGAGCGTGAGAACAATTGAGATCTCTTGAAACGCCAGTGGCAATGCTCATCTATGCTTCAGGGATAGCCACAAGGGGCCTCTTTGGTCAATTGATCATGGATTTTTAAAAATTCATCAACCAGTTCTGAAGTTCCGGCCAGCGTGCCCGTATGAAAACGCGGCGGCTGTTGGTTAAAAAAAACCTCTCGGCGGTCAAAACGTTGATACGCCATGCCGGCCGACTTGACCAAAAAACTTCCTCCGGCCACATCCCATTCGGATTTAGGCTCGGCTGAAACCGTCAAGGATTCCAGACCCGCGGCCACGCGGAGCAATTTATAGCTCACGCTGCCAATGCCCGTAAACCGCGTGAAAAACGGCAAATACGGCTTGATCGTGCCGCGCTCCAGTTCCGACCGGCTGACCGAAACGTCCGCTTGATTCAACCTCAAAACAGACGATGGTTCACCGCGTGAAACCTGGGAATGAAACCCTCCAAAATCCGGCTCTTCACCGGACATGGCCACGCCCCACTCCTTGGTGGCGGGGTTAAACACGCCGCCTAAAATCACTTCCCCGTCCTCGACCAAAGCCGCCGATATCGCAAATTCAGCGATACCTCGAACAAATTCCTTCGTGCCGTCAAGAGGGTCTACAATCCAGACCCATCGGCTGCCCAAACGGCGCGCGTCATCAACTGTTTCCTCGGATAACCAGGCGGCCTTAGGCCAAAGAATGGTTAATGTCTGCTGCAAGACTCGATTAGACGCAATATCAGCCTGCGTCAAGGGCGATGAATCTTCTTTATAGCGAACATCAGCGGACTGCTGATAGAACCGAAGAATTTGAGCGCCCGCTGCGTCTAGCGCCTGTCGGAGGCCATTCTTAAGATTCTCCTTGTCGTTCGTTGTTAACACCATCCCAAACCTTCCCTTAGGTCACGCACATAGTGCGTCTCAATCATGTTCATTCGATTGCCCGACCTCGGGTATCCCACCGCGGTCACCAAAATCAAATCATCATCAACGATTTTTTCATCAAGCCATAATTGCTTAAGGCACTGCGGCACATGGTTCGTATTGACTCGGGAAAATTCAATGTCATAGTGCACGCCGGTGACACCGGGAAGCAAATTAAATCGTCGCGCATTAACCGCATTGTTGCTGACCGCCAACACTCGCTGGCGCGGCGCAAAAGCCGCGATTGAGCGCGCCGCATAACCTGAAATCGTGATCGCCACGATTTTAGTGACCGGCAAATGCCGGCACAAAAGAGCAATCGCCTCGCCCATGGCCTCCGGCACGCTTAGCGCTTTCTGGGAGGCCTGGCTCCAGGGGGTCTCGCGAGACTCCTCAACAGCCGAAGCAATGCGCCGCATCATGCGCACTGCCTCCACAGGATGCAACCCAATGGCTGTTTCTCCGGAGAGCATCAACGCCGAAGCGCCGTCAATGACCGCGTTACTGATATCGCTGATTTCGGCTTTCGTGGGCAGGCTATGCTCAATCATGGAATGAAGCATTTCGGTCGCCACAATCACCGGTTTGCAATGCCGCCGCGCGGACCGCAAAATTTTCTTTTGGGATAAAATCACGCTCTCGATGGATGTCTCCGCGGACAAATCGCCGCGGTCAATCATGATGGCGTCTGAAACCCCAAAAATCTCTTCGACATTGTTTAAGCCGGGCTGGTTTTCAATTTTAGAGACGATTGAGGGGCCATGAGAACCTAAAATCTCCCGCCATTTCTCCACTTGCAGGGCGCTATCCACAAAGCTGATGCCGATAAAATCAACGCCTGTTTCTTTGGCAAACATCAACATTTCCTGATCCTTGGCCGTCAAAACCTCGAGATCATGTCCCAATGAAGGTAAATTAATTCCTTTCCGGCTTGAAATCATTCCTTGTGAGTGAGCCCGACAAAAGACTTCCTCTCCCTTGATCGAGGTCACCGTAAAACACAGCCGTCCGTCATCCACCAAAAACTCATGGCCCACAGAAACGATCTCATGAAAACGGTTATGATTAACCGGCACTTTTCCATGTCCGTTCATATCGGGGCGCGACGTAAACACGACCGTTTCTCCTGGGCTAAATTCGACTAACTGCTCCATGACGCCTGTTCTAATTTTGCGCCCGGGAATATCAAGCAAAACCGGCACATCAGGAACAATTTCGCGCAGCAAAGCGATCGCTGACCGGTGCCAGGCCGCATCCGCATGAGACCCATTTAAACGCGCCGCGCTCATGCCGGCCTCTCGCAATGCCAGCAAAGAATCGCTGTTATTAGTTTTAGGTCCGATCGTGGCGATAATTTTTGTTCTGCTCATGAAGTCACTCCTCGATAAAAATGGGCATACCCCGGAGGCTTGCCACGATTTCCGGACGCATCAAATTCGATGGAACTTGGCCGCTCCCAGAAAGCATTTGGCGCATTAAAGTGCCGCTGATTTCCTGAATTTCTTGAGGCTCTCGTTGATAATGAGGACACGTCCGTTCGGTTGCAATCGCGGCGCAACGGCGGCAATAAAAGGGGCCGTAAAATTTCAAAATAGTGATCCCCAAATCTCCATTATAACGGTTCACCATATCGTGCGCGGCATATTTGGCGTAATACGATCCCACGCCCGCATGATCGCGGCCAACGATAAAATGCGTGCAGCCGTAATTGCGCCGGACAATGGCGTGGAACACCGCTTCGCGGGGGCCGGCGTAACGCATGGCTGTCGAGAGAATGCCTAGTTTAACCCTGTTTTGAGGAAGGAATCCTTGAATGAGCGTTTCATAGGCCTTAAGAATAGCCATTGGAGCGTAATCGCCACTTTTCTTGAATCCCACCAAGGGCTGCACAAACAAGCCGTCCGCCTGCTCCAGCGCGCATCGAAGCAAATACTCGTGAGCCCGGTGCGGAACGTTTCTCGTTTGAAAACCAACCACTGTTTTCCATCCCTGGGTTTGAAAATACGCCCGCATTTCCTGGGGTGTGAATTCATAATCAGAAAACTCAAAACGCGCCCTCTGCAAAAGACGGACGGCGCCGCCCACAAAAAACTCTTTCGTTGCCAGAAAATAGGCTACCCCGGGATGCGCCGGGTCACTTGTGCCATAGACCTTGTGCGCTACGGCCTTTTTGTCGCATTGAAAAACGCCGGCAGGCTCGAGTTCCCCGACCACAACTCCATCGTAGATCAAATTCACGACAGATACGCCGGAGAGCGCCAGAGCGTCTTCCTTGGAAACATCCAAAATCACGGGCAATGGAAACACCTCGCCGGCGGGCAAACGCATGGTTTCAACCACGCTTTCAAACTCTGGGCTCGTCATAAATCCCTTTAAAGGGGCCAAGGCGCCCAAGGCGATTTTTTCAAACTCCAAGTATTGATAGCGGCTTAAGGATAGGCTCTTGTTCATGAAACCGGCTCCAACAACAGATTTAATTCAGGAATTGAGGCAACCACCTTGCGGGCCAGTTGAGAAGCTTCTTCAGGGTGGTCCTGATGAATAACCAAATCCGGCGACGTCGGCTCATGCCACGCAATGTCCAAGCCCACGACCTCACGCATTTGACCGGCGTCCGCTTGGGCATAAATCCCCTTGTAATCGCGATGGCGCAAGGCGTCTAGGGAAGTTTTCAGATAAATCTCGTAATAAGACCGTATCTCGCGGCGGTTCCATTGAAGAAGTTCAGGGTGCGAATAAAGCACCGCGGCCAGCACAATAAGACCTTGGTCCGACAACATTCTAGCCATGCGCTGAATACGCGCCACTTGAACCCACCGGTCCTTTTCGCCATATCCCAAACCGTCATCAAAGGTTTCGCGCACAATGTCGCCGTCAATCATCACAACCTGCGGCAGCTTGGGCCGAAGCAGCTCTTTGAGCGCGCGGCACAGCGTGGTTTTCCCCGCGCCTGATAATCCCGTCACCCAAATTACCATTTCATCCTCAAGCACGCGCCCCGTGTTCAATCGCCATGCCAAGATGGGACGATGCAACAATGCTCTCTTTCATTTTTTCTTGGCTACGGTCCAATTCAAGAACGGCCCTTAATTTTGAAACATCCAAAATTCGCGCCAAACCAAGCCATCGGTCATGGTCAGTGACTTCTTTCAAAATAAGATCGCGATAAGTCATCACTTCGCTTTCCTGAGCCCAAATCCTGCTGCTGCCAAAGGTTTGAAACGTGGCAACCGAGCACCGGTCAATGAGCCGGCGCGCCACGAGCGCACCGATGATGGGATCATTCTTGAAATCGCCCCCCTCATAGGCCACGCGCTGCGACTCCATGTTTAAGGCTTTGGCGCTCATTCCAGGCAAAACAATATAACCGTCCTCGGGTTCATGGGCGCTTTTAATAAATTGAATATCATATTTTTTTCGAATATAAGCGGGCCAGACAAAGACTAAGGCGTCATTAAAAGGCGTGTCATAAGTATAAAATTTCTTAATCCCCATCCGGCCCAATACCCGGTGCAACTCTCGAGCAGCCATCCTTGCCGGCCAAACGTCTTTTAAAAAAATCCGGCAATTCCACATGGCGCTCACGGCAATGACTCCGGAAAGCAACAACCATAACGTATCTCCCGCAACAGGCGAGAGCCGGAACAAAGAAAATCCAATGAGCATAAACAATCCGGTCAATGCGGGAAAATAGGGGCGGGCCAACTGCGGCGATCCTGTCAATTCCCCAAAAAGGACCGGTGACAAACCAAGCGCGACGAGCAAAACAATCTCTCCGGGAGAGTCCTGCCGGAGAAACCCAGAGGCGGCTAAGATCATCCAAATGCCCGTCAATACGATGGTGAGCAAAAAAGGAACGGGGGTCATTCTCCAAAAAAATACGGGAAGCCAGCGCCAGCCAGCTCCTCTGGTCTGCCCCGTAATCCGGATATTTTTTTTGGCAAAAAAATCGATATAAAATTGAAAATGTGGATTCATCGAGTAGCTGTCCCAGTACCCAATGAAACTTTTGACGTTCTCAATGACATTGGGAAAAATTAACGCTCCTATAACGGCAATCATTCCCAGCGCGACCAACGCTTGAGCCCAATAATTGACGGCGCTTTTCGTGAACACCAAAGACACTGCCAGCAAACTCCACAAGCCCAACCCGCCCCATCCCATGGCCTTCATGACGCTTCTTTTTTTATCCAGATAAAATGAAAGCTCCCGGCTGCGTTGTCCCGAAACAATCGGACGCAAACACTTCGGTCCCCGGCCCTCATAAAGAGCCGTAACAAAAGAATCAAACCCGAAATAAATAACACCGAGCAAGATAAACAATGCCGCCATCGATCCCACAAGAATCAATTTTTCCAAAACCAACGTTTGCTCAAATGCGGCTACGGCTTGCCGCATGGGAATAAGATTGCTGCGTTGACTCCAAAAGAATGCGCCCGCAGCCAAAGGAAAATACTTCCTGCTTGAAGCGGATGCAAAAATCAAAAATCCCATGGCAACGCCTCCGGCCAAATAAGCGCTTCCCTGGATAAAGAACGAGCCGTTTTCAGCGGCTTGGAAACAATAAACGGCAACAAGAAGCAAGGCATGAGCCAATGTTTGGAAACCACCCATTAAGGCGACTTGGTGCGGCCAAAAAGAAGTCATGAAAAGCACAGCCAGCGCGGCGCCAATTTTGGCGTCCCAATAATGCGAAGCGATCAAATAAAGAAAAATCGCGGCCGTTGCATTGGAAAGGTAGCACAAAAGATGAATTGGGAAGGCTCCCTGGCGGTCACGGCGAAGTCTCTGCATTAAAGCGACGCCTAGGATTCCCGCATCCTTCATATACGCCTTACCCCCTGCAAACCGGTGCATATCAGAGGGCCATTTCCACTCATTAATTCCGGCCGCGGCTCTAGTTTGTTTCTCCGTATCACTGTCTAACGCATAAAACATGACGTCGCGGGATGCTGCCGCCAACAAGATAGTGAACAGGCCGGCGACCGTGATAACCAATCCGAAATACATATTATCCCTACAGCGCCGCCAGCGCTTCGGCCTGACACAAACGCCAAAATAATCCCCTGGCCTCCATCAAGCCCGGAGGGCTTCCCGATTCCAAAATCCGGCCATTCTCCAAAACAATAACCTGGTCGGCATGGCCGATGGTGCTTAAGCGATGGGCAATCACAATAACCACCGACTGCGAGCGCAGGCGGCCGATCGCCTCATAGATCGCCTTCTCCGTCAAATTGTCTAAAGCGCTGGTCGCCTCATCCAAAATCAAAACTTGCGGCTTCTGCAAAATCGCGCGCGCAATGGCGACTCTCTGGCATTGTCCGCCCGATAAACGCAAGCCCCTGTCGCCGGCCACGGTGTCATAGCCCTCCGGTAAAGTCACGATAAAATCGTGCAACTGCGCCAAGCGGCAGGCTTCCTCGACTTGCTCTTGAGTGACCCCATCCTGCCAAAGAGCGATGTTGTCGCCGATGGAAGCGTTAAATAAAAAAACATCCTGGGAAACATAGCCGATCTTACGGCGCCATTCAAAAAGCCGGTACTCTTTCAAGTCATGACCATTTAATTTAATAGCGCCTTGTGTCGGTTCATAAAATCGAAGAAGCAAATTGGCCAGCGTGCTTTTGCCCGACCCCGTCGGACCCACTAAAGCCGTGATCGTGCCGCGCTGCATATCAAAATTAATGTTGGTCAGGGTGGGGATTTCGTGAACCGTTGGGTAGCTAAAATTTAATCCATCAAACTCAATGCGTTCAACATCAGGCAGGGCTCGGTTTCCGGAAGGCTCCATGGGCATCGCATGAAGCACCTCATCGATGACTTCTAGGCCGCGTTGCGACCGGCGGAACTCAACAAATGAGGCGTTGATGGCCGCAACAGAAGGGCTGATGCGTCGCAATGCCAGCAAAAAAGCGCCAAAAATCGAAAAGCTCAAACCCAATGACGGCGCCAAAAATACCAACGCTCCCAGCGACAACACCGCCACGCCGCCAACCGTTTCATTGATGAAAGACGGCGCGCTGCGCAAAAAAACCAGGCGCATCTGCGGCATGAAATCAGCAAGCAAAATTTCCTTGTAGCGCTTTAAGATGTTAGCCTGAAGCAAATGCGCCTTAACGACCTTAATGCCGTCAATGGAATCAACCTCCAGTTTCGACATGCTGCGGTCATTCTCATAGACAACGCCTCCGTAATGGCGCGCCTTCTCATCCGCCAATCGCCGCCACAGATAGATCATGCTTAAAGCCACTGCCGCTGTTAACACTGTCATCCACCACGAAAGATACATCAACATCCCAATTAAAAGACACACATTAAGACTGCTGGTCAACAAAAAACCTAAATTAGAAATATTGATATAAAGCGAATCCGCGGGAGCCACCAAATCGCGCAAAATAGCGCCGCGCCCACGGCTTGTCAAGCTCGTGTAGCGCGCCTGCAAAAAATGGTCCAGAAGCATGATCTTGATGCTACGCCGAAGTTTATGGGCGATGCCGGAAATGCAAATTTGATTAAAAAGATTAAAAGCTCCCCGCAGAATAAAAAAGACGGTGACAATCACTAAAAAAACAAAAATAACATGGCCGGGATCGGATAAGTAGGACCAACCCAATTTTTCCCGAAACCATAGGACCGCCTTGCTCTCCATGGCTTCCCGGGGACGCGTGACCGCGTCCAGCAAGGGCACGGTAAATCCGATGGTTAAGGTATCCAAAAGAGCGTTGCCGCTCATCAAAAATAAGACGGCGAGTGAATCCCAAAAATAAGGCCGCAGCACAACGCGCCAATAAAACGCCCCTAAACCGGATTCACGCGCGGCCCAATTATTTGGCGAGGTTTGGGAATAATTCTGTGTATTCATTGCCGAACTTACAGAGCTTCCCCTATCCGTCATTGCGGACAGAGCGAAGCGGCCTCAACACAGGGAAACTTCCTTTGATGAGATTGCCACGGGCCCTTCGGTCCCTCGCAATGACGCGGGATGGTGGAAGATCTGCCTGACTTGACTTAATCTATTTTACCAAAAGAGGCAATGATAAAAGAGGCGTCTTATTCAATCGTCAACCAAATAAATTATTAAATCAGACGCCCGTGGGGGCGAGTCAACCCAAAAGTTATGGAACCCCGGGATGAACCCTGAATGGCTGCGCGGCTTCAAAAAACTTGCGCTTCCAAAGTTTGACGACACGCCACATCATGAGAAGAAACCCTATTGTCCCGTGTTTATGCCAAACGGGCATCCAGCGCCAAGGCGCCGAATAAATGCTCACGAAACCCTCGTTCTGAAGATCAATCAAGTCCTTGGGGGTGAGCTCTCCGATTTTGGTCACGGCCGAGCCATAGCGCAAGTATTCCGAAAAGTCCTCGGACAGCAGCTCGACGCCATGCGTCCCATTAATCGCCATATCGTGAAATTCCGTTCCCGGATATGGGATCGCAATGGCAAAATTGGCCTGTTTAACATCCCGGGCATTTCTTAGCCATTGGAGAGTTGTTCTGATGGTCTCCTTGGTTTCCCCGGGAAGCCCCAACATCATCGAATTCATGGCCTCGACATTGTTATCAGCGCAGATACGGTTAGCCTTAACGTAAGCTTCCATCGGAACTTTCTTTTGCATGGTTTCGCGCATTTGAGGATCAACGGTTTCCAGTCCAAAAGACAGCCTGACAAGGCCGGTCTTGGCCATGTATTTAATAAGTTCATTATCAACCAGGTTTGCCCGGGTGCTGCCTTCGAAGGTAATTTTTAATCCCTCGGCGTTGATTCGATCGCAAATTTCCCTGATATGCTTGGGCCAGAGGGTCAAAACGTCATCAACCACATAAAAATGGTCAATGAAAGGAAAATCTCTTTTGACTTTGACCATTTCATCAACCACGGACTTAGGGCTTCGCATGACGACCCTCGTCGTTTTCAAAGCTGCTGATGCGCAAAAAATACATGTCCAAGGGCAACCCCGCATGGTTTGAATAGAGGTGAAATGCCGCCGACCATGCATTGTTCCCAAACGATATTTGTTCATTGGCAAGAGGTGTCTGGCCGGAAGAGGAAACTCATCAAGCGGATAATACTTGCCAATATTGATTCCTTTGGTCGCAGACTCAGCCTCGACCCATTGAGGCTCGCCGGTATTGACAATTTCCTCGCCCTTTCGATACATCAAACCGTGGACTTTAGAAAAGTCGCGGTCGGTTTGAAAAGCTTCAAGAAAAGCGGGTAAAGATTTTTCCGTTTCGCCGATAAATCCATAATCAAAATGCGGCAACATCGCCTTCTCCTTCATGATAGTCAGATGCGGCCCGCCCACCATAATGGGCATATTCGGATCTAATTTTTTGACCGCTTTGGCGACATCCGTGCTCAAATGAAAAAACGGGCTATAACAAGTTAGGCCGACGATATCCGGTTTCGATTCAATGATGGCCTTGGCCAATTTATCGGCTTTAAGGCCCATTGCCTCGCCATCAATAATCATGGCCTTGTGTCCGCTGGCCTCCACAATAGCGCCAAGCAACGCCAGATTAAGGGGCGGCCATGTTGAATTCCTTTTGGCAAAGTGGCCGAAAAGTCCATACTCGCCCGTCCAACTATGATAACCGAATGTTACTTTCATCAATATCCTCCGATCAATACTTTTTAGTAACGATTATTATATCTTATCCGATTTATGCGGACATAACAAGATGAGCCGCCTAAACAGACAGGGCGCTCGCGGCGCTTTTTTCGACGATAGCCCTGCGTAATTTGTGGCTGTTCATGACGGCGATATTGTCGAAAGTTTCTTGGCCGAACTTTTCTTTGACAAAAGCTAAATACCCGGGGTCCGAAAAATAGCGGGTAAACGCCCTATCCCTAAACGCCAAAACTTCTCTGGCGGAAATATGCTTGGTGGGCAAAGGTTTTGTTTCATAAGCATGCTGCGAATAACCGGCGTAGGTATCCGGCAGTTCCCATTTCTGTTCTAGGGCCACATGGTGCAGGGCGCTCCCCGGATAAGCCATGCAGCTGTAAAAATTAATCATGTCGCATTTCATCTCCAAAGCCAAATCCAAGGTCTGCCGCATCGTCTCCTCGGTATCTTCCGGCAAGCCGAAAATGAAATTCCCGATCACGCTGATCCCATGCTCCCTGATTTTTTGAACAACGTCACGGATATTGATGTCTTCAAATTTTCCCTTAATGACATCAGCCCGAACCGTTTTGACGCCGCTTTCGATACCCAAGGCCAGCCAGTTGACCCCGGCTTTTTTGAGAGTCTCCAAATACTCCTCTTTAACGGTGTCAATTCGGGCATAGGCCCAAATATTGAAATGGTGCCCACGTCCGGCAATCAACTGACAAACCTTCATGAAATGGTTCTGATTCAAAACGAACATTTCATCCGCAATCTTGACATTGATGATGCCCATATCGGCAATCTTGTCAAACTCACCCAAAATAAATTCAGGACTCCAATAGCGAAAACTTGACCCGCCGAAGGGAGCGTTGATGCAGCAAAAACTGCACTTAAAAGGGCACCCCAGGCTCGTGTAGAGCGAGGCAAAGGGCATATTCTGATTATTATTGGTGAATGCATGCCAATTGCTGGTTCGATATTTTTTCATGGGCAGCAAGTCCCAGGCCATGCCCGGTAGTTCTTGAGGCAGCATCTCTTGGGCAATATTATGCGCCGGGCCGGCCGCCACAATAGCGCCGTCGTGCCGGTACCATAATCCAGGGACTTGGCGCAGGCGAGAATGGTCGCCCTTATCATCAATCTGACAAAGGCCGACCAAAGTCGCCGCGCCTTCGCCCTGTCCGACAAAATCCAATTTTTCATCCTGCAAAGTTTTTTCAGGCAATGCGGATGGATAAAGGCCGATCGCTATGGTTGGATATTGAGGATAAGTATCCTTTAGCGCGTTATTTAATAACGAGACTCCGGTCATGTTTTGCGTGGACGCTGAAGGTTGCTGGCCATAAACAATAAATGCCGCCAACCGGGGGTTGCGGTCATGTATAGCCTCAAGCGCCTGGGCGACGCTCAAGCGCTCGGCTTCGCAGTCTAAAATAGCGCATGAATATCCCTTGGCGCGCACATGGTTTGCCAACAAAGCCGCCCAAATAGGGGGTTCAATGGCAGAAAAATCACGGCTTAAATCTTGATAAATTTTCTCCGCCGCATTGGGATGAATAAATAAAACATCAAGCTGTTTCGACACTATTTCCTCCAGAAATACTCAAACATTAGCCGATACGGTCTTTTGGATGGACCGGAAATCATGATAGTAGGGCGACGCGGGGCGTTGAAGCGCCGGCCATGTCAACTCTCCTTGGTCCGTTACCAGGGGCTTTAAGTAATTCCAAAAATAACGCGGCATCGAATAACGCCTGAACAACTGCCGGAGTCGTTCTTTCCAAGAAACTAACGTTGAGACACTGTAACGCTGGGACCAACTTTCCCCCATCCCTTTAACAATATGCCCCCAAAAAGTTTCCTTGACAAGGGCAGTGGCTGCCTGGGCCGTTAGGCCATCGCGGCGCATGAGCTCTTTCACTAAACGTTCCTGAAAAAATTGATAGGACGGCGCCCAATTAATGCTGCCATACCAATCAAAGACATCATAAAGCGAATACCGGCTGCCGTGCGCTTGGCGGGCCAAATACAGTCCGGGCAACTGCGCGATCTCCCCGCAAATCACCGATAAACAACACGGCAGCAATTCGGAAGCAAAAGGCACGTCGCAAATCCGATCTACGTCATCATGCATTAATGCCAAAATTTCCGCGCGATAAAGAGCGAACATCGTCACCGAATATTGACGGAAGTGACGCCGCAATCGCGCGCTGGCCGTCATTCCCGAAATCGGTCGCAAACCGTAAGGCTCAACTGATTCTAAAATGCCAAAAGGACCGGGGGTTTTTAAAGAATATATAACAGCCTTGCCTTGCGCGCCCACACAGGCAGGATGTTGATCCAAAAATGCCGCAGCCTGTTTCAGGCCTGCGGGAACTAAAAAATCATCATCCGGCAAGATGGCCGCGTAGGGCGTTGCGACAAAATTAAACAGATGCTTGACCGTTGGCGCTATGTGCTTGCCAAAACACTCTTCATAGCGAATCTGCAATCCCCGGCCGCCTTCCTCAATGCTCCGGCGCGTCAACGCGGCCTCTTCGGGATCGCTTGAGTCGCCGATCAACAATTGGCCTGAAAATTTCTCTTGAGCGTAATAATTCAATAATCGCCGGATAAATAAAGGGCGATTTCTGGTGGGAATAAGCAGGGATATATTGATCAAATTAATACTCTCAATGCTGGTTTTCCATCCTCGGCAGGTCCCGTTGGAAACGGTTAAAATGGTCCCTTGAATTTTTGCTCGTAGCTGTAAAATTGCTCTCCCGCGAGATCAGTCTCCGATAATGAAAGCATGCGCTCCACCGAACGGATAATCGAAACGGCGGATGGATAAAATAAATTTTCCAAAGGGCGGGTGGTGGGACAGGGAACAGGAGCAAACCCTAAACGCTCCACCGGAAGCTTCAACGACCCGAAGCAGCACTGATGAATCAACGCGGATAGCTCCGCGCTGAAACCGCAATAAGTCCAGTCATAATCGGCTACCAAGCATCGCTGGGTTTTTTCTACGGACTGCAGGATCGTGTTCTCGTCAAGAGGAGCGATAGAGCGGGCATCCACCACCTCAAGCTCAACACCGCGCTTCGCGAGCACTTCGGCGGCCTTCATGGCTTCAATATTCATCCATGAGGTGGCAACAACCGTGGCGTCCCGGCCCTGCCGGCGCACCAGCGCCTCGCCCAAAGGAACCACCTTTGCCTCATTAACCTCCCCCTCAATATCATAAAGCCAGCGGTGTTCTAAAATAATGACGGGGTTATCATCGCGAATGGCCGCTCGCGTCAGGCTGTAGGCATCCTGCGGCGAGGTCGGCATGACAACCTTAAGGCCCGGAATATGCGCAAAAATACTATGCAGGGACTTGCTGTGCTGCGCCGACTGCCCCCACCCACGGCCGATCACGGCACGCAAGACAAGCGGAATTTTGAGAGACCCCGCGCTCATGTAGGCAAGATTAGAAATCATATTGGCAATTTGATTCATCGCCAAGAGCATAAAATCAACGCGGATATGAACGTGCACCGGACGCAGGCCCGCCAAAGCGGCGCCCAGGGCCACCCCGGTCATCGCATCCTCCGAAAGCGGCGTTCCGAAGCAGCGTTGGCCGCCGAATTGCTCCAAGAGTCCCTTGGTGCTGCCAAAAATCTTCTTATGATCCGGCACGTCTAAACCAAAAACGAAAACTTTGGGGTCGCGCTCCATTTCGCGCCGAACCGCCAAACTTAAAGCGTCCCGATAGCGCATCATCGAGATGGCGCTTTCAGGCATATGACCATTGAGCGATAGCTTCGCTGGTGTTTGAGACTTCAATATTGCGGAGGGCATCAGACGTAAACATCCGTCGTGAGTTCAGCCGCCTGCGGAAACGGAGCGGCCTTTGCCTTGGCCACGCCGGCGTCAATCAGCGCCTTGAGTTCAGCGCGGATGGGAGCAAGATCGCGTTCGCGCAGGCCCAGGGGGACCAATTCCTTTTCAAAGCGTACAACCGGGTCCATTTTTCGAAGTAATTGTTCAGGGGGGCGCGGCCTGTAGCCCGCGTCAAAATCTTCCCTGGGTCCGACATGTTCTAAAAAACGAAAATATGCCAAGCGAATAAATCCGGGCTTGGGGTCTTTAGCCATGCGCCCCATCACTTGGCGAGTCAGACGAATAACATTCGTTACACTGGCGCCGTCGCCTTCCGCGGCATGACAATCATATGTGGCCACGGTATTCCTTAATGAGGCAAAGCCCCGGCGCTGGGCCCTGGCCGTATGAATAGCCAAATCGTTGTCTTCACACACGAACAAAACCGGCAGCCGCTTCAAACAGGCAAAATTCAAACTCTCCCAGAATGCGCCCTCCTCAACGGCGCCGTCACCGAAAAAGGCCACGGACATGGCGCCAGTCTTAAGATAACTTTGGGCCAAGGCATCGCCCACGGCCAAAGGCACGGTCGTGGCCACGACGGCCGAGGTCGCAACCAATCCTTTTTGGGGATTCATTAAATGCATGGATCCCGCCTTTCCCTTGCCCGGGCCCGTTGCCCTGCCGTAGAGTTCCGCAAAAAATCCGTCTACATCGCCGCTTTTGGTCAAATAGAGAGTGTGATTGCGATATGTGCCAAAAGTTCTTGTGCCGGGAGCCAGGCAGTGACAAACACCGACGGCGATGGCTTCGCCCCCGATGCCTAAATGCACGGGTGTTTTCATTTCATCGTTAAAATATTCTTCCCTAATTTTTTCCTCGCATAATCGCGCCAGCAAAAGTTGCCGGTAGAGCTTCAGGCCCTCCTCCTTGGTGAGTTTTTTTCGACCGTAGCCCATCGGTAATTTTGAGCGCTGGCCTGAACGGACGGCTGCGGTCATTATTGAACTTCCTTGGGTTCCTTTAGACTTTCTTGGCGCCAATGCTGGCCCGGCCCGGATAGGGGTCCGGAATGATTTTTATGGAAATCCTCATAGAGCGACGGTTGATAAAAAATAATCTGGCTCCCGCCATCCTCAAAAGAAAATGGAACATACATATACTGATTCAATTGCTCTCTAATTTTCCGATGCCGGTCCGGAGAAGCAAATAATAACATAAAACCTCCGCCTCCGGCGCCCAAAAGCTTGCCGCCCAAAGCTCCGGCGCGCAGGGCCGTTTCATAAATTTGATCGATTTGAGGCGTCGAAATCCTTGAGGTCAAGCTGCGCTTGATTTTCCAATTTTCATTTAAAAGCCGGCCGAAATCTTTGATGTCGCCGGTTCCCGTTAAAATGCCGATCGCTTCGTCCACCATTTGGCGCATCGTGGCCAACTCCGGCGTCTTTTCCTTTGTCCGGTCCACCTGTTCTTTGGCCACCTCCGAAGCGATACGAGAAAATCCGGTAAAAAATAGCAGCAGGTGATCATGCATCTCTTGACGGCGGGTCCGGCTGACAATCATCGGTGTCACGGTAAAATTGACGGTCCGATTCCTATGCGCGGGATGAAAATCAATCCGGCAAAAATCACCATAAGCCGCCAAAATCTGGTCTTGGCAGCCCACGTTCTCCCCAAGAATATTCTGCTCGATATGAATCGCCTCTTGAGCCAATTTTTGCTTGGTAGGCATCGTATTCTTAAGCGCATAAAGCGCGTGAAGCAGTCCCACGGTAAAAGCGGAACTGGACCCAAGGCCCGTGCGCGCCGGCAAATCACCGTCATGATGAATCTCCAGACCCTCCGAAATATTCATAAACTCAAGCGTCGCCCGCGCCGACGGATGCTCAATTTCATCATGCGACCTCACGTTTTCGATTTTGGAATACAGGATACGCGTGCGATGTTCAAAAAAAGGCGGCAGGTAACGGCATGTGATATAACAATACTTGTCAATGGCCGTCGCCAGCACGGCCCCGCCATGTTCCTCATACCAAACGGGATAGTCTGTTCCGCCGCCGAAAAATGAAACGCGAAAAGGCGTTCGAGTAATGATCATCGGGGGTTAATTAGGATTTCTAAACGTTGGCATAAACGGATTTACGAAGTATTTTATAACATTTGACCAGTTCCCGAATGCCGCGCTCAAGACTCCAATCAGGCTGATAGCCCGTCGCCAAAATTCGGGCGTTCGAGACGATGTAATTGCGCTTGTCCGGGTCCTCGCCGATAGGGGCTTCCAAAAAAATAAAATTGGGAATAATTTTCCGTATCTCCTGGCACAGCTCTGTTTTAGAGAGATTGGCGTCTTCGAGTCCCACATTGTAAGGTTTGTTTTTCATGGCCTCAAAATGATTGATGCCGTGAACAAAAGCCTTGGCCACGTCGCGCACATGAATGTAATTGCGCTTAAAATGGCCCTCAAAAATAACGACCGCCCGGTCATGCACGGCCCGGTGAACAAAATCGTTGACGAGCAAATCCAGCCGCATGCGCGGCGACGCGCCAAAAACCGTGGCTAACCGAAATGTGATGGAATGGCCGCGGTCCAACACGGCCTTTTCAGCCTGGGCCTTGGTTTCGCCATAAAGCGAGATCGGGCTTAGCGGCGTTTCTTCCGTGCAGTGCATGTTGCCCTGCCCCAAGCCATAGCCGCTGTTGGTTGTCGGAAACAATATTCTCTGGGTTTTGCCGGCTAATTTGCAGATGGAACGCACGGCTCCCGTATTGGTGGATTCCGCCGCCACGCGATCCCGGTCGCACAAAGGAGCGCCGACCAAGGCGGCCAATGGAATAACCACATCCTTGTCTTTGAGCAGCTCGATCAAGAGGCGCTCGTCCCGGCTATCGCCCCGAACAACATTAAAAGTTTCATATGCGCAACAATCGAGAAGGCTGGCCTGGCCGAAAAGAAAATTATCCAACACCGTCACCCGATGGCCCACGTCAAGCAATATTTTCGTAAGCGTCGAACCCAAGTACCCGGCTCCACCGGTGATTAAAATATTCAACGCGCCGGCGCTCATTGAACGGAGGCCTCCGTTTTGCCGGTCTCTTGGGCGATATTTTTCAAAAACCAATCCACGGTGAAGCGCAGCCCTTGGTCCAGGGGCGTAAATTCAAAATCAGGATAACGCGACTTAAAAATTCTGCTTTCTAAAACCTTGATTTTCTGTCCCTCGGGTTTTGCGGCGTCAAAATGGACCGGTCCCCTGAAATCCATGGCCTTCGCTACTTCAGAGACCAAATCCTTGATGGCGATGCCGCCGCCTGCGGCCACGATCATTGTTTCCGAATCGTCATTGCGGCGCAAGGTCTCAAGCGCCAAGCGGGCGACGTCCTTGACAAAAATGAATTGACGCACCGCCTCGCCTTTGCCCCAAACATCCAGGGCCTTCCCATCGCGCTTCGCGAGATAACATCTATGGATCAAGGCGCTCACCACGTGACCATCTTCCAAGTCCCAATTATCATAAGGCCCATACATGCTCACCGGCGTCAAGCTGGAGTAATGAACCCCGTACTGGCGGCTGATGAGCCGCAATTCGACGTCGAGCATGCGCTTAGAATAGCCGTAGCCCGAATTGCCGTCATAGGGTGCGCCTTGGTAGAGATCGTCTTCGCTTAATTTGCCCTTTTCCCAACCGCCGAAAGCGCAGCTGGCCAGAAATGAGAGAAGCCTGGTTACCCCGGTTTCACGCGAGGCCGTGAGCACATTGGCGTTAATTTGAGAATTGACTAAAGCGAAATCCGCGTTCTTTTCAGCGTTGCGCTTCACGCCTCCCACCAAAGCCGCGGCATGGATCACCTGAGAAGGCTTATGGCGCGTGAAAAGCGCCCTGGTTTGAGAAAGATCAGTCAGATCGGCATCGCGGCGCGCGGCAAAGACGGCGCTGGGGCACAATTCGCGCAGCGCCTGGCCCAAAAGGCCGTTGCCACCCGTAACCAAAAGGCTCATGCCGCTACGGCCAGGTTGGATTTTTGAACTGAATTCAACACCACTTGAGAAATAAAATCAACATCTTCAAGTTTAAGAGAGGGATTATTCGGCAAAAAAAGGCCGCAATGGTGAATTTTATCGGCCATGGGCGCGCTAAATTTTCCATAGCGGTTGTACCAAAAAGGATGCAGTCCCAGGTTGCCCGCGGAGAAAATGCGGGTTTCGATGCCGTTGGCAACCAAGGCATTGACAATGGCCTGGCGCTCCTCGGTGGAATGAGCCAACATCCCGAAAGAAATACTGCATGTCACCGAACCCGCAGGGGGCTTTTGAACATAAAACTTCGACCCCAAATGCCTGATGTAACACGAGTGATTCTCCTGGCGGCGCGAGATGATCCATTCGGCTTTCTCCAATTGGCCCAAGCCGATATGAGCCTGCAGGTCCGTCGAGCGCAAGTTAAAACCGGGCTCGTAAAAAACAAAGGGGGAGTGAAAGTCATTAACCTGATATTTTTGCACCAAGGCTTCATGCGCCGGACGGTCCAAATCTTTGCTCCAGCCGTGGCTGCGCATCATGCGCAGGATATCCAAAAATTGCTTGTCGTTCGTTGATACCATGCCTCCTTCGATCGTAGAAAACTGATGGCCGAAATAAAAAGAGAAACTCGACATTTCACCGAAGGTCCCCACTTTCTGCCCTTGGTAGGACGCGCCCAGAGCCGCGCAGGCATCCTCCAACAAGAAAAAGCCGTATTTTTCCTTTAAGGCCATGATCTCCATCATCTTGTGGGGCACGCCCAAAACCTGTACCAAAACTACGGTGCTGGGGTTATGCTTTTTGAGCAAATCTTCCAAATGATTCAAGTCTAAACCAAACGTGTCTTGGTCCGCCTCGCACATCAAGGGCTCAAAGCCGAACTGAATCGCCGGGGCTACGGTCGTGACCCAGCCCACGCTCGGCACGACAACTTTCTTATTTTTCAAGCGGTTGGACAGCAAAAGCGTGTCATACATCAACAGATTGGCCGACGAACCGGAGTTATTAAAAAGCGAATATTTCTGACCGAGCCACTGGCTCCACTTTTCCTCAAATTGAACCGTCACTTGGCCCTTGGTCAAACGAGGGTACGTTTTAAGCCAAGCGACCAGACGATCAATGTCCTTGTGATCAATGGTGTCTTCGGCCAAATGATATTTGATGCTCATCGAACAACTCCTTGATTGCTGCGATATTTTCATCTCGCTAAAAATTCAACAAAAAAGTATAGCAAAGAGCCACCTTTTCTATCATGACGCCCCGATTTAGGGACTAAAAATACAAAGCGGATTAACCCCTTAGGATCATCGCCGCTCAATTTCCAATGGAGGGACAAAACTCAAATCCGCGGGAGCCGGGGCATTGATGGCCCCATTGGAAGGACCCGTCGAAAGCAGCGGCCAGCCTCGAGAGAGGATAAAACGCAGCCAAGCGCCCGCTGCCTGGGACGTCAACAAGGCGGTCAACACTAATGTCGTATAAAATCCGGCGTTAATAATCCCCTGCTCGTAAGCCACGCTGGCCAAAACAATTCCAGGACCCCCGCGGGCATTCTTTACGATGGCCAGATTTATAATATCCAATCCCCGAAAGCCGGCCAACCTAGCTGCGGCGGCGATGGATACCAAACAGAGAGCCGTGGACCCGATAATAAAAATCAATAGCATTCCTAGAGAAAATTCCTGCCCGAAAACCAACCGATAACCAACCATCGCAAAATAAATAGGTATAAAAAAGGCCATCGAGACCTTGGCCAGCGAGTCTAACGCCGTGGCAAAACGAGGTCTTTCATGTCCGCCGATGCCGCCGACAATTCCAAAGCCCGCTAGAAATGCCGCAAACACCACGGTAACATCCATTGCCGATGCAATGGCGGCATAGACCAGCATAATGGATAAAATATACGCAATCGGGGATCGCGCGGCCAAAAAATTCCACGGCGAGCGATGCAACCGCCTTAAGGCAACCGGGGCCACCCACAGTCCGATAGCCATATAAATCAAGGAAGCGCCAACATGCGCTCCCATGTGGCCTAATAAACCTAAACTGGAACTTCCGCTGTAACCAACCAGAGAAGTAGCCACAGCCAAAACCCCCCACAGCACGATGTCCTCAATCACCGCAAAGCTTAAAATCAGGCCGGCAAAACGCGTCTGAAGGATGCCAATATCGTAAAAAATCCGAGAAAGAACCGGGATAGATGTGACGGCTACGGAAATCGCCAGCACTAACATGGCGGATGTTGGGTTGCCCGCTTTTCCGGTCAACGAATCTAAAGGCAGGAGCGAGGTCATGGCCAAAGCAATCACGAAAAAAAACGGAAGCGGGATGCCAATGCCAAGCAGCCATGCGAGGGGACGATGGTTTTCAGGCGCCATCAACCTCCGCGTATCGCTGCCGGCAATAAACATGAGCAGTAAAAGCCCCAGCCAATAAATGAAATGCAAAACAATTTTGACCATCACGTCATTGGCGCCGTTAGTTCCGAATATAGTGGAAGATATCTCCGGCGCCAAATGGGCCAAAACAAAGGGGCCAAGAAGAACACCCGCCAAAATTTCGCCAATCAGCGGCGGCTGGCGCAAACGCTCAAAAAAATAACCCAACAGATGAGCGCCGACCACAAGAACGCCCAGGGTCAAGGCAAGGGAGCCCATATCAGACGCTGACATTAAAACTAATTCTATCATAAGGACTCATCAAGGCCGCTCGTCGGCCGGCGCTCCGGGTTCTCCTTGTCCCAGCGCGTTGAACCCCTATCAGAAAAACGCTAATATCCATTACCGGCCCAGCCGGTTGATCATGAAAACCATAAATACTGAAGGAGTTCCTTGACATGAATAAAAAACTCTCTGTTTTATACGCAGGATTAGTCCTCCTAGGCGCCCTGGCGCGCATTCTCCCGCATCCCCCTAACTTCACCCCCACGGGAGCCATGGCATTCTTTGCAGGCAATAAAATTAAAAATCGTTTATTAGGAATTCTCATTCCCCTGGGAATCCTGGCCCTATCGGATATTGTCCGGGGGTGGCATAGCACCCTTCTTTTTGTCTATGGCAGCTTTGTCATCACCTGGGCGCTGGGACGCTTCCTCGGATCAAGCGCCATGGGACGATCCATGGGACTGGCTGCTTCCTCCCTGATCTTCTTTGCCTTAAGCAATCTGGGCGTCTGGCTGACAACCTCTCTTTATCCCCACACCATGAGCGGCTTGGCCCTGTGCTATGGGGCCGCTTTGCCCTTCCTAACGAATGAATTAGCCGCCAATGTGCTCTTCGGAGGGGCCTTTTATGCGGTGGCGGGGGCGGTGGAGAGACGCGAGGC
>JACQPE010000171.1 GCA_016207685.1 Elusimicrobiota bacterium | reverse complement strand
CTTTTGGTTATCGTTTTTTCTATTTTTGGCGCCGCTGACGAGTCCCTCAGACAACCTCAAGCGCCATCTCCGAGGCGGGTCCCTATCTTGATGCAAGACATTAAGAGTAGCCATGAGAAGCTTCAGACGCGTCGGTTGTGGAATGAAGAATCTGCCGATCAATTGAAATTGGAATTAGGAAAAATAAGAAGTTATTTGATCGAACTCGGGGGCGGTTACTCCGATTTCTACGGAGGAGACGCGTCTCATTGGAAGAATTATTGTGAGCGCGGGGCGGCCGTTATTGACGGGTCTTTGAGCGAGGCGTTACTGGGAAACTGGCAAGAGGCGCGCCTCAAATTCCTAGAGATTAATTCCATTGAGAATGACGCCCACGGGCAGTTTCGTCCCGGATTTTTTAAAAGGGTCTCCGCTTTTTTTTCAAAAAAATCAAAAAAGGAAGTATCCAATCATGAAAAATAAGTTGTTCTGGCCGGCCGCTATCGCCTTATCGGGAGCCTTGATTCCTCTCTGCGCAGAGGCGCATTTAAGAAACTATCTTGAAACCTACGGTTATTCGACGTTGGAAACAGGGCGTTTTGAATTGGAGCTATGGAGTGATCGCCGGAACCCGGATTCGGGAAGCAGTTATTGGTTTCATCAAACCGAAGTTGAATATGGCGTTACCGATCGTTACACGGTGGGTCTTTATGGAGTATTTAGAGACGGGCAGGGATTTGCAGCCCTTAAAATCGAAAACCGTTACCGTTTATCCCGGCCCGGCCAATGGCCGTTGGACACGGCGCTTTACCTTGAATTTAAAGACGCCAATGGGTCAAAAGATGACGATGAGATTGAGGGTAAAGTGATTATGTCCAAGGATATCGGAGCGGTTAATTATACGGCTAACGCTATTTTGGGATTCGAGCGCGAGGTTAAGTCGGGCGGCGGAGAAGAGTGGGAAGCGCTCCCTTCGTTGGCTTTGGCCGCGGCCTATGGCCGGGGTTCTCGTGTGACGCCCGGCATCGAGCTTGTTCTCAATGAGGAAAAAAGCCGGGTCATTCCCGGACTTTACATCGATCTGGCGCCTGAAGTCAGGCTGAATTTGGGTCTATCCCTGGGGCTTCAGGCGAAGGCTGATGATTGGCAGCTTAAGTCTATTTTGGAGATCGAGTTTTAGCCGGCATCGACTTTCTATAATCGGATGAATTCCAAACATGCGGTTATTTTTATTGATCGTTGGTCAGTGTTTTTTATGGGCCGAGCCTCCGGCTCGGCCCATCGGGGTATTGTTGTTGGCGCATGGCGGCAATGCTCAATGGAACAATCAGATTGCGGCTGTTGACAAGGCCCTGGAGCAGGTAGGATATCCCACCGAGGCGGCCTTTGGCATGGCTGATGTTGCGGCCATGGAAAAGGCCCTGGGAAAATTGAATTCCAAAAATCCCGCCCAAATCGTCTGCGTCCCTCTTTTTATTAATAGCAATTCAGAGCTTTATGATCAGACGGCGTTTGTCCTTGGCCTCAAAGACAAGCCATCGGCGGATTTTATCGAAGGCATGAAGGACGCCGGCCACAGTGGGCATCATGGGCCTTCGGCATTGGACAGGCGCCGGGTCAAGGCGCCGCGGCCGCTCAAGCTCACGTCCGGCCTGGATGATCATCCCTATGTGGCTCAAATTCTTTTAGAACGGGCGCGCTCCCTATCGCGCGACCCATCCAAGGAAAAGGTGCTTCTGATCTCGCACGGACCCTACGCCGATGCCATGGAAACGGCTTGGATGAAAATCGAAGATTCTTTAGCCCGGCAGCTAAAAGAATTGGGCGGTTTTGCCGATGTCCGGGCTTTTGACTTGCGTGATGACAGCCCGGCGGACGTCCGCAAGAGAAAAAACGCGGAAATTCGCGCTTATGTCGCTCAATCAGGAAAAGAGGGCCGCCAGGTTTTGGTGCTGCCGCACTTGATCGCCATGGGGGGCATTGAAAAAAGCATCACCAAGGCGCTGGAAGGCCTTTTTTATAAGATAAGCAAAGAGGCCTTGCTGCCCCATGACCTCATCGGGCAATGGGCCATTTCGCAGGTGAAAAGCTATGAGTAATGCGACGGCGGCCGAGATTAACCAATCCGGTCCTATTTTGGAGGAAAAAGTTCTCGATAAGGGCTTTGTCCGGTTAGTCGAGTTTATGGGCGGGGACCGTGGCATTGTTCAGGCGGCGCGGGTGTCCTATGGACAGGGCCTTAAGGGCGATGAGAAAGACAGAAAGCTTGTCGGCTATTTGATCCAGCACGGACACCTCTCTCCCTTGGAACATGCCGTGTTTAAGTTTCATGTGAAAACGCCGATTTTTGTCATGCGCCAGTGGATTCGCCACCGGATGGCCAGTTACAATGAATGGAGCCTGCGCTATTCGGAAACCCCGGACGAGTTCTATGCGCCCCAGGCATTCCGAAAACAGGACATTAAGAATAAACAAGGTTCGTTGAACGCTTCCAATGAAATCAATCAACAGGAACTGATCGCCCAATACGAGAAAACGATTGAGCAGGCTTACAAAACCTATAAGGATTTAATGGCCGCCGGCGTGGCGCGGGAAATGGCGCGGATGGTTTTGCCGACGGCGCTCTATACCCAGTTTTATTGGACAGTTAATGCCCGGAGTTTGATGAATTTTTTGGTCCTTCGGGCCGAGGAGCATGCCCAGTGGGAAATTCGCGAATACGCGGTTACATTGGCTAAGATGTTTAAGGCGAAAATGCCATGGACGTGGGAGGCTTTCCTTGCTTATGTTTGGAAATCCGGCAACGTTCATTTTGACCATGAGAAAGCCCTGTTGACACAAGCGTCTCTTGGGGCTAGAACATAGCGGGGGTCGGTATGTTGCAGACCAAAGAAACTCTCGCTACCCAAGATAAACCGCTTCCCGCCGCGGCCGGGGGTTTTATGAGATTTGTCGCTTACAGCGTGGAGGCGTCGTTTCGAAAGCTTGACTCCAATATACGCCTGCAAGCCAAAGAAGAGGCGCTTTCGGCCATTGACGCGTTTCGAGAGCAGGTCTTGGTCGTGAGCTATAGCCTTATGTCCACGCAGGCCGGAGCCGAACTTATGTTATGGGAGGCAGCCGATGATTTGGAGCAGCTTGACCAGTTTTCATCAAAATTTTTACGCACGCCATTGGGGCCTTATCTGAAGATGACCCGTTCGGCTTTGGGCTTGGCGCCCGGCATTATTTCAGGGGTCAAGACAAATTCATCCCTGCAATTTCCCAGTTTTACCGGCAAGCCGGGAAGCTATACATGGTTGCTGGCAGCGGGCCTCTCTTATGCCCCGTCCTGGCACTCATTGGCCCTCACCGAGCGCGCGCGCTTGATGGCTCAAGCCCATCAATTGGCCCAGGAGGCCGGCCCCAAGGTCGTTGTTTCATCCCTTCAGTCGGCCGGCTTCGATGATTTTTCCGAAATCGCCATTTTCGAATCGGAATCATCCCATCTTTTGGCCCAAGCGGCCCAACGTTGGCGCGCCCTGGGGATTCAATCTCACATTCGGCATGGACTGCAAAATTTTTCCGGCCCTCTTCGCGAGCCTAAATGGATCCTGGATTCCGTTGGATAATAAAAAGGATCTTTCCAGCAGCGGGATTGAATGATTATATCCAGGTTCAATACCAGGAGATTTATTTTTTTATTTTTTTTTCTGACTTGGAACTTGGAACAGGGCACGGCTTCCTTGTGGGCGGCGAAGCTTCCCGATGGCCTTTATGTCCGGCTTGAAACAACCAAGGGCGATATCGTCTGCCGTCTTTTTACCGGTCAAGCTCCGGTGGCCGCGCGCAATTTCGGTTCGTTGGTCTCCGGGGTGACCAGTTGGGTTGACCCTAAAACCGGCAAGCGGGTTTATCAAAAGAAATTTTATGACGGATTGGTTTTTTATCGAGTCGAAAAGGACGCCGTGATCGAGGGCGGCGATCCTTTGGGCGACGGCACGGGCGGCCCTGGATTTGAGTTTGAAGATGAGATCGTCCCTGAATTGACTTTTAACGAATCCGGACGTTTGGCTTTGGCCAATAGCGGCCCCGGTACCAATGGCAGCCGATTTTTTATCACGCTCGAGCCGATGCCGCAGCTTAACGGCAAGTATACAATCTTCGGCGAAGTGGTTAAGGGTCTTAAAGTTGTCCGTAAAATCAGCCGGATTGATGCCGATGATAAGGGCCGGCCGCGCAAAGCCGCGACGATCAAGAAAGCCGTCATTTTCCGCGTTCCGGAGCTTCCCTAAAAAGGGGTCACCTCATGACACTGGCCTCGGTTTGGCCCGGGCCGAGAAATTTGCCAATAGCGAGCCCGGGCAATGAAGTAGACCTGCGCAAAGTTAAGGGGTTGGCCGGTAATAACATGGCCGATTGGGCTGGGCGATTTTGCCCTGGATTTGAACTGGCCCGCAAGGCGAACAGGAGCGGTTTGGTTCACTTGGCCCGAAGGGAGCGCGGTAAATCAGGAAATATCCCTGAATAACGGCTAATTTTCATATGACCCAGAGGGAAAAATAGAATAAAGTGTTGCAAATCCGGTCAGATAAGGGGTTTGACTTTGGAGGCCGCAGTCTGGATTTTTGCGAACAGCT
>JACQPE010000170.1 GCA_016207685.1 Elusimicrobiota bacterium | reverse complement strand
GGCAAAATGAGCTATTCAAGCATCATATTTTTTTCAATAAGAAAATGTTTTGGCTGATTGATTAACGCAATACAGAGTACATGAAAACAAATTTCGAATTAATTGCTCAGGCTCCTAGTGTAAAGAAGCGTTGGGCGCGCTGCTCTAGGATGGAGAAGTTCTGCCTGGCCGCGCTTGTGATCATTTGTTAACCTGAAATAATGCCCAGGATCAAAGATTGGACCAAGGAGAGGTTTCCCATGATCTATTTCCAGGCGCGGAGAGTTTTCACCGCGTGCCGCATGATCAAAGGATGCCTTGAACAAGCGGTTGAAACGGCGCGATATGAGGCATGCCGGCGTACCCGTGCGCCGTATTTTGGATCTTTGTTGGCTGCTTCCCAGGTCGGGACGCGGGCGGCTTGGTTGGCCAAATGCGCTAGGGCCGAACTTAAAAATTTTAAAAATCATGAATTTCGAATTTTAGAAATCGGTTCATGGGCCGGCAGTTCCGCCGTCATTTGGGCCCGTGCGATCAAAAATAGCGCTGTTAAAGGTTCGGTCCTGTGTGTTGACCCATGGGAGCCGTATATTAATCAGGAAAATATCGGATGTTCTCAAACCCCTCTCGTGATGGAGCGCGCTTTGCAGAAAGGACAAATCTATGAACTATTTCTTCACAACATTCGAGCTTGCGGCATGGAAGATATCGTTCAACATCGCAAGGGTCCCAGCGATCAGGTTCTGCCAACGTTGTCAGAGCAAACATTTCACATTGTTTATATTGACGGGAGCCATTTTTATTCTCAAGTGATCAAAGATTTGGAAAACAGCGAACGGCTGATCATTGAGGGAGGGATTTTGTGCGGCGATGATTTGGACCTGCAGCGCCATGAAATCGTCGTGGCCCATGCCCAAGAGAACAGGGAAAGGGATTACATTCGGGATTTGAAGCTTGACAAGCCCTTCCATCCGGGAGTGACGCTGGCGGTCGCTGAATTTTTTGGAGGAGAAGTGTCTTGCTATGAAGGATTTTGGGCCATGAGAAAAACAAAATTCGGCTGGCAAAAAATTTACTTACGTTAAGTCTGCCGGCCGGTGTCGGCTGCAGGGGCTTGATTCGTTTTAGATTCTTTATCTGCGCCGGGTTTATTCTTGGATGCTAGATACTGCCTCAGGCGGCCGATAGGATTAAATAGCGGCTTGACAAAAGACAAGTACAAGAGCGCAGCGGCCCCGATGCCTATGAGCGCTCCTGTAATGACGCCAGTTAGGCCGCCGGCCAAAAAATTAACGCCGTAAATGCTTCCCGTGGCCATGACGCCGACGTCAGCCGCGTCCATTTTTTTGAAGTTTTTAACGATGCTGGGTGACGGGGGTTCGGTGACCGCGCGTTCCACCGCAGGGGAAGCCATTAAATCTCGGTGTTCACCGGTCGGGGTTTGAGGAACCTCTGAAAATTCGGAGGATTGAAAATTGGTCTCCGGAGGGACTGGGCCATCAAGCTTGAGAGCGCCGGCATCCATATCGGAGCCGGAATTTTGTTGATCAAAAGAATTGTCCCAGGGGGCCCCATCCATTTTTTGGTGCAACTTTTGGTAGCCCTTGTCCTCGCCGCGCAGCGTCACGGCCGCCGTCAATAACACAAAAAAACCAAGGGCATGGCTTAAGACAAGCACGATTCTAGTTTAACCCTTAAGTCCAGAAAATCAAGGCGCCAACATTTATTGACCGAACCAGACGCTTTAAGCCCGGCCTTTATTTGAGGACAATGCTGAAAGTTGATCCTCGGCCTTCTTCGCTAACGGCTTCCAGGCGGTAGCCTAGGAGTTGGCAGAAGGATGCGGTGATGGTCAATCCTAGACCGCTGCCGCTATAGTGGCGCGCGTAGCCGCTGTCGGCTTGCTGAAACGCTTCAAAGATGATTTTCATTTTATCCTTCGGTATTCCGATGCCCGTGTCAATCACTTCAAGGCGCCGGGGTTCGCTTGTTTGGGGATCGGTTTTAACGGCGACGGTGATGTTGCCCTGATCGGTGAATTTAATGGCGTTGCCCACGAGATTAATGAGCGCTTGTTTGAGCAGGCCTCGGTCGGTTTCAATGGTCTTGAGAGGATGCGGAATTTCGGTTAAGAGCCTGACATTTTTGTTTCTTATTTGAACCTCGATTTCCGACGCGGCTTCGCGGATTAACGAATCAAGGGACACTGTGGACATCTGGACTTCCATGCGGCCGGCTTCAATTTTGGCAATATCCAAAATGTCGTTGATGATGTGCAGCAGATGCAGACCGTTGCTCAAGATTTTTTCCAGATAAACCGCATCATCCGATGCCGCTGTTTTATTATTTTTTATTAAAACATTGGCAAATCCAATGACGGAATTAAGCGGCGTACGCAGCTCATGGCTCATTTTGGCTAAAAATTGGCTTTTGGCCCGGTTGGCCTCCTCCGCCGTTTCCTTGGCTCTTTGAAGCCCTTGGTTGGCCGCGGTGAGCTCAAGGGTGCGCTCTTTAACTCTGATTTCGAGTTCATCATGGGCCCGACGCAGCGCTTCCTCGGCGCGTTTGCGTTCAATGGCATAACGGATCGCGCGCACCAAGAGCTTGCCGTCTTTGAGGTCCTCTTTGACCAAATAGTCTTGGGCGCCCAAGCGCAGGGCCCTCAATGCCAAGACTTCATCTCTGTAAGTTCCGGTTAAAACCAACAGCGGAAGCGCGGGGGCTTGACGGCGCAGTCGGCCCACGGTTTCCTCGGCATCGCCATCCGGCAGCCGCAGGTCGGTCACAATGACGTGGATGTCATTTTTGGCTAGACATTCAATGGCGCCGGAGAGGCGCTCCTGGGCCTCAAGCTCAAAGGGAAAGTTTTTTTCTTCCTTAAGCCATTCTTTAATGAGGCGCGCATAGGCGCTATTGTCCTCGACAAGAAGAATTTTTGTAGGAGGCGATTGTTTCATTGTTAATCACTCGGCCTTATATTTTTGCAAAAAATTGATATGCTGAATCGCGTTATTTTGATTAGTTGGGAACAAAACGAGGGGGGTTATCGCATGAAACGATCATTATGGCCGACGGCCGCGGCCTTGGCGTTTTGGAGCGCAGCGGGTTCGGCGCCTGCCGGGGCGACCGTTGTCTTTACGGGCTATGCCGATCAACGCATGACCGCTTACGGCATGAATAAAATTACCGGTTCCGCTGCCGTGCTCTCGGCTGTTGGTGTGACGGAAACCGAAACGAAATCCACAGGATTCACTTTGGATGCGCTGGGCTTTTTCGCCTCCAGGGAAATCAACGATCATCTGGACTTTCTTATTGATACGACCTACCGCAAGGTGGGCTACACCACCGAAGAAATTCGGATTCAATACGCCTACTTAAACTACGAAGCCCCTGCCGGCTGGGAAGTCAAGTCGGGAAAAATTCCGATGCCGCTGGGGTATTTTAACGAGAACATGTTTTATCCCTTTGAGCGTCAGGCCGTCGCGGCGCCTATTTTTCAAGGCTCCATCTTGGGTTTACCGATTGCCGACTGGGGCGTGAGCGTGGGCAAAAACGTTCCTATCGGGGGGGCTCAACTATCGGCCGTGGCCTATGGCGTCAATGGTTATGGCGCCTCGAATACGGCGGGCACGATTTTCAGGCCCGGACTGGGATCTTCCGGCGCTCTTCTTTTGGGTCAAAATCTCAAATCCACCAACACGAACGATCATTTGGCCGGCGGCGGGCGTTTGGAATTGGCCGCATTCGAGAATCAACAGGTGCAGATAGGCGGCTCCTGGTACCGCGGCGCCTGGGCTAAGGATACCAGCAATCAATTTGCCATGTATAACAGCTACGTGCGCTGGCACCCGGGACCCCTTGATGTTCTTGTCGAATATTTGATCACGCGCACTGACGCTGATTTAGGCGTGATCAATTTTTATGGGGTGGGCGATTGGAAATCAGAGGGATGGTTCCTGGAAAGCAGTTACCGCCTGGTGCAAAATTCCGACGGCCGGGAAATGCACGTTTTCGCTGGCGCCGAAAACACGCATGCGCAAGGAGTGGGCGGCGGTTCCGGGGTGGAGATGCTTTCTAATTGGAAATTGGGATTGAGCTACAGGCTCAATGAAAATTTGGTGTTTAAAGGCCAGTTAAATCGACTTGAATACAGTTTACCCATTCAAATCAGCGGCGCGGCCGATAATGTGGGATTGGAGTCTAATGGCGCTCTTGTGGGGGCCGTGTTGACTTTTTAAGAATTTGAGCATGTTCCGGTTCCACCCTTCAAAGTTATGTGTCACCGCGGCATTGATCACGTTGGCGGCTCAATGCCGCGCTTATGAGGTTTCCATCGTTGTTAACCGGGTTGATGCGAAAACCAGACAAGCCCTCCAGCGTCTTGAAGCGGCGGTTTCGTCCGGCCATCATGTGGAAGTATTTGAGATGGCGGCAATTCCTTTTGGAAATCCCAAAGAAGAGGGGCGCCGAATGGCCCAAATCGCCGCGGCCGATCTTATCGTCCCCGTGGGCGGCGAGGCGAGCCGGTTTGTTGTGGAAACGTTAGCGCAAAATAAAATTTTTTTCGTCGGCGCCACGATTGTTAACGGAGGATCGCTGGAGTCAAAACGCATCGGCGGTCTGTTCGCGTATTCACCCGAAGGCTGGGCGCGCGCGGCGAAAACCATTTCGGGCGAACCATCAAACCTGGGCTTAATCTACACGCCTGGCTTCAGACCTTTGGCCGAACGCTTGTCCCTGAATTCGCAAAATTTGGGGCTTAAAGTTTTCCGGCAAGAACTGCGCCGGAAAAATGAAATTGTTCCTGCGGCCATGAAAATTTTAGCCCAATCTTCGGTGTTTTGGGTGGCTGGTGACACTCTGTTGAGCGGCCAATTGGCCTTTGGATATTTAGCGAGTCAGGCATTGGAAATGGGCATCCCGGTGATGGCCGCAGACCGGAGCCTTCTCTCCGGCGGAGCTTTTGTCGTCAGCGATTCTGATTTGCCGGAGTTGGCGGATGAAGCGGCGCCGATACTTTCGGCCTTTTTGAGCAATGGCATTAACTACGGCGAGGATCGGTTTTTTTATCCCAGCAAGATGAGGCTCAAGGTCAATCATAAGTTGGCCTCTAAAATGAAGATCGAACTTCCCAAGGGAACATCGCCCGTTTGGATCCCCTAGCCGCGCCAAACGCAAATTCAGTCTCCATCGAGCCTCTTGTTGATGAGGCTGCTTGGCGCCGGTTTGTCCTGCGGCTTTTGGCCATTGTCCTGATTTCTCAATGGATCGCCATTGGGGCGTTGGTCGCTTTAATTTTGGCTGATGAAGCGAAGCTCCTGCGCGAAGAGCTTCTGCCGCGAGGCCACAATATCGCCCGCAATATCGCCCGCCTGGTGCGCGCCCCTCTTTACCTTGAGGACGAAAACGCCCTCCGTGAAATCATCGCGGGTTTTGCGAGTGAAGCCGATATTTATTACGTCATGGTAATGAATCCGCAGGGCGGGATTTTGGTTCACGTTGACGGCGCGCATTGGCCGGCCTTTACCCCAAGGCCTTGGGCGCCCGCAAATGAACCCAGCGACTATTGGCTCGATGAGCCCAAGGGGCCGCCGGCTGCGGACATTATCGAGCCTGTCATGAGCGCTCCGGAAAGGTATTTTGGACAGAAAGTCCAGGTGATCGGCTATGTCCGGGTGGGGGTTACGAGCGCTCAAATGAGTTCGATCACGAATTCGGTATTTAGGCGCACTATCCTGGTAGGGGCGGTGTTGCTCTTGCCTTTTACCGGACTCATACTTTTGAGCATCCGGCGCATGACCTTGGCGTTGCGCGCCACCATGCGGCGCATCAGGTTGATGGCCGAATTACAGCGATCTAACGCGGAGCTTGAGCAATTCGCCTATGTGGCGAGTCATGATCTCCAAGAGCCGCTGCGCACAGTTTCTGCTTTTAGCGATCTTTTGGCCAAACGCTATCGCGGTAAACTCGACAACGATGCCGAAGAATTCATCAAATTTATTTTGTCGGGAACGGCCCGCATGCGCGAGCAAATTCAAGGTTTGCTGGAGTATTCGCGCATCCGCGGCCCGCAGGCTCAAGTCCGGCAGATTGCGATGGAAAGTATTATCAAAGAGGTGGTCACGGATATGCAGGCTTCCCTTTCAGAGTCCGGGGGCCGCGTCATTCACGAGCGGCTGCCTCCTTGCTGGGGGGACCGCGAACAGCTTAGGCGTCTTTTTCAAAATTTGATCAGCAATGCGGTCAAGTTCCGCGGCGAGGCGCCACTCTTGATTCGTATCGAAGCCCTGCGGCAAGGCGGCTTTTGGCTGTTTCAAGTCAAGGATAATGGAATCGGGTTTGATCCCAAATACGCCAAGAAAATTTTTTTGATGTTTCAACGCGCCCATGAAGTCGAGCGTTATCCGGGAACCGGTCTGGGCTTGGCGATCTGCCAAAAGATCGTCCAGGTTCATGGCGGGCGCATCTGGGCGGAGTCCGCGCCCGGAGAGGGCAGCACGTTTTTCTTTACTCTTCCGGTCGAGGCGCCCGGCGTTTCTTTTTAGGGCTCATCAGGAAATGTTGAACATCGCAGCTAGAGAGGAATTCCTTAATGCGGGGGAAGTTTGACTACGGTGAACCAAAAATCTTCAAGGGTTTTGACGATTTTTTGGAATTGTTCAAGGTTCATGGCTTTGGTCACATAACAATTGGCGTGTAATTTGTAGCTTTTGACAATGTCTTCATTGGCTTGAGATGTCGTCAACACAACAACCGGAATAGACTTAAGTTCGTTATCCTCTTTAATTTTTCCCAGCAGTTCGCGTCCGTCCATCACCGGCAAATTAAGGTCGAGCAAGATCAGGTCAGGCCTGGGTTTGGATTTTAAGGGCACGTCCTTCGTTAAATAATGGAGGGCCCTTTCGCCATTGGTGGCGACTTCAAGATTGACGGCAATTTTGTTTTCTTTGAGCGCTTCTTGAGTCAGGCGTATATCGGCAGGATTATCTTCTACGAGCAAGATGGTCACCGGCTGCATGGTTGTTGCCGTGGCGATCATCATGAACTTCCCTTGGGATTTGATGGATAAAACATGGATATTATGTTACCAACAAAAACTACTTAAGGCAAACTACTACTCGCCCGCCGTGGCGTCAGGATTGCAGGAATAGTACAGTGGAATGAGGATCCTTGTCCAGGCGCGGACTCCGCCCAGATGCGTCCGCCGTGACGCGCGATGATTTTTTTGCAGATGGCCAGGCCAATGCCCGTGCCCGGGTATTCGTTGATCGTGTGCAGACGCACGAATACGCCGAAGATGCGTTTTAAGTGCTTGGGGTCCATGCCGATCCCGTTGTCTTTGATGGAAAATTTCCAAAGTTTGGCAATTTTTTGGGCGCTGATCGCGATTTTGAGAGGCTCCCTGCTTCGGTACTTGATCGCGTTAATCAGCAGATTTTGAAAAAGCCGCGCCATCTGCGTTTGATCGGCCGTGATCACGGGAAGCGCGCCGCAGGTGATATTGGCCCCGCTCTCTTCAATCGTTGTTTTAAGATTATCTAAAACTTTTTTCATCAGCGCCTGGCAATTGACCGATTCTAAGGGTTTGGTTTGCGTGTTTAAGCGCGAGTAATCCAAGAGATCGCGAATGAGCGTTTGCAGGCGCGTCGCGCCGTCAACGGCATAGGCGATAAATTCATCGGCGTCTTTATCGAGTCGGTTCCGGTAGCGTTTGTTGAGAAGCTGGATGTAGCTGGCGATCACTCTTAAGGGTTCTTGCAAATCATGAGACGCGGCGTAGGCAAATTGTTCCAAATCCTTATTGGATCGTTTGAGATCAGCGCTGGATTTGATCAGTTCGTTGCGTATTTTTTTCAAAACGTCCGCTTGATAGGCGAGCGTCCGGCGTTGTTGTTCCATTCTGGCTTCTTTTTGTTTGCGTTCGGTGATATCTCTTATAACGATAACGATTCCCGCGTTATTTTCTTTTTTGGCAGGAATGGACCTGATGGAAACTTCAAGCCATCGGATAGGGCGGCCTTTTTTCAGGCGGTATTCTCGCGGGACGCGGGAGGGGTCTCTAAGGATTGATTCAAAAAAGTTTTTGTTGATGGGGATTTTTATTTTATTTTTATATAGGGGTAGGATGCGCTCGATGTTTTTGCCTAAAATTTGAATGTGCGGGGCGCCGGCAATGATGTCAAAAGCCTTGTTGCACCATTGAATGACGCCGGCGTGATCGGTCCACACAATAGCGTCGTTGATGACGCCCAGGGCCATCTCAAGTTTTCCCAGGGTGGCGCGCAGCTGGGTGACCAGCTCTTTATGGTTAGTCACTCATGATTCGATTGCGGATCGGCTTAATGGTGGCCGCGAAAGTCCACTCGTTATTGATTTTTTCCGCAACAATGAAATGTTCGGCGTCAATAACCGTTCCGTCTTTGAGCAAGGCCTTTAGCTTAAGGGGCTCGTTGAGCAGGGTCGGAGTCCCCGTCGTTAAAAACCGGGAGAATCCCAATTGATGCGCGTCATGTAGGTTTTTGGGGATGATCGTGGTTAAGGGCTTGCCGATAATATCATGTATCTTCCAGCCGAAAACTTTAACAAAAACGGAATTGGCGAAAGTAATCGTCCCGAGGGTGTCTACCACCACCGCCGGCAGTTTTTTTTCATTTTTGATTTCAGCGATCGTTTTCATGAGACCATTTCATCAAATTTTTGAATGCGCCCGCCGCAACGGCAAGTCTTTTTAAATGGAAAATAGTAAAAGAGTGACGATGTCGCAAACAAGCGATGAATTCGACCGAGAAGGCATAGAGCTTTTTCAGGAGGGCCGTTACGCCGATGCCTTGGGGCTTTTTAAAAAGGGCTTGGCCGCGTTCCCCCAAGACAAGGACCTCATGCTGGGCCTGGGCATGTGCCATGCGCGCATGGGCGACTATGCGACCGCCCGGGATATTCTCGAGCCCTTAAAGAATCTCGATCCCGGCCGGGGGGATGTTTTGCAGGGCTTGGCCGAGGCGTATTTGGCGCTCGGCAAGCAAGAGGAGGCGATCAAGTGCATCGAGGCCGCGGCAGATCTTGAGGGCGCCGAGGTGGATTTTGTGCATGGCTTGGCTTTGCTCCTTTACGAGCGCAAGCTATTCCAACACGCGCTTTCCATTTATGAGCGCGCTGTTGAAATTGATGAGGATTTCATACCGGCTTACATGGGCGCGGCCGTGTGCCTGCACCGGCTGGGAAAAATTCAGGAAGCCATGCTTATTTTTCGCAAGATCATTAAGATAGACCCCGGTTATTCCGAAGCTAGAAATTTTTTGGGCAATATTCTTTATGACCAGGGCGATAAGAAGCGGGCCATGGAGTATTTTTTAATGATTCCCGTTACCGAACACGAGGATCCGACGACTTTGATGCGCATTATTGAATACTTGGATGATAACCCACGATCAACAGGAGCCGCCAGGCTGCCGCAATGGCGGTCGCGCTTATCGGAAGTGGAACGTCTGCTTGAGGATCCTATTCAAAAAATATTCCGGCAAAATGCTGACGGGGAAGAATAAAGAAGAGAGATTTAGAGAATGCGATACCGAGAGATTGGCCCTGCGAGTCTTTAATTTTACGACGCTGCAGATCAAGGAGTTCGGTGACGGCCGCGTGCGCATCGGTTATCGTTACGACGCAAGCATTCCCCCGTTGGCCAAAGCTCTTGTGCCATGATCCCAAATTCCGCACTTGAGAAGACTTTGTATTGGAAAAAGTCCCGAACAAAAAAGTGCGGAATTTCCGACCTTGTCGGTGGGAGATTGTTCCGCAGAGCGGAACAATCTCCCAGGGTAATCCAGGGCGCAGCCCTTCCGAGCTCTCGCGAGGAGGATTCCGCAACTGCGGAATCCGGGATGATGATCGTGTCCGCCGGTCTCTTATTGAGACGCGGCCGCGTGTTGGTGGGCCGCCGGCGCCCCGGCAAGCCCTATTCCGGCTATTGGGAATTTCCCGGCGGCAAGGTGGAAAAAGGGGAAAGCCTGCGGCAATGCGTGGAGCGGGAGTTCCAGGAGGAAATGGGTTTGGTTGTCTCGGCGGGACCGTTGGTGAGCGAAAATATCTATGAATATTCCAACGGGCCGGTGCGGATCAATATTTTTGAAGTTCGTTGTTTTGATGGCGAGCCTCAAATGCTGGAGCATGACCGGCTCGATTGGGTTAAGCCCGGAAAGTTAGATGCCCTTCATCTGCTGCCGGGAAATTTAGCGGTCGCGCCGCAGATCAAAAATTATTTTAAGGGTTCGAGAGAAGCTGAAAATTTTTCCGATTCAGAAATAGCGCCTTCTTGAATTTTTTTAAGCAAGGCGCGGATCTGCCGGCGCAGCAACTTAACATTGTGCCCTTCATATTCGTTATCGCGCAATTTTTTAAGTCCTTGGCGCAGCAAATAGTCAACGCCCGGCGTTTGTTTGAGAGAGTACAGTTTGTGCAGGCCGGCGGCAATCTGGATAAGCCCCTGAAGAGTGAGGCGGTCGGATTCCTCTATTTTCTGGCGCCACAATGTTTCCCAGGATTCATGAGCCTGGAAGTATTGACCTGAATTAAAAAGCCGCGCCGCTTCATTAAAATTATGGCTCATGGTTTTTGGGCCAGGATAACCAAACGGGGAGGTCTTCCCGGAGCGCTCATGGCGGAGCTCAAGGCGGGCCAGGTTTTTAAAACGCGAAAGCCCGCCCGGACAAGCAATCTCGATAGCCGTTTTTTAGTGTAGATCCTGATAAAGGAGCGCATTTCTCGGCAGGGGCGATTTTTCATCAGGAAGATCCAATGAGTCAAAATGGCTTTTTCTTTTTTTGATATTTGACGCTCCTCAAGAATAAAAGAGCCATCCGGCAGCCGGGTCCAGCTTTGCGGTTGAAAGACGCGCCGTAATGATGCCGGGTCAAAGGTGTCCACAAGAAAAAGGCCGCTTGGTTTCAATGCCTGATGAACGCGCCGCAAGACCAGCAGGTCATCGCCCGTTTTGGGGAAATAGCCGAAACTGGTGAAAAGATTGATGACGGCATCGAACTTAGCGTTGAACGCCATGCGGCGCATATCTTGACGCAGCCAGTTGATCAATAGCCCGGCCTTTTCGGCGGCGCGGCGAGCGCGCGACAAATAAATCGGAGAAATATCCACCCCCGTTACTTGGTAGCCCTGTTGAGCCAGATTGATGGCATGGCGTCCGGCGCCGCAGGCTAAATCGAGAATCGTTGCGCCTTCGGGCAGGCGCAAAGTTTTTAACAAAAATTGAGTTTGCTCCCTGGTTTTTTGCCGCCAGTATTTATCGCCGGTCAGCTCAACGAGGGGGTAGTTTCCCTTGACAAACGCATGATGCCACCAATTGTCGTGTTCGGTCATAAAATAAACCAGTAAAATGTCAGCATGTCCCCGCAAGCAATGTCAAGTATTCATCTAAAAACCATGATTCTCCAGGGCTGGCCCGTGCTGTTGACGCTTTTGATTTGTTCGATTTTGTCATTGGCCGTCGCTTGGGATCGCTGGCGGACGTTTCGAAAAGCCAAAGCGTCCATGCCGGAGGCGGTGCGGCGCATCGTGCACCGCATGATGAAAACTCCCGTTTTGCAGGAGCGCGAAATTATCGCCGGGCACGAGATCGCCAAATGGGTCGCGCCGCTTGAAATCCGGCTGGGAATTTTAGGCACGGTCGCCAGCATTGCGCCGTTTGTGGGTCTTCTCGGAACCGTGATCGGGATTATGAAGGCGTTTCGCGCCGTGTCGCAGAGCTTGGGCGGCGGCCCCTCCGTGGTGGCCAATGGCATTGCCGAAGCCTTGGTGACGACCGCGATGGGCCTTGTTGTTGCAATTCCGGCCCTGGTGGCCTATAACTATTTTAGCCGCCGCCTGGCGGCGATGGAGCAGCAAATCGAGCTCGCCGTCGGTGACCATTTAAGCGGCGCCGTTTAGAACGATGGCTTTTTCCCTTCCCGCCACGTCGCGCCGTCATGGGCGGCGGCATTTGATGACGGAAATCAACATGATTCCGTTAATTGACGTGGCTCTGGTGCTGGTGATTATTTTTATGGTGATTACGCCTTTTTTGCTCCGGTCGCAGATTCAGGTGAATATCCCCAAATCGTTAGCAGCTTCGCAGGCGCCGGAGACGCCCTTGGAGATCACGGTCACCAAAAGCGGACATGTTTTTATCGGGGCCAGGGAAATCAAATGGCCCGACCTTGAGCGCGAGCTGGCGGTAGCTTCCAAGGGGAAAATGTTGCTCATTCAGGCGGACAAAAATATCGCGCTGGATAAGATCGTGCGCATCATGGACGTGGCCAGGCGCCTGAAAATTTCCAAGCTTGGCATCGCGGCCACGCCGACGGGATCTTAATCAAAGGCGAATTGCGAATAGCGAAAAGTCTCACCGGAAAAATAATTTTTTTTGAGTCTATTCGCGTTTTGCTATTCGCTTTCCGCGGGGTCGCGCTTCATTTTTAGATTACGGTATCGCCAGTTTTTCAAACTATGAAAGAGGCGGTTGCGGTTTCCGGATTTTTTCATGCGGCGGCGCTAACGGTTTTTTTTGTTTTGTCTGTGGGAAAAATAAAGCCTCCTAAAGCCCAATACGTTGTTGATTTATCCATTGGCGGCGCTTCCTTGGGCGCCCCGGCCGCGGCCGGGGCGAGCCCATCTGATTTTATTCCGTTTCAGGAAGAGATCGAGGACCCAATGCTCGTGCCTTCCAAAGAAAAAAAACCGGAACCTAAAAGTTCTCCGGCTGAATTAGGGTCATCGCTAAAGTCTAGATCGCAGCCTGCTCTGCGCCAGGGCTCGACCATGGGCGGCCAGGCGTTGGTCGGCGTGGGTTCGGGCATCAGCAATTTCCCCTTTCCTTTTTATATTGAGGCCATTCGTAAAAGAATCGCCGCGAACTGGGATGCCCAATTTTGGCGCGAGCAACTCTTGGAGCGCCGGGCGCAGGCAACGTTCACCATTAATCGCGACGGCTCGGTTTCACCGCCGGAGTTGGAGGAAAAATCCGGCGATTCTTATTTTGATTCGACTTGTTTGCGCAGCATTGCCGTGGCCGCCCCCTTTCAGCCGCTCCCCCAGGGGTTTAAGGCGGATCGTTTGAGGATTGTTTTCGATTTTGAAATTTCTCCGTAAATTCACGAGGAGGCGTGTTGTTAAAATACTATACTTTATCGTCAATTAAATATTTAACAGGGAGGACGACTTTTCAATGACAATGGCGGAAAATTTTAATTTGTTGGTGCGTTGGCTGCATGTGATCGCGGGGATTGCCTGGATTGGACATTTGTATTTTTTCAATTTTGTGAATGTGCCGCTACAGGGAGCGCTGGATGACGCCGCGAAAAAGGCCGTCAACCCCAAGTTAATGCCGCGGGCGCTTTGGTGGTTTCGGTGGGCGGCCATGGTGACATTTTTGGCCGGTATTCTGTTATTTTTGTTGACTTATTTTTACACCCCCGGGCTCGGGTTGGGAGCCAATGCTCTTTTCACCGATGGCGAGGGTATCACGCATCGCGCCATGTGGATTCTCTTCGGCATGCTCTTGGCCACCGTCATGTGGTTTAACGTATGGTTTATTATTTGGCCGGCGCAGAAAAAGATGTTGGGCGGCACGGCATCCGCCGAAGAGCTGCCCGGGCTTCGAAAGAAGGCGCTGCTGGCCTCGCGGACGAATACGTTTCTTTCGGGCCCGATGCTTTTCGGTATGCTCGCCCCGGCGCATTTGGGAGTCATGAATGGCGGTTCATTTATCGTTTTTGTCGGTCTTGCCGTTGTCGCCATTTGGGCCGCGATCAAATCCTCGGCGACGGTGGGAACGACAGTTTGAAAGAGTTTAAAAGGAGGGTTCTTGAATATGTCTGAAACTTTGGTTCAAAAACAGGCGCCGGATTTCTCGGGACCGGCGGTTATGGACGGGAATTTTGTGGAAGCGAGGCTCTCGGACTATAAGGGCAAGTGGCTGGCGTTTTTCTTTTATCCGCTTGATTTCACCTTTGTCTGCCCAACGGAAATCACGGCTTTCAGCGACGCGATCGGGCAATTTCGCGCGTTGAATGCCGAGGTCGTGGCGTGCTCGGTGGACAGCAAGTATTCCCATTTGGCTTGGACGCAGAAACCGCGACAGGAAGGGGGTTTGGGCAAGATTGAGTTTCCGCTGCTTTCAGACATCACCAAGAAGATCGCCGGTGATTACGGCGTGCTAACAGCCGGCGGGATCGCTCTTCGGGGTTTATTCTTGATTAATCCCAAGGGCAATGTGGTTTATAGCGTCGTTCATGACCTGAATGTCGGGCGCAGCGTTGATGAGGTTTTGCGCGTGTTGGCCGCGTTTCAGCAGGCCGAAAGAACGGGCGAGGTTTGCCCGGCCAATTGGAAGCCCGGCGGTCAAACGATGAAGCCTAATCCTAAAGAATCGAAGGTTTATTTCGCCGCTCTGGCGAAATAAGAATCGTTAGGAAAGTTCGGGTTTCCGGCTCTGGATTTTTTATTTTCCGAAGAAATTATTGATGAATTGCCGCAAAGATGTATTATCCGGCTTGATCTCAAGTGATTTTTGCCACATTTCAACGGCCTTGTCGCGAATGCCGAGGGCAAAATAGGCCGATCCCATGCGCTCGTAAGCCAGTGCGTTGGCGGGATCAAGCTTGACGACCTCTTCGCAGGCTTTAATAACCATATCGAATCGGCCTTGCCGGAAATAACGGTCCGTTTCATTAAGCTTGGCGCCGAGATTGGCTGCCGGCGCCAACAAGGGCTTATCCGTCTCGGCTGTTTTTCCGGATTCTTTGGCCACGGATTCTAAAATACGCCGCAATCCCTCATCCGATGGATCAAATGCGAGCGCTTGGCGCAAGAGAAGAATCGCGTTATCCGCATTGGCTTCGATGTAGTCGGAGATGCCGCGCACGATATAAACGTATTTTTGTTTTTCTTTTTCAGGAGCGTCTTGGGCCGGGCGTTTGAGCTCCTGCCGGGTCAGGCGCAGGTAGCCGACCACGTTTTGCAATCGCAGCTGCCGGCCCATTAGCAAGGCGTCGTTCGGATTAAAGGATAGCGCTCGGTCCACCAAGCGCGAAGCGCGCAGGAATTTGCCGTCCCTGTAGGCCTCGACGGCCTTTTCGGCGTACCCCTTGGAGTATGATTTGCGTTGATTCGCCATGTCCCGGCCAAACCAGTAGCCGAAGGAAAATCTGTTGGAGCTGCCGAGCTCATTGACCAGCACCGCATAGTCGAATTGAATGTCCTGAAAGCGAAATCCAATGCCGCCTGTGGTCGCCTCGGTTCCGCCAAGGCCCAACCGCAGGGAAGCCGGCCCCAGGCCGTATTCAATCCCGGCGCGCACAGCGGGACCCCGCTGTTCTACCTGCCCCGAAAGCCTCAGGGCTCCTTCAAATAATCCGTAGCTGATTCCCAGCGTGGCATTGAGCGGCAATTGATCGCTGGTATTCATGCCGGTATAAAAAACGTCGCGCAAGACAAGGCCGATTTCACCGAATTTAAAAGCTTTGAAATCAGTGGCGAGATCGAAGGAAAATAGCGATGATGACGCTCCGGGCAGGCTGCGGGCGAGGTATTTGAGGCTGCCGCCCAGGGAAATGGATGGCCCGAATTGATTCCCGTAGGAGAGGCCGAAGCCGGTGTTGGAGAAACTGTAGTTGCCGACGAGGTTGTTGGAGGCGTCGCGCTCTTCAACGTCGCCGATGCCCAAACGCACGATCGAAAGCCCCAGCGTGCCCGCCGCCAACGTCGGATAAGCCCAGCCGCTGTAATCGTAGAGTCCGCCTTCGTAGAGCGAGGAGTGAAGGAAATTGAAATTCATGCGGCTCACGTAGGAGAGGCGGGCCGGATTCCAGTACGCGGCCGTGGCGTCATCGGCTAGCTCGATGGAAGCGTTGCCCAGGCCGAGCGAGCGGGCTCCGGCCCCAAAGGTCCAGATGTCGCCGGCATAGCCGCCCAATTCTTTCGCGAAAGCGAAAGAATTGGGAAAGATTATAAAAATAATAAAAGCAAGTTGACTTAGCTTTATCTTGCTCTTTTCGACCTGTATCACTTTTTTTACCTTTGTCACTTTTCTCACCTTCTCAATGAACAATTCCTAATTTGTAAATTTTTGAATCGCCGGTGGCCTTGGCTTTGATTCGGATCAAGTAAACGCCGAAGGACACCGGCTGGCCGTCATCGCGCTGGCCGTTCCATTTGATTTCATTGCCGCCCAGGCGGCCGCCGTTGGAGGCTATAGGATAATTGAGCGTTTTAACGATTTTTCCAAAAAGGTCATAGATCGTAATCTCGACGTCGGAATCTTGGTTCAAGTCATAATAGATGCTGGCCGAAGCCTTGCGGGTGTCCACCGGGTTGGGGTAAGCCTGGATATTGGAAATGACCTCGGCCTTAGAGGCGGCGTCCAGGACAATCCTCGTTTCTGACGATGGCTCCGACGTGGAGTTGGCATTGCTGCGGGCGCGTGTCCTGTAATAATACGTTCCCGCGGAGCGGTTGGTGATGATAATTTGGAGTTTGGCCGAGCTCGTGAGCGCGGCGCTGGCGGTGGAAACAAGCGCAACGTAACCGCCCTGCGGCGAATAGCCCAGGGCGCTGGCGCCGATCACAGGCGTGCCGGCCGCCAGGGACCGCGCGCCGGCCGTTGAGTAGCTGACGATTTGCACCCATGTTGGGCTGTCCCCCCGGCGTTCTTCAACGATGTACTCCGCGATGCCGGAGAATCCGGCCACCGAGGGCGGCGTCCACGAAATGATGATGTTATTGGATTCCGCTTGCGCCTCGGGCGCTTCGGTGAATTTTGGCTTTTGGGTGTCAACGGCGATGCCATCCGAGCTTCCCGTTTGGGAAACCAGCGTTGAAGAGCCGGTGGCTTTGACATTGATGAAATAGGTCGTTCCGCTGACTAGAGCGAGACCGGTGATTTCCGTATAAGTTGCCGTTTGAACGGACGTCCAGGAGACGACGTCCGTCGCTCCGGAGGATGTTCCCACCGAATACTCATAACCCGTAATCGTCCCCTGATCTACTGTTGAGCTCCACGAAGCGAAGAGTTTGGTCGTGGCCGAGGTATAGTCGCTTTCATCCTTAACCACCGGCATCGAGGGCGCAGCCAAGCTGCGCACACGCACGCTTTTGGTCGAAAAAATGTTAAAGGAGCTGACCGCGTCCGTTCCGGAGGCAACGGCGTAGCCGGCGGCGATGCGCAGGCCTAAGGTGGCGTTGGCGCTGGCGGCGGAGCTGATATCGGCGGTGAGGAAGTAAGTTTTTGTCGAGACGCCGATGGTTTCGGCCAGAGAGCTAAAGAGAGAAAAGCCGCTGGCCATCGTGGCTGAGGCAACCGCCGTTTCATTGCCGGCGCCGGTGAATGAGCCATCGCCGTTATCGCGCCAGAGGCGCAGCCGGCCGACCCCGGCGTCTTCCAGCGTTCCTGTTTTGTCAAACCGAAAGGAGGTGATCGTGGCGGAATCCGCATCAGTGAACGCCGTTATTTTGACGGCCGCGAAATCCGTGGTCCCGGGCGCGGTTTCCGCGGACGCGATGTCATCAAAAGATATTTTGGCGTAGTCGGTTTTATCGTCAATTTGGCTCGCGAACGAGCTCATGGGGTATCCGCTGTTGGTAATAATGTTGGGCGAGTTCACAAAAAAGGCCGTGTACGCGCCGACGCGAACGGCCACCGTGCTGCCGACAGTGGCGACTTCGGAAAAGTCCATGCCGATCAAAAGTTTGGCCGAGGCCGTGGAAACGGTCAGGAGACGGTTAAAATAGATCGCGGAGGCGCCGTCCGCGAAAATATTGGAGCCGGATGTCAGCTCCGAGTCCCTGCCGCTTAGGAGTTTGTTGCCGTCAATATCTTCATAGATGTGGATATTTTTGACATAAGAATCCGCCAGGCTTCCGGTTTTAGTCAACGTCATGCCTTGGAGGCTAAGGGTATATAGGGTGGTGGATAACGTCAGCCTTAGGAAAATGGTCCCTGTGCTGGCTTGGGCGACGTAAGGCTGTGCCGCGTCCTCGGCCGAGACGTTTAGCGCGGCGACCGTGGGGTTGACGCTCGTATTGGATGAATAGACAGGGAAGCCCAAGTCATTGACCGTATTGGGGCTGTCTACGCTGATGTAGCTCACCGAATTCATGCCGCAACCCATTGTGATGGAGCCGTTAAGGGCGGCTCCGCCGTCAACGTCATAGAGAACGAACAGGGTGACGGTTGAAACCCCTACGGAAACCGTTGGACTTAACGCGACAAGGCTTGTTCCACTGGCAAATTTTTCATTTCCTGAATTAACTTGGGAATCGCCGATGCCGAAACTGCCGTCGCCGTTGTCTTTATAAATTTTGATTCTCGACACAGCGGAGTCCAGGGCTCCGCCCGTCAGGTTCACTTTGAGTTTTTCAACGCTGACGTCATAGGGGTCCATGGTCCAGAAACGGAGTTTGAGCATGGGCACGTCCCGTTCGCCTTGATAGATGAGGGAGGGCGCTAAAGAGGTGATCGAGCTATAGAGCACGATCGGCGGCGGCTTGATGGTGACCGTGCTGGAATAGACGCCGGATGTTCCAAAGGTGATGGACGATACGCTGTTGGGATTATTAACGGTGAAATAATTGTTGGCGCCCCAGTAGAGGCTGAAGTAGTGGGAGGGCGTTGCGGCGCTGGCCACATCAACGGTTACAAAGAATCTTTTGCCGCCGGAGTAGGAGTTGCCGGAGGCAATTGTTTGGTTGAGATTGGAAAACACCGCATTGGTTCCGGAAAGCGCGCCCGATGCGATGACCAAATCGGAGATTTCTTCGTAGCTTCCGGACTCATTCGTGTCCGCAGCCAGCGCAATCCGGTCAATGTTTTGGGGGCTTGAGCCGGCGGCATCCACGCGCAGTTGGCTTAATGTGACGTTGTTAAGATCGGAGTAGAGGCGTAAAGCGGCCATGAGCACTTTTTTGTCGCCCACGGTGACGCGCGAGGGGGCCGTATTGGTGGTGAAGGCAACGGTCACGATGTTGGGATATTGTTGAATGGAGGTCAGTTGCAGGACGCCGCCGGCATTCATGGGGAAAGCGCCGGCGTAGACCGAATCGGCCGCGCCGGCGATTGTGACGTCGGCCGTGGATTGAATGACAACGTTGAATGTGCTGCCCACCACGGCATTGGCAGTCATGGAGGCCGTGATCATGTAATAGCGGGTTGTGGTATCAAGCGATTGGGCGGTCAAGCCCAGGCTCACGCTGCCGTTAAACAGGGATCCCTCGGCCACTTTGGTGTCCGCGGTCGCGCTGAAATTTTTATCGTCGCTTCTCCAAAGGGCGATTTTTTCTATTTCCGAATCGGTTACGGAACCGTATTTATAGAGCTTCAGGCCGGTCCAGGAGCCTCCATTGGTTCCCATGACGACGCGCAACAAGAATAGGGGATTGACGGCGCCCTGTTGGATGTTGGATGTGTTATCCATCACCTCTCCGTTAAAAAGCATGGTGTCGGCTGTTTCCGTGATAACGCTGGAGGCGCTCTCCAGGGGAATGCCGACTGCATAGAATGAGGTTTGCGACGTCAGGATCCGCAGGGAACCGGCGGTCAAAAGTTTGGCCGTCAAGGTGTCCCCGGCGATGGCGTTGCCATCGAGAGAGTAGACCACAAAGTAGGTTTTTGTGGAAACACTGACGGTTTCCGTGGAGAAATTGAGGAGGGCCGTGCCGCCGGTGGAAAATGTCGTTGAGGAAATGATGGTATCGGCCGTTTGGAAGGAGCCGTCCGCCGTGTCGTCCCGGTAGAGGTAAACTTGTTTTACATCCGTGTTGTATTCCCCGGACTTAAGGTCCACCTTGAGCCGGTCCCAAAGGGCCGATGAGCGGTCGGTCCACATACGGATTTTGGCCATCGCGGCAAGAGCGCCCTGCGGGACCGTTGCCGAGGCCAAATTAGTCGCGTCGGCCGTTAAAATGTGGGGCAAAGTAATCAGCGAGATTCCGCTTTGGGCCGGGAAGCCGGAATTTTCCGTTGAATCGTTGCTGGAGTTCCATTGAACGTGCGTGTAGCTGGCGATATAGACCCCTAGAGTGGAGCCTGGCGTGGCGCCGGCGCTGATGTCAACGGCGACGAAGAGATCAATGGGCGAGTCGCTGGTGACGGTGCGGGTGCTTTGGGCGGCGTGAGTTACCGTGAAAGTGGCAATACCGCCGGCAAAAATCACATCATTGCCCAGGGGGATGTCCGTTCCCGCGTCTAGCGTGCCGTTGCGGTTGGCATCCAGGTAAATCCGCAGGGCCGTGACGTCCGCGCTGGTCGCCGTTCCCGTTGTTTTCAAGATGAATTGTTTCATTTCCGCCGTTCCAAAGCCGCTGGGTATGCTCAGTCTAAGTTTGATCATCACGTAATTGGTTGATCCGCGGACAAGTTCGGAAGGAGCCAATGCGGTGGGCGTGACGCGAACCGTATTAACGCCGTCCTCGACATAGGGGGCAGGAGAACTGAAGCCGCCGCCTATGTTGCTGCGCGTTTGATGGGGCGTCGAGTACTTGAAGCTTGACCCTGAAACCGTTACCCCGATCGTTTTGTCCGTTCCCGGCAAGGTTGTTTTCAGGGGCGTTACGGCGATGTAGAAATATTTGGTTGTTGAATCCAAGTCCGGCTGCGGAGAGCTTAGCGTGATGGTTGACTTGGTAACGAATGTGCCTTCGTCTGATCCGCCGATGACCGAGAGGCTTTCATTAAGCAGCAAAAAGGTGAATTGGCCGGAAGGTAGAGTGGAGCTATAGGTGCTTAAATAGATTTCTTGGAGTTTTGTTGATGTTCCTTCCTCGGCGTACATGGCTAATTGAAGAAGGTTGTTGCGTGTGCCGGGTCCGAGGGTTGAGCCGGCTGCTGAAGAAACAGTGACGAAGACGCCTGCGGCCAGATAGGCCGAGGTTGACACCCAGGACGATTCGTTATAAGCGGCATCCCGGTGTTTGATTCGGGCGTAGTAGGTCGTATTGCCGGTAATGTTGCTGAATGTGTAGGACGTGGTGTCGCGCGAGAGCCAGCCCGAGTAACGGACAACGGAGCCACCATCGGTGATTGAAGAAATTTCCGCATAAGTTGCCTCCGATGCGTGAAGACCGGAGAGGGTGTCCGTGCTCGTGGTCCAACTGACGGCCAGGTCGCGGGCTTGAGGGGAGCGCGCCGTAGCCGTGCTGGGGGCCACGGGAGATGTTGTGTCCACCCTGACCTGGTAGGTGTATTGGGTTTTGTTGCCCCCGATG
>JACQPE010000188.1 GCA_016207685.1 Elusimicrobiota bacterium | reverse complement strand
CTTGATTATATTGACCTCGATGTGGATAAAAGCGGCTTAACCGTGATCCTGGTCAAAGAGAACACGACCCTAAACAAGGATTCCCGGTCCCATGAAAAACTGGTGCATGGGTTCAAGGTTTTGCTGGCCAAAAATTACATTGATAATTTGAAGGAGGAGACGGCCAAGGGAATGCTGGAGAAGGCGGAGCAGGGCGAGTTTCCCCAGCACGCGCCTTTTGGCTACAAAAACAACAAAGAAACCCACTTGATCGAACTCGATCAGGAGCGAGCACCCTTAATCCGCAAGATGTTTGAGTTTTACGCCACAGGCAACTACTCGCTTAAAACCCTGGAAGGGAAAATTTATGAGGAAGGCCTGCACTCTAAAAGCGGCAGAAAAATCTATAAAAGCGAGCTGGCCTATATTTTGGGAAATCCGATTTATTACGGCTACTTCATCTGGCGGCGCAAACTCTACAAAGGCATCCATGAGCCGATTATTAGCAAGGAGCTTTTTGATATGGTTCAAAGGGTGCTTAAACGCTTTGACAAACCACGTATAACCAAGAAGGAATATGCCTTTCGCGGGCTTTTGACTTGCGGGGTCTGCGGTTGCGCTTATACGGCTGAAAAGAAAAAGGGCAAGTACGTTTATTACCACTGCACTTTTGCTAAAGGGCGCTGCAAGAACAGCTACTTGCGCGAAGAGGCCCTGGATCAAAAACTGGAGAAAATTCTAAAGACCATCCAGATTGATCAAGGGGTCCTGGAGTTTCTGACCGGCGGTCTCAAGGAAAGCCATTCCCAGGAGAAAGCCTATCACGATCAAGCCATTGCCACGCTGCATCAGACCTACCGGAAACTTCAGGAGAAATTAGACAAGGCCTATAACGATAAATTGGACGGGGTGATCACTGCCGAGTTTTGGGAAAAGCAATCCACCATCTGGCGTAAGGAGCAGGAGGACGCCCGCATTGCGGTTGCCCAGCATGAGCACGCTAATCAGAGGTATTTTGAATTAGGTCTTGAGCTTTTGGAATTGGCCCACGAGGCCCACGGCATGTACCAAGTTCGAAGCCTGCCTCAAAAACGCCAGCTCCTAAATTTCGTGGTTTCGAACTTGAAAGTAGAGGGCGAAAACCTCATTCCCTCCTATAAGAAACCCTTTGACCTCCTGGCCCAAGGGCGAAACCGTACAAGCTGGCTGCCCGGGTCCAACGGTCTCAGAAAAAACTATCTGCAAATAAACACGTTTTTAACCCTGGAAACGAATATAAGCGGGTTTTTAATGTGGGATGACTCAATTTTTGGCGGAGCAAGCGGGGCGAAAGGAAAAAAATTGATCCTGTTCCCGGAAGAGGCCAAGGCAATTAAAAGCCACCAGCGCCGCTACCGTCAGCCCCTGCCGCCCAGGATTCAGGCCATTCTAAAGCAGGCCTATGAGTTGAAAGATCGCCTGGACAAGACCCCTGGTTTAACCAAGGACGCCCTGGCCAGGGAAGTGGGCTTCAGCCCCTCCTACCTGACCCGCGTCTTAAATTTGCTGAACCTGGCACCCGTCATCCAGAAGCACATCTTGGCCCTGCCTCCATCTGTTCGGATGGGCCTTCTTACAGAACGCCGGCTCCGGCCACTGGCGAGAAGCAAGGATTGGGGTTTTCAAATCAAAGAGTTTGAGCTATTCCTCAGCCGAAACCGTAGACCAACTATTGTTCTCGATTGAGCAGGGCTTTTAACTCTCGATGAATATTTAGAATCGTTCGGCGAAGTTGTTGAGGGTTTTTAGACAAAAGTCGAATCATGGGCTCTTTGCCGAGAGCGCCTTGGTCTATAACCACGTCCGGAGCCAGATGATTCTTTATGATTTTATGGGCTGCCCAGGCAAGAGTTCTCCCTTCTAGATTTTTTTGAGCGCGTGGCTCCCGGCCTCTATTAAAGGTAGCGATCCGAAGTCCAAGTTTTTTGCAAACAGCGACAGTCTCTTGGGTATAGCGTATATTCATGGCAGCTTGAATCGTGGGATCATGTTCTCGAATACCAAGCAGCAGGCGGGCGACATGATTGGATGCGCCAAAGCAGGGACCGCCGGCCGCTTTGACACCGGAGGCAGTTTTAACCATCCGGCCTTCGACCCCAGCCACTTCCTCTAAGGTTTGGGCAAAAGGAAGAGCGACAGCGAAATTAGAACCCACTTCCGGTATCAACCCGGCGATATTTTCTTTTTCAAACAAATCAATGGCCTCGCGAATTTCCTTAAGGACTCTCCATCGATTGGATTCGTTTTTGAATTCGACAAAATGGTTCACGGGGCCATGACCGTTGCCCAAGGGCAAAGACCAACGAATCGCTCGATCAATAAATACCTCAGCGCAACGAACCGCTTCTAGCAGAGAAAACCCAAGGGCAAGATTTGCAGCCACGGCCGCGGCGAGGGAGCAACCTGTCCCATGAGTATTCTTGGTCACGATTCTTTTTTTTGCAAACTCATGAATTTTGCCGTCAAGAATCAGCCAGTCAACGATAGTGCCTCCGGCCAGATGCCCTCCTTTAAGCAAAACGGCCGGCGTTTTTTGAGCTAACTTGCGCGCTGCCATCTTGGCTTCTCTATGCGTTTGGATCAGGCAGCCCGCGAGAATTTCCGCTTCTTCGGTATTTGGCGTAAGGAGAACAGCGTCAGGAAGTAGTCTTTTCTTCATGGTCCGGATAGCTTCTTGACTAGCAAGCGGGGCTCCGGATTTGGCCACCATAACAGGATCAACCACAACGGGGATTTTGTGCTGACGAATCTTACGAGCCACGATCTCGATAATCGCTGAATTAGCTAGCATTCCAGTTTTTCCAATATCTGCGCCAATGTCTTCGCAAACAGCGTCAATTTGATCAGCAATCATTTTGGGGTCTATTTCTTGAATAGAGCACACCTCGCGCGTGTTTTGAGCCGTAATCGCCGTCACGGCACTCATTCCAAAAACACCGAAGGCTTCAAAAGTCTTAATGTCTGCTTGAATGCCGGCACCGCCTCCAGAGTCAGAGCCGGCAATGGTGAGCGCTCGGGGAATTCTTGTCATACCACGCCTTCAAGCTCCTTCAAAAGGCTGCTTTTGAAATTGTGCATAGGGCAGAATTTTGGTCCGCACATAGAACAGAACTCGGCGCGCTTAAAGACTTCCTGGGGCAACGTTTCATCATGCATGGCCCGGGCTCGCTCGGGGTCCAGGGAAAGAGCAAATTGTCTCTCCCAATCAAATTCGGCTCGGGCATGGGAAAGGGCGTCATCGCGATCTCTGGCTCCCTTTCGGCCGCGCGCCACGTCAGCGGCATGAGCCGCAATCTTATAAGCCACAATTCCTTGGCGAACGTCCTCAATCTCAGGAAGGCCCAAGTGTTCTTTGGAGGTAACATAACAGAGGAGATCGGCTCCATGCCATCCAACGATGGCCGCCCCAATGGCCGAGCTGATGTGGTCATAACCTGGCGCGATATCCGTCACCAAAGGACCAAGCGTGTAGAAAGGAGCGCCGTGGCACCAAGATTTTTGTTTCTCCACATTCATCTTGAGCTGATCCATCGGCACATGGCCTGGCCCTTCGATCATGACCTGCACGTCGCGGTCCCAACACTTAAGCGTTAATTCACCCAACGTTTTGAGCTCCGCAAATTGCGCCTGATCGGAAGCGTCCGCCAAACACCCCGGCCTTAAACCGTCCCCCAGACTAAGCGTCACATCGTAGGTTCTGGCAATCTCCAGAACATCATCGAAGCGCTCATAAAGAGGATTCTGCTTTTTGTGATGCACCATCCACTTGGCTAAAATTCCTCCACCTCGGCTAACAATGCCTGTAATTCGCTGGGCCACAAGCGGCAAATGCTCGAGCATCACTCCTGCGTGAATGGTCATATAGTCCACTCCCTGGCGAGCTTGCTCTTCGATCACCTTAAGCAGAAGATCGCCGGTTAACTCTTCAATAGCATGGACTCTGATCAGCGCCTCATAAATAGGCACCGTGCCCAAGGGAACATGACTAGCGGCTAACATCGCCTCCCGAATTTTGGAAACGTCCCCGCCTGTCGAGAGATCCATCACGGTGTCTGCCCCCAAGCGCTCCGCCAGATGCAGTTTGTCCAACTCATCTTGAGCGCCTGATGTTGTGGGAGAGGTTCCAAGATTAGCGTTCACCTTGACAGTCGCCAAACGACCGATAGCCATCGGGTTGAGTTTTTGAGCAAGATGGTTTTTGTTGGCCGGGATAATCATGGCTCCGCAAGCCACCTCTTGCCGCAAAGCCTCTCGCTCCAATCCCTCCTTGCGCGCGACAAACTCCATCTGAGGCGTAATTTGGCCCTTTTTGGCAAAAAATTTCTGTGTAGCCATGATCAACCCCCCTGCCGCTATACTTTGGCCAATGCGCCCAATTTTTCGAGGGCGATTTGAGCCGCCTTTTTACCGGAAAGCAGCATCGCACCAAAGGTGGGCCCCATTCTAGGCAGACCAAAAATTTCCGAAACAGCCATGCCGGTCACGATTAAGCCTGGGAATACTTCGCCACAGTGCTCGACGACAGCGTCCTCTGATGCTTCAACTCCCATCACTCCCATGCCCTTAACTTTAAGAAGCCCGCGCTTTTCTAGGCGTCTGGCCGAAACAGCATCATGGCCCGTGGCATCAATAACAATTCTGGCTTGAAGAACTATCGGATCCACGCAGGTAATTTGATGGGGCAAGCTCTGAACCGGCGTCCAGTTGACCACAACCCCGCAAAGACGGCCATCTTTGACCAGAACATCCTCAAGGCTGGTGAGCTGTAGGAATTTAACCCCTGCTTCGCAGGTGGCCGCGATAAGTTTAGAGTTTGCATACGGACCATCGGCGACATAAAGACCAGGATTAACCTCTTCCAAGGGAACTCCCAATTCTTCGAATATTTCCTGGCCCGGCTCCCGGATGGTGATGGGATTCATCATGAAGCCTCCCAGCCACATACCGCCTCCCAAGTAATTGTTCTGCTCAATGACGAAGACTTTAACCCCTTGTTTTGCCAACTCCCGGCTGGCCACAAGCCCGGAAGGCCCAGCGCCAATAACGAGCACCTCGGCATCGGCCATCTCGTGGAGCGACTTTGAAAAGTTCCCCAGAATGGACCTTGTGATTTCTTTTTCTTGGACTTTAGCGAACAACATAGACTCCTCCTCGTTTGTTTTTAATTTCCTGGCTGGGAATAAGTGGAAGGAAAAAAGAAAAACCTAACCGCTTGCGACAGTTAGGCTTTGAAAAGTTTTAGTTTTCTTCATTTTTCCCTTCGCTGGTATTACCCAGATCAGGTTCGAAGGGTCGCCCGATCGCATCGGGCCTCTCAGCCTGGTTACACCAAGCTCCCCTTATCTTGGGTCAATTGAACAAAACTGAAACAGGTTTGTCAAATTTTATTTTCCTCAAATCCTTATTGGCCAGAAGCAAAGATTGGGGTTTTCAGTTGCGCGAATTTGACAGACTTTATGCCTGCCCTACGCCTGCGGCCCGAAGGGCTTCCCGCGTAACCGGCCCTTGTTTGCAACAGTCAAGCAACCGTCCATCCGCCGCCACCGAAGGAACTCGTTTGACACCGTAGCTTTTGGCTTTTTCCCGGCATTCATTGGTGCCGCAGCCCTTGTTGAGGTCATAGATGACCACCTCGCAATTGGGACAGGCCGTTGACCGCACCAGTTGAACAGCCTCATCGCAAACAGGACAACCGGCAGTGAATACTTCCACTTTTCTCTTAGCCATTGGGAACACCTCCTTCTGCCTTGCAGGCAGCGCATTCTGTTTTGGCTTTGAAAAACTTTTTAGGGAAAACATTCCAAATGGATGCCCCGATTAACATGGCGATACCGGTAAACTTGAGCCAGGGCAGGGCAAATATATAAAGCCCAGCATAAATACCAATCGCGCCCACAGCGCCCATTGCCAAAGAGCCGTAATGCCGATTACGCTTAGCCTCGTAACCCAAGGCCAAAACCCCGATGAAAAGAAAGGCGATGGTTAAGGGTCTCAAAACGGAATCGGAAATCAAACCAGCCAACCCCAGGGAGGATAAAAGACCAGCCAGGGCTGGATAGCAAGCTGGGCAAAAGGCCGCAGGAAAAAGACTGATCAGGGCGGCTGGAGTTGAGCTTAACGGAACCCACCATTTTTTTGTTGGACCGCTGCTTTTAAGCCTGGCCGCGATTAAATCCACGCTGGGCGCATCACCCAAGCGGCAGGAAGTCGTTCCCGATGCGGAAAAATTACCAGTCACAACATCTGATCCATCCACAAGGATCGTGGGTGATGGGAATCCGCGCCACTTTTGAGGAGTTTGATAGCTCTCGAGATCAACTTCATCCCAAATAGGCGCAATTCCCAACTGGACAAGAGCCTGCTTCAAATTCTCTCTTGCCTTGTCTTTATTGGGACAGCTTTCAAAATAAAGCAAACAAGCCCTTGAACTCATTTTTGGTTTCCCTCCAAACATCCCAATATCGGACATTTTTCCGTGGTGCCCTTATTGCGGCAGGTTCGGATCAGTCCTTCAAGAACGTTTCGCATGGAGTTTAAGGCTTCGATTTTCTCTTTGACGGCGATAAGCTTTTTTTGCGCTTTCTTTTTGACATCCTCACAGCGGGCTCGGTGGCTCACTCGTAAACGCAGAAGCCCGGCCACCTCATCCAAAGTAAACCCAAGCCTCTGGGCGTTTTTAATGAAACGAATCTTTTGCGCCGCTTCCGGCTCGTAAAGACGGTAACCGGAATCCCGATGGCCGTCTGGGCTGACCAACCCTCTGCGCTCATAAAAGCGCACGGTCTGGATATTGACCCCTGCCTGTTTAGCCACCTTTCCGATCGTCCATTGCGTTTCCATGATCTCGCCTCCCTTAAAGTATAAACCCTATACCATAGTATAGAGTCAATAGGCAATTTTGGGCACCTGTGGGAGTTGATTGGCCCAGAAAAGAAAAGGGGTAAAGTGGCGGATCAGGCCTTGATTCCGTTGGCCCGGTACATGACCACCTGGACTTTCTCCAGTGTAATCAATCCTTCCTGGACCATTTGATCGAGTTTGGGCAAAAAGCGATTGATCTTTTCTTCGCTGTCCACGATCTCAATAACGATGGGCAGGTCCTCGGATAGGCGCAAAAGCTTGGCGGTGTGCAGGTGGCTTTTGCAGCCGAATCCCAGGAAGCCCTTAATCGCTGTGGCTCCGGCCAAACCCTCTTTCTTGGCCTCAATAACGATGGCCTCGTGGAGAGGCCGGCCTTCCCATTGATCCGCCTCTCCGATAAAAATTCTTAAAAGTTTTCCGTCCGATGGTATTTTCATAAGACCCCCTTAGATCAGTTTCCCCAAAGCCCCGCCCAATCGAAGCAGGACAAGGCCGAGGACAAGACTCCCGCCTGCGTTCACAACGGCTCTTAGAATCTCCCCACCTTTAAGCAAATTATTTGTTTCCAAGATCAAAGTCGAGAATGTGGTAAAGGCCCCGCAGAACCCGATCATGAGCAGAAGCCGGGCATTGGGACCCAGCAGGAACTTCTCTTCGGCCAGGCTATCCAGCAAGCCAAGGAAAAGACACCCCGACATATTGACCACGAAAGTTCCGTGCGGAAAACCGGTTCCAAAGACACGGTAGGCCATGCCAGCCAAAAAATACCTGGCAAAGCCTCCGGCAAGGCTGCCCGCGGCCAATCCGATTAATTTGTTTGTATCCATAAAATAAAAAACTCCTACCGTTTTTACTTGGTAGGAGTTATCATCCCGCGAAAATCGCCGGGCGGTT
>JACQPE010000166.1 GCA_016207685.1 Elusimicrobiota bacterium | reverse complement strand
TGTTAACCCCTAAAAGTTTCAAATCCATTTCGATTTGAAGATACAATTGATGCAGTCTGCTCGTGCCCAGCAACAGGTCTTCATAGTTTTGATAGTAGCGTTCGGTCAGCTTGGGGTTGAACGGATCAATCGAGAGCTCACGGCGCAAAAGGTTAAGATTTATTTGGCGCTGGATGACCTCGTCAATCAAGTAGCGGAATTCAAAATAATTGCGCGCCAAGCGCTCACGGGCATCAGCGGCCAACGATCGGGCTTCGAGAACCGAGGTCATGTTGGCCTGAATAATCCGGTCTAAATCGCGAAAGAGTTCGGCGCCCGGAGTGATGCCGGCCAAAGGCGCCGATAGCATTAGACCGCCCACAATGCCGTTTCGGAAATAGCCCAACACAAAGGATGGATTCATGGATTGATAGCGTAAATTATCAATGATCGCCTGAGCTTCAAGCTGGCCCAGCGCGAGGTCCGCGCGCAAGGCCCCCAAAATGGGAGCATCGCCGATCAAGTATTGGAGGGAAATATTCATGAGCGTCTCCAATGCTTCGGGATCCATGGTCGATTGCGGGGGAACAATGGCAGGATATTCTTCAGGGGATTTAAGGCCGAATTCGATCAAAATTTCTTCCTGGGTTTGCGCCATGAGTTTCTCAATGGACTTTTTGGTTGATTCGTCAACCGCATGCGAGAGTTGCCCGTTGAGATAATTGTATTTCCATACAAGCCCGAAAAGCCGCGCCTGGCGCAGGTCTTTCTCAAGCCACTCCAGGCGCGCCTGATGTTCTTGTTGCAATTCTTCAGCTTTAACCATGAGTCGCGGATTAACCAGCTCGGGGCGCCGCAGGAGAATTTGAACAAAACCTTCATAAAACGTGGCTTTTTTCGTATTTCTACCGTCATAGTAAACGCTGCCTTCGCCAACCTCCGATGTTGGGCGCCGGTCGCCATCTTTAGTGCAGAGAGCAGGATCGGCGCAAATACCTTGCTCCGCGTCATAAATGCGGGCCTTATATTGAATGACCGGCGCCATCTCGCGGGTATTGCTTCGAGGCAAATAGCTGTATTCCAACGGACGGTCAAATCCACCCGACGCCTGGGACACCCAGGCGAGTTCGCGGCCCAGGAGATGCAGGAACGTTGGGTCATCCTGCCAGGCCTTTTGCGCGCGCGCGAGAACGATCTCCGCTTCGCGCTCCCGTCCGCCGCTGGCGGCTTCCCATTCACGAATTTGTCGTTCGAGGTCCTGACGATAGCGGGTGAGCGCTTGCAAATCAACCATGCTCGTAGTGTCGCCGCCATCGCCAAAAAAACTGCCGATGAGCTGCGCGGCCACTTGCAAAAGCGCGCTCACAGGCTCGGTTTTGATGTTCATAGAGCGCTCATCAATGAGTAGTTGAGCTTCCAGAGCGCGCACAAGCTCAAGGCGCGTCCGAAGGCTTTCCAGTTGAACCCCGGGGGCTCCCTTAAGATTAGCCTCGCTCCAGGGACGCAGGGATTCGGCGGTCTCCTGGGGCTTGAGCCGCGCCAAGGTCTCCAAATCAACTTCAAATTGAGCGGGGTCTTTTCCCAAAAGAATGATAAGCTTCTGGGATTCATGCGTGATCGAACGGCGCAACTCCAGAATATCCACATTAAGACGCGCAATTTCAGCCGGATCGGTGGAACCCTTGGCTTTGGCCACCAGTTCATCTTTGATGGATTTGGCAAAAACAAGGCGCAGGTAACTGGTGATGATTTGCTGGGTAAGCTCCAAGGTTTGAATTTTGAAGTCAGCTTCCGAGGCTTTGATCAGCGCTTGAGAATAATCAGTGTCAGCTTCCTTCGATGCTTTATGCTTAATGGTTAAATTAAGCGCTGGAATGAGCCAGGACCAGGCATCCGAAATAAAAAATGTCGCCGGCGTTTCAAACCAGAGATTATCCACCGGGTTATAAGTGATGCCCAGACTCGTTTTAAGCTGGACGCGCCGGCGCGCGGCTTTTTCGAGATAACCCGCGGATTGCCGCTGAAGTTCCAGTTCCGCCAACATTGATGAAGCGCCCTTGGCTTCTTCCAAAAGTCGCGGCGCGCCGGAAAGCGCGAGTTTTTGTCGCGTCTCCTTGGGACAATCGGCCCCCGGCACAGAGAACGATTCAAGGACAATACGGCTGATTTCCCGATTGACAAGCGTGATTTGATCTATAATGCTCAACTGTTCGGCTAAATCACGGGAGGCCGCCAATTTCGCCCATAATTTCGGAATCACCGACTCAAAATTTTTCTTTTCAGTCCCCAAAGCCCAACGGTCGAAACAGGCGATATAGGGATCATTTTGAGCCCGGTCCGCAGCGAGCCGTTCGGCGGCGCGCAGGTCCGCCATGTCGGCTTCAAGCAACACGGACTTTCGTTTCAGGCCGCGCTCCGGGTCCCATAGCGTAATTTCCACGCTGGCGCCGATCGAAGCCTGGGAATTGCCCAAAGAGTCTTCCAGCGTCGTGCCGGCGCTGATGGTCAGGGCGTCAATAAAAGGAAGAAGCTGCAAAGGAGATATGGCTTCGAAAATGCGTTCCGGAGAATACAGCGGGGGTCGCGCGGCTTTATTGGGATTGGCTTCGGCAATTTTCACCAACAGTTTGTTCCACCCGCCAGGATACCCCGCCGCTTTCATGGCCGCGTCAATGGTTTCTTGAGGATTATTGGGGTTGATGAAAATTTCTTCAATTTCCTTGGGCAGAGGATCCTTCGATGAAAGCCCTATCCTGGCACGCAGCGCCGCTTCTTCAATAGCGCGCTCCTTGACGGCCTGGATGATATTGAGGTCGAGCTGGGATCGAAGCAAGGGGTTGCCTCCAATCTCCGTCCGATCTTTAAGAGCTTCAAGCTGCTTGAGCCGCAACCGGGCCAAAATCACGCGCAGGACGCCAAGACGAAATTCATCCATCGCTTTCTCATATGCTTCCTTTAAGTCTAAAAGCAGCACTTTCATCTGGACGATTTCCTTTAACGCTTCTTTCTTTTGCGGCTGCGTCAGTCCAAAAAAAGCGGCCACGCCGACTTGAAGGCCGCCGGCGGTGGACCAATAGCCGTAAGAATTTTGGTCGTTGCCTGTTACCATATCGGTGAATCCTTCACCGAGCACGATTCCTCCTTGTCCGCTCAAGCCGGCCTCAACGACGCGGCGCAACTGGCGCGTTTCTTGCTCTTTAATACCGATCGCATTGGTCAGCGCGGCGATGCCGGCGTCGTGAGTTAAGGCGCGCATCATGGCTGCTTCCAGAGGCAGCGCTTGCGTGGCGCCGGCATCGCCATTGCCGCGACCCTCGGAATCAAAAGTTTTTTCCAATCCGCGCTGGAAATCCGAAAGCGTCTGGCCGCCGGCCATGGCGCGTTCGGCGCTGGAGGCGGCGTTTCGCCGAAATTGCTCGATGGAAAGCGTGCTCGAGAGCCCAATCATCAGATCCATGTCCGTATTAATGCGGTCATTGCCGTAAGAGAGAAAAAGATCGGTTCCCGGAGCAATGCGCGAGTTAACGGAAACTTTGCCGTAGAGGTCCCCGCCGTAGCGGGCGCCTGCCAAACTCAAGGAAAAACCCTTGGGAAAATAAAACGAAAGCTCCTCGGCCACTTCCAAGGCGTTGTCCTGGTCCCAGGCCGCGCGCGTTTCCATAGCCAGCCGGGTTTGATGGCCGAATAGCTTAAAATTGATTTCTTTAATGAGTTGGGCGCCTTTCCAAAGCTTGTCATAATTGTCCGCATAGTTTTCCAAATATTCTTCGGACACAGCCCCGTTATCGGTTTCCGTGGCGGTTTCCTTTTCCATAAAAAATTCAATGGCGAACGTTTGTTTTTCGGAAAAAATCTTGGCCAAGTCAATGGTGACGCCGCCGTGGAGCTTGAGGTAATTGAGGATGGCGCCTTCAATGGTAAAGTATTCTTCATTCATGTCCAAGGGGTCGAGCGACGTGTTGATGTAGCCTTCAAGCGTATGCGGATCTTGGGCAAAGACCCGGACCGCCTCGGCGTTAAGGGAAGCCACTTCATGAAAATAAAATACGCCCTTGGCGCGGCCGCCGACGATATAAGGAGGGTCGTCATTTTCGCTTGAATAGCTAAACGGCATGGAGTCGCAGTTGGATAAGCCCAATTCCTCGGCAAGGCAATGCTGCGCCTGGCCCTGAATCATGGGCAAGTCTCCATAGCCATTCGCTGAAATAAATAGCCGGTCGCCCAACGTCATGAAGGCCATGTTTTCAAAAATGAGCGCGCGAAAAATATGCCCCTGCTGGAGATTGTTATGAATGTCAATGACCGTGGTATTAATGTATTTTTCATTTTCCTTATCTCGTTCGAATGTGGTGCGAATGCCCCGGGATCCCACGGCCACCTCCAAGTCCTTGAAATCGTACAGAGACACGGAAACATTGTGGCCGATGAGACTCCCCAGGTTGCCGAACTTGATCAGGGATTCCTCGAGAATATTTTCGTCGAACGTTTCCAGCGATGGGCTCGTGCCGATGGCGAAATGCACGACCGTGTAGAAAGAGTCTGAACCGCTGCCAACGGGAAACACTTCGTAATCTGAAAGCCCCAACGAACGCACCCAATCTTGGACCGAAGGCGTGTTTCCGGTCATGGCCGAAGCCTGCAGAAGAATTTTTTGAACGCTGTCCTGGCGGACAAAGAGGGCTCCGGGTTTCGCGCTGCCGCTGTCGTCATCGAATCCTTCAGGGTCGTACAGGAGATTGCCCCGTTGCACCAAGTCCCAGGCTTTATAAAAGTTCGGATCCTCCGGGTTGCCCCGGTTGAGAAGTTCCTGGGTGCGCTCTCTCTCCAGGCGCAGCCGCTCCAAGGATTCCTTCAAATCCCGCTGTTTGCGTTCGCGCTCTTCCCGCGCGTGAATGAGAAATTTTTTCGAGTTCAAACGGGTCAATAGCTCATCGCCGGCATCCGAAAGCGCGCGGCCCAGCCGGCGGATGGCCGGATCATCCATGTCGTTAAGCATGGCCAGCCGGCTTTTAATGGTCTCAAAATCCACTTGAAAAGGTTCCGCGATTTCAGCGATCGTCTCTTCCATTGTTTCCAAGCCTTCGGATTCCTTATCATAAAGCGTTCCTTCCGCTTCATAAAGGGTGCCATAACCTGTTTCATAGAGTGACACCAAGCCGGCATACGTGTCCGTTAAGGCCTCCTGGGAGGGGCGGTAGTACTGGCGTAAAAAATCGAGAAGTTTGTTGGCGAATTCAACTTGCCGGCTGACCAGCTCGCTCTGCATTTGAATAAGATCCGAATCCAGTATCTCAAAGAAACTCGGGCCGGAGCTCAAAAAAGACATTTTCCAGTTGTAGAATTCCAACGCGTCTTCAGCCAGGTCCTTACCGTCTTGCATGACGTCATAGGCGCGATGCGCCAGGCCTTCGGGCGCGCTGGATTGATAGGGCTTTTCGATCATCTCAAGCAAAGAATCCATATCCGCATCCGTCACCACATCAAGCTCATCGACCAACAAGGGCCGCTCCATTTCAAGGCCCTTTTGAATGATCGTTATGGTCTCTTGGGCCGTCTTTTCGGATTCTTCCATACGGGAGATTGTCGCGTCATAGTAAGGTTCAACCCCGATATCACCGGCGAAGCCCGCGTCTTTGACATAGGCGTTTTGCAAGGCGTTAAGCGTGGATTCAGCTGTTTTAAATTCCAGGGCGCCGGCGCCGAAATTGATCAGGGATTCGCCCTCGCGCCGTAAAATGAGAAGATCTTCTTGCTCTTCGTCCGTTTGGAGCTGGGGGTCGCCCTTAACGCCGACATAGAAAAGATCGGGGTCCTCGCGCATTTTGTGAAGTTCCTCAAATTCATCCACGCTCACTTGAATGGCGGCCTGGGCGGATTCCATTTGGTTGATCAATTCCTCGGCCCACAAGTGCGCGCTGACATAATGGTAATCTCCAAAGTCATCGGGTTCCCGAACTGAGATCGCCCGGTAAACGTCAACGAACTCCTCCGCCGCGTCGTGCTGCTCTTCAATTTCCAACTGCAAATCCGTCCACATGGAAATTTCTTCGGCGACAACGGATGGATCCAAAAAAGTCCCGCCCAAATCCCCCGTGACCGTGCCATTTAAAATATTTTCAACGCTAACGATCAATTCGGCCGCGTCTTCGGCATAAACGAGCATTTCCTCGACTTCAGCGATGTACTCGTCAACCTCCCGGACAAATTCACCTCTTAACGCTTTGTCATAGAGGTCTTTGGCGATTTCGAGCTTGCGCTGGGCTTCCCGCTCTTTACCGGAGAGTTCCTCCCGGTTGGCTTGATTTTCTTCTTTTTCTGCTTCCATCAGCGCTTCAAGCTCCGAAAGTTTTTGAAGAGCGAGGTCCATGAACATGTAGCCGCGTTTTAAAAGAAGCACGGCGACCAAGTCCGAGCTCGCTTTGGTTATTTGGGTCATGGATTCTTCGGAACGGGAAAGTTCTTTGAGTTGTTGATAAGTCACGCGCCAGTCCTCTTCGCTTTTGATGGCCGCTTGGTAGGAAACAATGGCCTGCTCCACTTCCGCTTGGGTCGTCTCCAAACGCTGGGTTTGTTCTCGGAGCGTGGGGTCGCCAGTCTTGGGGTCACCGGTTCGATCCGCGGTCAACGTGTTATAGGCGGCCATTTCCGTGGCTAAACGGCGCATCCGAGCATCCCGCTCCCCTGCCTGCGCCAGCCAGGAGTCGTTGCCCAGATGCTCTTCAAGCGCCATTTGGCCCTCGCGGCGTTCGCGTTCAGAGATGGCCGGCGCACCGTTGGCGGGGGCTGCGGCCGTTGAGCCGATGGAAACAGGCCCAGCGGCCGTACTGACCAAATAAACTCCCCCTCGTTGACCATCGAAGACCCTGGCCAACTGCGCCCCCGCGGGTTGCGGCGCCAGAGAAACACGATCGGCGGCGGTCAAGGAGACTCCGGTCCCCGGCCCAGGGATTTCTTTCTCGCTTTGATCGTCAAAATCTTTGGAGGCAGCCTGGACATTTTCCGAGCCGCCGGCAGGGTCATCTATGTTACGCGCTGAATTTTTTTCCACAAGAGAACCGGCTTGAGAGACAGTATCCGTGGCGAATTTTTGAGTCTTGTGCCAGCCCAGCCAACCTAGGATCGTTCGGAAAAATCCCGATGATTTTTCAGCCGCCACAACCACAGGCTCTTCAAGGAAAACCGCCGTGGATTCTTGTGAAAGTTTTGAGTTTTGAGTTTTGAGTTTTGAGTTTAGGGGTGCGCTGGGGACAACATTAGCGCGGTCTGACGCTACTCCAGAAAAAAGCGTGCTGTCCGATGAATCAGAATGGGCATCTTCGGAGATTGCGGCACGCACAGGAGGAGAGTTTTCCACAATGTTCGCATCGCCGGATCGCTGGGCGTGGTCAAAAAGTTGAGCCAAGGCTCTTTTGATGGCGGCTGGTTTTTGTTGGGTAGGATCAGGCCGCTTGATGCTTAAATCAAGGGCCGCCTGGTGCAAATAATCCTGAATTTCTTCCGGTATGCCTTGGGTTAAAAGCTGGAGGCCAAACCACAGCCCCAGAGAGGTCAATGATCGGCCGCTGGTAACGAGCTGTGGGCTCCAGAATGGGTCTTGCAAAAGCCCGAACTGTTCATAGTGCCGCAGGATTTCTTGTTGGAGTTTTTCATAGTCTTGAGAGAGGTATTGTTGCCGGCCTGGAGATTGCCGGGCCAATTCGCGCGTTGAGTTAATACCTTGAAGTTTAAGGTAATACTCAAAAGCGCTGCCGGAGTAATTAAAATGGCGGCGCGTGGCTGCTAATTGTCCGGCCGCGTCATAGGCTTGGGCTCCTGGAGCTGCCAGCAAAATGCAGGAAGCTAGGCCTAGGCTAACGATTTTATCGGCGATTTTCATAAGTCCACCAACCAATCACCTTGGTCAATCCGATCCAACGCATCCAAGGCGCACTGGCGAACAGACTCATGATAATGCTCGTTAGAATTATCGTTCTTGATCATTATAAGGGCTTATTCTTAATTCGACATGGGACTTTAGTCTAAAAGTCCTAGGTCTTTAGGGTAATTTGGGTAAAAATCCGCGTTTATTTCGTTTTTTGTTCCTAACCCCTAGCACCTAATTCCAGCCCCTTGGGGATAGATCATTTGTAAGCGTTCAGCAGTCAGCCGGCAGCGATCAATTTGCCGGCTAGACGACCGAAGTCAAGCGAATACTCACATCGCTTATGCGAAAGCTGAAAGCTGACCGCTTATGACTGAACGCTTACGATCATTTTAGGCTGCTTGAGCCGCATTTTGAACGTTGATCAGGCATTCTCGCATGCGCAGACGCCGGCCGTGCCAAGTTGTTAGAGAACCTTGACGTTTGGTTCTCCGGGCCAGAATTGCCAGGGGGATATAAAGAGCCAGGCTATAACGTCGAAGCTTGATCAATAGAGCTAATTTTTTCATGCAACCTCCTTTAAACATAAGAGAAATTTTGAGATCGGGCAATTTCAAGATTAAAATACCTGTCTTTTCTTAAAATCCCTTAATCTCGCAATATCTTCCCTTGCCCCTTAATCACTTAATCACTTTTTTGGAGCCGGAAGGCAGCCTGGGCGAAACTGAGTTACGAATAGGTTACGACTGGTTCGTTGCGCACGAGAATAATCTTGGAACCTGTCTAAGAACCTCTCTAAAAATCTTTTGCTGCGCTGGCCCTAAAATGTCCTTATCCAGCGTTGGTATAATTTACGGATTCATCTGGCCGGGTTTTCATGGCCCCATCGTCTAGCGGCCTAGGACGCTGCCCTCTCAAGGCAGAGATCACGGGTTCGAATCCCGTTGGGGCCACCACTATGTTTATAAAAAAATCCCAACGGGATTCGAAGCCGACCCAAGCGCTGCCTGGGGCAGAAGAAGCGCGGGCGGCAGGCTTTGGGGGAGCCCGCCGAGATAGGCGGGCGGAGGAGAAGGAATCCCGTTGGGGCAATTTTCTATTGGCGAAAAAGCGCCAATGCCCGTCTAAACGAAGACCGGAGGAGACGCCACGAAAAAAATGGCGAAAAGAAATTTACATGACCCAGGTAGTGTAAGTTACGAATTCATACCACCATAGGTGGTATAATAATTCGCAATGGAGGGAGCACAAGCTCCCTGTTTTATTGCGATGGCAGCCGCCCCATTGACCTATCTTTTCAACCGCGATGAGCTATGCGCGGTTTTTGGCGATTTGCGCCGAATCGAACGCATCAAACAACGAATTTTTCATTTAAACCGAATTGGCGAACCTTTGGGAATTCGGCTTTCGTTTAGCGGCATTGATGGGACGTTGGCGATTCACTCGGCCTCATCACCGGCTATTCTGAAACTTTGCCAGCGGCTAACCAAGGGCAAGGGACATATTCAGCGAGGCCTGGGCCATCTCTTATCTCGAAAAATCGGCGCGCCTATTGAGCAGGCGCAACAACTATGTTCTTATTTAAACGCGCTCGGCCACATCGAATTTTTGGACCTAAATAAATTGGAAATCTCCCCGGCCCCATTTAACTGGGCGTTGACATGGGTCAATCCGGTATTCAAGGCTGATTTCAAATTTCAAAAATCAGCCCAGACACATTGGGATGAGACATTGGCGCTTTGGCTTAAAAATAAACCGGATACACCGCTTTTCATTCAAGGCCAGGCGGGCAGCGGCAAAACCATGCTTCTGCGCCGAGTCTGGGAGAAGCTGGCCGAGGAATACCGCCTGGGAGATATGAAAAAAACGCCCTTGTTGATCCCGGCAACAACCATCAAAAAGGATTTTCAAGGCCGTTTTAGCATTGTTTGGGATGTTGTCGGTGTCATTGACCGGGGAATTTACAATCAATTGGAGGAATTATTTAATTCCCGCCGTTTAATTTTGCTCATTGACGGCTTAGAGGATAACCCCGCGCTTGTTGATTGGTCTGATGCCGCTGTGGTTCGATTTTGGACAACAGCGCTCAAGAATTCTTGCGCAATTTCCATCAGAAGCGATTTTCGGCGAACAGACATGAAATCCTCGGTTCTCGAACAATGGCACCAGGCCGAGGTTTTAGAATTGGAGCCTTGGAGTTTGGGTGCCACCCAGGCCTTTTTCCATCAAACAGCCGTAGAGTTAAAAAATCAAGGATCACTACAGGCTGCCGCATGTTTAGAGCATTTAAGCCGGTTAAACACGGTTGCCTTAGAACAATTCTTGGCCCCCATCCCCAAAAATGCGCTGGCGGTCTCTTTGGTTGTTGCTGCCGCAGCCTTTTGGCGCCAAGGTCAACTCCCCAGAAATGGGTTTGAATTGGCGTCTTTTGTCATTGAGGCCATGATTGCCTGGGAAACGGCCAAGGTGGGCTCCTATTTAAAAAAAGATACGGCCACCGGTGTTTTAGAGCGGCTTTCTTGGCAATCATGTACCCGCGCGTGGAGCGCCACCGGACCGGCGATCTCCCTGCAAGCGCTTTGGGATGAAACGCGCCGGCGTTATCCTTTCTTTGAAGGCCATGCCAACGAGCTGTTCGCCTCGTTGGGCCGGATGCCGTTTTTGCGTTATGAAGGACAGCGCGAGCGATTTGTCATGGAGCCTTGGGCCGCGCCCGTTCTGGCTGCGCGCTACCTGCTCGAGGCCGCCGGCATCGATGGCCTGCCGCCCAAAAAAGAACTCATGGGAGCGGCTCTTTTTTCTCCATCCGTTATTTTTCAGGCTTTAGAAGAACTGGATTGGCAACTGGGCAAATCCGAAAGCCGCGCCGCTAAAAAAGCGCCTCCTTGGGTTAAAAAAGTTCACGCGGCGTTGCTGCCCCTGTTGAGAATTCTGCGTCAAAAACGGCAAAAATTTCCCGCGGGAAATTTTTGAGCCAAGGGCCTACCCGTGAAGTACAATAGTCCTTGTCATGCGCGATAAAATTGAGCTCCTGGTGGAAGAAACAGGCGCAACGTCCCAGGAAGCGGAGCTCGCTTTTGGATTGGCTCACTCTGACGTAGAGGGCGCGCTCAAAATTCTCCACTCACGCATGAAAGACGCCTTCGTCATTAAGGCAAAAATCATGTCGCACTATCCGCCGCTTTACGGCCGGATGCTTTTCATCGCTCATGTTCCGGGAGCTAGTTCACAGACATCGTTTAGGCTACGGTTTGTTTTCAGCGAGAACCCCCATCTCTATGAAACGACGCTCGATCTTCCTTGGCATGAGTTTGAAAAAGAAATTTACCGGGCCCGTCTTTCTGAATGGTGCCAGGTGGCGGTGAGTCAAAGCCTCGAGAAGGAATGGGAAGTCAAAATCGTCTCCCAAATGAACCGCCTCGTGGGCATTAAAGAGGCGCTCCTAGCCGGACGGGAGGATGCCGTTCAACTATGGCTCGAGGACATGGTGGCGTCATCGCGATGCTGGAGAGTGCCGCCCAAATTTTGCAGCGCGGCCGAGGTGTTGACGATGAGCGAATATCGCAGGGAACCTGCAGATGCTAATAATTCGGGGTTCGGCAAACAGATTTTTTATAAAAACTCCCAGGTACCGGGAGGCGGCATATTTTTAAATTTACGCATTGCTCTGCAACAGGCCGACCATTTGCCGCCGCAAAATGCGGGCCCCCGCCATGCGCCGCTTCGAGCCGCTGACTTACAGGCGGGAGACTGGGTTCAAGCTTATATTCTTGAAACCGAAGATACCCGTCTTTATATGGCTGAAGTGCTGGGTGGCTGTTCCAACGCCGGGCTTCACGCGGTTGAAGCGCCTATTGAATCCGTCTGGGAGGAAGGCCCATTGACCGGCGTGCGCGTTCGCTTTGGTCATTCAGTGGTCGGCGAAGGCACCTTCCCCCCTGACTTGCGCGTCCAAGTTTTACGCAAGAAGCAATCCAAATCCACCCTATTTCAACGCATCTTGAGCTGGTAAATTAAAGGCCAGAATTCAGCTCTCGGCAAACAATCAACCTTCTCGCCTCTCGCCTGCAATTTTTGAAAAGATAGAATTGTTATTGTATGCCGGCTTTGGTTGTCGTTGGGCTGCAGTGGGGAGATGAGGGCAAGGGCCGCGTTATTCATTCGTTGGCGCGCCACGCGCATGCCGTGGCCCGTTATCAAGGCGGCAATAACGCGGGCCATACATTAGTTTTGGGGCCCAATGATATTTTGGCCCTGCACCTTGTGCCCTCCGGCATTGTCTATCCCAAGGTCCATTGCTATATCGGCAATGGCGTGGTAGTGGATCCCAAATCCCTCAAGCAAGAAATTGAGATGCTCACCCAAAGAGGCGTTAAGGTCCGGGGGCGTTGCTGGGTGAGCCCTCTAAGCCATGTGATTTTGCCGTATCATTTGCAGTTGGAGCGGTATTTGGGCGAGGGTTCCCGTCTGGGAACGACGCAGCGCGGGATCGGGCCTTCTTACCGGGATAAAATCGCGCGCGCCGGTATTCGCATCATTGATTATCTTGATGATGAAATTTTTAAGGAAAGAGCCCTGGCCAATATCCAGGAACTCTTGACCCCTTTTGCCAAGCCTGAAGAAATTCGCGTCATTGAGAATCAAACGTTATCCGATCGGCAGTCGCTGGCGCCTTTTCTTAAAACGATTGCTCGGGATGTCTCAATCGAGCTTCACGCGGCGCTCAAAAAAGGGCGCCGCGTAATATTAGAATCCGCGCAAGGAACATTCCTGGATGTTGATTTCGGCACGTATCCCTATGTGACGAGTTCAAATCCCGTGGCAGGTTACGCTCCGTGTGGCGTGGGCATCGGACCACAGGCGATAGAAGTCGTTTTAGGAATCGCCAAGCTTTTTACGACGCGCGTGGGCGAGGGGCCGTTTCCGACGGAGATCCAAGACGATTTGGCGGCCCAAATTCGCGAAACAGGCCATGAGTATGGCGCCACAACAGGCCGGCCTCGGCGCATCGGTTGGCTAGATTTGCCGCTGTTAAGAAAAGCCTGCCGCATTAATGGGGTCAATCGTTTGGCGTTGACCAAGCTCGATACCTTGTCAGGGCTTTCCAAAATTCAAGTGTGCGTGGGCTATTCATTAAACGGCCGGATATTAAAAGAGTTGCCCGATGGATTGCGCGCTCTTAAAGAAGCCCTGCCTGTTTATCGGGAGTTGCCCGGCTTTACCGGGGATTTGACGTCCGTGACGCGCTATGCTGATTTACCCAAGCAAGCCAAACGCTTAATTGATTTGACGCTCGATTATTGCCAAACGCCGGCCGCGATCATCTCCGTGGGCCGCCGGCCGCAAAATCAAATTATTCTTGATAGGACATTTTGCCGGACATGGATGTAGAAAATAGGGGGCAGGGGGCAGGGG
>JACQPE010000165.1 GCA_016207685.1 Elusimicrobiota bacterium | reverse complement strand
GGAAGCCGGGTTCCATCGCCAGGCAGTCAAAATCCCTTGGCTTTATGACGCACTTGTTCAGATTAAAATTCCTACGGATACCAAAAAAATCTAACAGATTAGTCCTCTGCGAAAATCCAGGTTAGGGGAATGGTCTTTGGCGAAGAACACGGCTGCCCCACCGGCGAAAGGCTCGATATAAGTCTTGTGATAGGGAATGTAGGAAGCGATTCTGTGAGCCAGGAATCTTTTGCCTCCATAGGAGCCGAAGGCTTGGCGGACTCCCTTAAATATCGTTTCGCCGTCTTCCGTTATTTCCTTCTCCTGAAGGACAAGCCCCTTTTCTGCGGATTCAATAGCCTCGCTAACGGTCATGGGCTTCCCCTGGCTGGATACGCTTAAAACACGCGGAGCCCAGGCAGTGACGGCGATTGTTCCCTTTTGCAGGTCCCTTGAAATATTCAGGGTCTCGAACTCGACTTCAACAATATCGCCCTTCTTGGCCTTGAGCGCCGTGGAGAAGGTTGTGCCTATCTCATGGTAACGCTTGCCCTTAACATCCCGGATTGTCTCTTGGGGAACTTCTACGTCTTCAAAATCCAAGCCGTAGAAGAAATTAAAAACCTCGGGCGTCTTTGTTTCCTTGACCTCGGTGACAATGCCTTTGAGGATGGCCGCGTTATGGAACTTGACCATGCCGGATGGTTTGTTCTCCAGGTTGTAGATGAAGCGATGCGCCTTGGCCACGTTGCCTTCTGAGCCCTCCAGGCGGCGGAGCCTCCCGGTTTCTTTTTTAAGCTCCTCTTTGTTTCCGGCAGGGTAATGGGGAACAAGGTTGAGCTTCAAATCAAGATCAGGTGGCTCATCGGTTGATTGAGGAAACCCAAGAGCACCCAGGTATTTAAGTCGGTCCACGAAGGGCAGCTTATGGATGTCCCCGGGCTTGGCAGTTTCTGATTCAAAGAAAACAACGTCATAAACATTGGCTACAAAATCCGAGTCATCGGGCTCTGAAGCCTCGTTAACATAAGCCGTCACCGTCTCCCTTGGCAGATGATTGTCCTCGTCCCAACGCTCCACCTCAGAGAGGATGGCGAACCTGGCAACAGGCAATTTCTTCAAGGCCTCTACGATCTGGGGGAAGCGCTCGGTGTTGTCCCGCCCGTCCTCGGAGATCATCTGCACACGATCAGCGTCGCGGAAGATGACGTAATCCGCGCCGTCAAACTTCTTCGATGAATACACAGGGAAATCTTCATCCTTAAAGAATTTAAGAAAGTTGTCCACGGTTTGCGGCTCATCGGGCTTGTGGCCCTTGGTGGGCTTAAGCGGGATGAAGAACCGGAAGAGTTTGACCGCGTCCTCTTTCGCCGAGGCCTCCGCCTGGGCGATGAACTCGGCCGAGGCGGAACGCAGATCGTCCGCAATGGAGGCGGCCTTGTCGCTAAGCCAGCTCTGCGGGATGGTCCAGCCCTTGGCCGCCTCATCCCAAACCATCTCTAACGGGTCGGGCATGACCGCGGCCTCTTTGATGACGATACCCTCGCCGGCGGCTTTGATTTCGCCCTCGGAATTGATACGTTCGACTTTGAGAGCGTAGATCGGGACCGCTTTGGTAAAGGGGCCCTGGAAGAAATTTAGGTGGTGCTGAACCCGGCCCGCGATCTCGCCATCCTTGAACTGGCGGCCGAAGCGGAATTCCAGAATCTTCTTGAAATACTCCGGGATGGCTGGCGTGGCCCACCACAGGATGTCAATGTCGCCCTTGGTCTTGCCCCAGTTGGCGAGCCCGCCCACGATCCAAGCGAAAATGGGATGGGCGTAAAAGGACTTGATCTGGGACAGCACCTCACCCAGAGTTATCTCGCGGCCCAATTGGATGCCCGATGGATACACCGGAGCCAGTTCCTCGGCGGCCTTTAGGAACGGTTGGGTCTGGTCGTCCAGCTCGTCTTTGATGGTGTGCTGGAAGGCCCGGCGGCTCATCTCCTTGCGGACGAGGGCATGAAGATTGATTAAATCCTCAAAGCTCCAGGACTTATTTCCAAAGCGGACTTGACCGCCGTCTCGTTTATGTTTCCAGGCTCGATGAAGAATAAAGTCCAGAGACAGCAACTCCTGATCCGAGAGCTTGGCCGGGTCCATGCGAAAGAGGTTGCCGAAGTCGGACAGCTCGATTTTGTAAATTTCCATTAGAACCCTCGTTTTCTGTAAAATAAAGTCTCAATAAAATGGTTACGCGGAGTTTGGTCCCAGCACGCGATATTGAGCGGCAGATTTTTCTTATCCGTGGGCATAAAGTCATGTTGGACGCTGACCTTGCCAGAATCTACGGCGTATCCACCAAGCGGCTGAATCAACAAGTCCATCGCAATAAAAAACGTTTTCCCGACGATTTTATGTTCCAGTTAAGCCGAAAAGAGGCCGAATCTTTAAGGTTGCAATCTGCAACCTTAGAAAAGGCTGGGCGGGGCAAACACAGGAAATATCTCCCACTTGCTTTTACTGAGTATGGAGCAGTCATGCTGGCGAGTGTGCTCCACACTCCAGTAGCCGTTGAAGCAAGCGTCCAAATAGCGCGGGCTTTCGTACGCCTCAGGGAAATGGTTGCAGCCCATCGAGAACTGGCAAGGAAGCTGGAACAGTTAGAGCGCAAGATCGAGAACCATGATTCCGATATCCACAACCTCTTCGAGGCTATTCGAAAACTCATGGAACCCCCTGAGAAGCCACGCCTGACAATGGGGTTTCGTCCCTAACATCCGGCAGCAAATCGATCCCAGCCGGTCCACCCAGATATTTCTCCTCGTCCGCTCTGTTGAATAACGGCGGCATCGCTATAAGGTAAATCTGCCTCACTCGTTTTTGCGCGGTGTGCCAGAAAAAATGACAATACTTCCTGAATAACGGCTAATTTTCATATGACCCAGAGGGAAAAATAGAATAAAGTGTTGCAAATCCGGTCAGATAAGGGGTTTGACTTTGGAGGCCGCAGTCTGGATTTTTGCGAACAGCT
>JACQPE010000160.1 GCA_016207685.1 Elusimicrobiota bacterium | reverse complement strand
GATTACGCCATTGAGCCCTTTGGGGACTTGAGCCTTAATCATAGGGTTGGCTTGACGTTGGGGTTTTAAGAAAATCAGCCATGGTTATCCCTTTAATTTGTTTTGTTTCAAATTTATTGCCGGCGATAACCGTAAGCCCTCCCCGAGGAAACACCTTGGCAAACCAGTGGAATTCCAGCGCGCTGGCCTGCCCAACCTTCACTTCAATAAATTGCCGGTTATTTAAAACGAAATCAAGCTCGTGATCTTGGTCGCGCTCAAAGGCCAAGCGCTCTGGGATTTCCTCTGATGCCTTTGCGCTGGTAAATTCGTGCCACCGGAGAGAGTCCTGCTATGGCACAAGAGCCAAAAAAGAGTGGTGGCCCAGTCTGGTCAAAAGATAGAACTTTCCGGGGCGCCTTCGCTTTGCGTGCGAAGTGATGGGGCTAACGATTTACTCATATCACTGAGTAAACCGTTGACAGAGCGGGTTTCGACGGCTATAATTAAACGTGCCTCGAACTCTCTATATACGCGAGCCGCTCTTCGACACCCTCTGGAATGCGCTCAGCGGCGATCCGAACCTATTACAGGTTGTAACCGGTCCTCGTCAAGTCGGTAAGACCACCATCGCATTACAGGTTCACGAGCGATGGCGGGGACAGAAGGTCTATGAATCCGCGGACCAGCCGTATACCCCGGACGCGGAATGGATTTCAACCCACTGGAAAAACGCTCGACACTTACCGCTGAAAGCTGGCGAGGGCACGCTTCTCATTCTCGATGAGGTGCAGAAAATACCTCGTTGGAGCGAAGTTGTTAAGGTATTGGTAGACGAAGATCGGCGCGCGCGTGCGCGGCTCCGAGTATTGCTCTTAGGATCGTCCGCGTTGCTGGTACAGCGAGGGCTTACAGAAAGTCTCGCCGGCCGCTTCGAACTTCACCGCCACATGCAGTGGTCGTTCAAGGAATGCCGGGAGTGCTTTGGCCTTGGCCTCAACGATTTCTTGGTCTTTGGCGGCTATCCAGGCGCATTGGCTTTACGCAAAGATCCCGTGCGATGGTCCAGGTTTGTCCGAGACTCGCTCATTGAGACGGTTATCGGCAAGGATGTTTTGTTGATGTCGCCGGTTCAGAAGCCCGCGCTCTTGCGCCAAGCGTTTGGCATGGCGTGCGCTCATCCTGCCGAGATCATGAGCTATCAAAAGATGCTTGGCCAGCTCGCAGACGCGGGCAACACGGTTACTATTGCCCATTATTTCCAGCTCCTGGCCGCCGCCTATTTGATGTCGCCATTGCAGCGCTGGAGCGGAAGTCGGATTCGCCAAAGAGGCTCGATCCCTAAAATTATCCTGCGAGACAACAGCTTGGTCACGGCGCTAGCTCCTGGCGCGATGAAAGATGGGAAGCTGGACGCGGCATGGAGAGGCCGCTTGGTGGAGAATGCGGTGGGAGCCGCGCTGCTTGCCTCGGCCGAGAGCGAAGGAAGCGAGGTATTTTACTGGCGCGATCGCAAGGATGAAGTGGACTTTGTGCTTCGACGCGGCGAAGAGCTTGTTGGCATCGAGGTGAAATCGGGCCAACAAGCGAGCGCTCTGGCTGGAGCCGCGCAGTTCAAACGCAGATTCCCGAAGTCGCGTCTAGTTGTGATCGGCGAAGTAAATACTGGCGGCGATTACGAGCAGGTGTCGCTGGAGATTTTCTTCGCGCGGGGCTCCGCATGAACGATCCTGCTCACGCTCAGGCGCCGTTCGCGAATCTTGTTGGTATTTTGCGCCCGTTCCAGTGCACGAAGCCGGGCTGGCCCTGGACATGGACAAACCCCTCCAAGATAATCCCGCAGCCCTTCTGGGCACAGAGTATTCCCTGCCCTTGGGGTCCCAGGCAAACAGGGCCCTGGCCTTAAGACTGGGCTTAAACACAAGAACAGACACCGGCGGCCTATCCTATGGCCTTGGATGGAGAGAGAAAAACCTTTCCATTGACTATGCCATTGAGCCCTTCGGGGACTTGAGCCTCAATCACAGGGTTGGCTTGACGTTGGGGTTTTAGGCCCGTGACACTAGCATCTTGTTTATCCCAAGTTCCGCATTTGAACAGCCTTTGCATAGGGAAAACACGCGCACAGAAAAATGCGGAATTTCCGGCTCCGCCGGTGGGGGATTGTTTCGCTCCCATCGCGCCTAGGCGCTTGAGGGTCCCGCAGCTCTGTCTGCGGGGCTTGCGAGGAAGATTCCGCAACTGCGGAATCTGGGTTTATTGAGTGCTGCGGAATCCCGGTTTAATAATGTTGTTAATAATTTAAGGTTTATTTATTATCATTTAATTAAATATGGTAGAACAAAAGTCTGGAATAACCCGCGCGGGCCGTTGGGAAAGACAACAGGGGCCGGAGCCTTATCGCTGCTTCTATCCGGCTCCGCTACCGCCCGACCCACCCGTGATGCTCTCCGAATCACTCCATCTGGCTCTGGACCGAGCCACTAAATCCTTGGCCCGGCTCGACGGCATGGCGCGCGTCCTTCCTAACCCCGGTCTATTTCTTTATTCCTATATCCGAAAAGAAGCGGTTCTGTCCTCGCAAATCGAGGGGACCCAATCCTCCCTTTCCGATCTTCTCCTGTATGAAAGCAAACAAGCCACCGGCGTTCCCTTGTCCGATGTCAAAGAAGTTTCAAATTATGTTGCGGCCATGGAATATGGCCTCAAGCGCCTTGCGGAAGGATTCCCCTTAAGCTCCCGTCTGATCAAAGAAGTGCATGCCGTTTTGCTCCGGGGGACCCGGGGAGAAAATAAGCGCCCCGGGGAATTCAGGACTTCTCAAAATTGGATCGGCGGCACGCGGCCGGGAAACGCCGTCTATGTGCCGCCTCCACCCCGCGCGGCTGTCTCCGCCATCGGCGCTTTGGAAAAATTCATCCACGGAGAGCCGGTCCAAACGCCAACGTTAATCAAAACAGGCTTGGTTCACGCCCAATTCGAAAGCATCCATCCCTTTCTCGACGGCAACGGCCGCGTCGGACGCCTACTCATTCCTCTCATGCTCTATGCCGAGGACGCCCTGGCTTACCCGCTCCTCTACTTAAGCCTCTACTTGAAGCAGCGCCGGACGGACTATTACGACGCGCTCACGCTTATACGCACTCATGGCCGATGGGAAGAATGGCTCGCGTTTTATTTGGCCGGCGTCGAAGAAGTCGCGCGAGAAGCCAACGAATCTTCCGGCAAACTCCTCAAAATTTTCGCCGCAGACCGCCAAAAAGCAGAAACTCTGGGCAAGGGAGCGTCCTCTGCGCTCAAAATTCATGCACTTCTGGAGAAACACTGTCTTGTCTCCCTGGCTTTCACTTGCGATAAAGTGGGTTTGAGCCTGCCCACCGCCATTGAAGCCATGGCGCGTCTTCAAAAACTGGGCATCGTCAAGGAAATAAGCGGCAGGCGCAGAAAACAAATTTTCGTCTACCAAGCTCACTGGAAGCTAATCACCCAAGGAATGGGCCAGGACCGCTCTGGTGAAGTGGGAAGTGATAGGCCGCAGAGCGTTTAAGCCTCCTGCGCGTGTTTTAGAAATCGTCGTTCTTGCGATATTCTTTGGTGGCGAATGCGTCCAGGCGGCTTTTCTCAAGGAAACGTTCTTTAGCGATGTTGTCTCCATTCACAATTTATTGTCTTTCGCGCCGGCAGAAGATACCGATCCGCTCTACCCCACCCGATTGCTTGAGATTGGCCGGCAGCAATTAACTTTTCATTACATTACCGAAGACATCGTTCAAGTGAAAGAGAACGGCGTCCGGACGAATTATCTCAAGCAGGAGACCCTCGAAACCCACCAGAGCCTCCCGTTACGGCTTTTTTCGTCAAAGAGCGTGATCAGCCTGGGCAATGGAATCAGTAATTTGGGCGGAAAAATCTCCGCGCTCTCCATGGCACAGCTGGATTCGGACCATAATTTTTATTCCGGAGCGTTGGCGACACGCTTGGGTTGGTGGAGCCTGGGATTGAGTTACCGGTATCGCAAATCCACGTCTTTTGGGGATATTGGCATCGAGCAGTACCACCGTTCGGGCGATCCCCTGGAGAATGACTATTTTTGGAATTTGTTGGAACAATACTTTGGAAAAGACATGCGGCTTGCGGAAGATGGAACCGAAAAGATCTATGCCGTTGAAAACAAAGTTAGGCTTGGCTCCGATAACAGTTTTGCTTGGCGATTCAATAAAATCTCGACGGATGCTGATTTTTCTTTGATTTATTCCGGCGATTTGGGCCTGCGGCACATTGATTCGCCGCTGGACATTTCCAGCAGCCGGTTGGAGTTCGAATTCCAGCGTGAAATTAGAAGATGGTGTTCGCTGAAATTTTTGTTTCATGAGAAAAGAACGGATACGCGCCTTGACCTCATTCCTCGCGACGTTAACCCGGAAACCGAAATTATCGATTTGGGTGATGTTTCGCTTGCCGGCAGGGGTCTCGGTTACGGAATTTCCACTTCGTTTGGAATCAACCGAACAACGCGACTATTCGGCGGATTTTACAATTCCCAAACGACAAATCATGCCGAAGGATATTTTTCAACGCCTGTCTTGGGATTATTTTTGGGTTTCCTTCCGATCATTCACCGGCTCAAAGCCCAGGCCGACTACGGCATCCTCGCGAAACAGTGGCAGTTGGGAGTCAAAAAGGAATTCGCCGGAAGACTGACAACGGATTTTGTCATGAATTACCAATACTTGGATATTCCTTTGCACGTCGGCGGCGAAACCAATCTTGGGGCGGGCTTGGTGAGCGGTTCCTTTGATAAAACAATCGATATTATAGGAGCGAGGCTTCTCTACGGCTATACTCGCGTCGAATATCGGCTATCCAGGAATATTAAAATAGCGTATCTAGCGGAGTTGACTGTTCCTATTTTCCCCAAGATTACCAAAGATACGTTTGGCGCTAGCGAGCCCGAACCTGAAACCGAGATTGCGCCTCCGGCTCCCACTGAAGAAAGCCCGGCGGAAAAGAGTATCAGGGGAGGAATTGCTCAGCAAATTTCGCTGCGGTACTTTTTCTGAAACCCCGGCTACTGTCCCTGCCGGCGTTTTTCCATGCGCTCGCGTAATAGCTGTTGACGCTTTCTAATCGCCTGGCGCCGTTTGGCGGATATTTTTGTCCAGCGTTCGCGAAGTTTTTTGTGGCGTTCGCGCAAAAGCTCCATGCGTTTGCGCGTGGCTTCAAAGCGGCGGATGGCGCGCGGCGTGGGAGCCGCGCCTGATTTTAAGAGGTCAAGCTCATTGCCTGAATCAACCGCGACCGATGGGGAACCTTCAAGGCTGGTGAGTTGAACCTCGACCTGGCCGTCAAAAACGCCGACCGCGTCGTTTTTCTCGCCGCCCTCTTCGGAGGTTTCGGCCGCGAATTCCGTTCCGCGCACGGCCAGGGCGCCGCTCGGCATGATAATGTCGACGCCGCGGTTGGTGTCTCGAAGTTTTTCCTCGATTTTGGCCAGAATTCGTCCCGACAGGAGCTTGAATTTGGACCATGTGAAATTTGAGCTTTGGATCTCGAAAATGCTGTTGTGGCCGACTTCAATCGTATTGTCTTGATCCATTTGAACAAGCGCATGAGACGGCGGGGGGCCGGTTTTGATGGAGTCGCCTTCTTCGGCCGGCCAAAAACCCTCGTCGAGTTTGACCGGCTCCCATTCCATGCGGCCTTCTTGACGGATCCAAACAGAGCCTTCGGTTTCAACGATCCGGATATCGCGTTTTTTTTCCGCCGACGACAGGGGGGGCGGCAAAAGAAGCGGGAACAGAAGGGCGCTCCAAAGTTGAATTTTTAACATCAAGATTTTATTTTACTTTTTTTGATTTTGTTGGCGTTGGGTTTTTTTGAGCAAATATCGGAATCGGTTATGCTCCTCTAATGTTTTAAAGAAAATATGGCTCCCGTCCCCGCGCGCTACAAAATACATGAAGTCCGTTTCGAGGGGCTCAAAAACCGCGGCGATCGACGAGGAACTGGGGTTGGCGATGGGTCCCGGAGGGAGGCCGAAAATTTTATAGGTGTTATAAGGCGAATTGATCCGCGTGTCTTTATAGGTCAAGCGGCTTTTCCACGAGCCGAGCGAATACTGCACCGTGGGGTCGGCTTCCAATCGCCAGCCCATGTTGAGCCTATTGATGAAGACGCCGGCAATGAGCGGTTTTTCTTCCGGACGCATGGCCTCGCGCTCAACAATGGAGGCGAGTGTGATCACTTGGTTCATGCTCATGTTGCGCGGGGCTCTTTTATCGGAAAAGCTCTCGAGCCATATTTGGTTGAAATTTTTGAGCATGGCTTCGAGCGCTTCTTCCGGGGGAGAATCCGGCTCAAGAAAATACGTGGTGGGATAGAGGTATCCCTCAAGTCGCCGCGCGTAGGCGATTCTGGCGAAGGCTTCGCCATCGGTGACGGAGGCCTCATTGAGACGTTGGGCGATTTGATTGATCGTCCACCCTTCGGGTATGGTGATTTTAATGCTGTAGACGAGGCCTTTGGTCAGGTATTTGATAAGCATGGGCCAGGCCTCCGGCGTATGGAAAAGATAAGCGCCGCGTTTAAATTTTTTATCCCAGCCGAAGATTTGGGTGAGTTTTAAAAAAATCCGGGGATGTTTTAAAACGCCTTGGCCGGCTAAAACGCCGACGATTTCGCGGGCCGTTTTTTGGTCTCGTGGAATTTTGACGAGAGCTTGTTGGGATGTTAGGCGCATGAGCGGCAGTTCCCAGGCTAGCAACCCTGCCAGAAGTGTTGTTCCGGCAACCGCAGCAATTTTTTTGTTATGAACCAAGAGGAAACCTCGCTAGAGTGTTGTAAACAGGAGGCGCTCCTCCCCGGAGGCGGCTTTCCATGAGCGAGAAGGATTCAATGGCCCAATGGCCAAGGACAGGGTCCGGGCGCTCCAAATAACCGCGCAGCAACGAAATAGTTTTGGGATTAGGATGACCCCGGAACCGGCCTACGGTGAGATGGGGGCTGAATGGTTTTTTATCGAAGGAGACGCCGGTATTTTTGAGAAAGAGCGCCAGGTTTGCGGAGATAGTCCGAATATCCCCGGCGCCCTGAGGCAGGCCTATCCAGAGAACCCGCGGCCGCAAAAGGGCCGGGAAAATACCCAGGCCTTCCAAAGAGGCATCAATGGCGGCGATGCCGGCAGCCGCTTGGGAGGCGCCTTGGAGCGTCTCAAGCTGACTTTGAGGCGATTCGCCCAGGAAGGCCAAAGTTAGATGGTAATTTTGAGGCGCCACCCATGAAAGATTGGCCTGCGGGCAGCCTTGTTGAATTTCTTCGACCCAAAGCGATATTTTTTTCTTGAGCTCTTGTGGGATTTCCACGGCAAAAAATAGCCTCACTCTTCGCTACCCGCATTCATTGGAAGGCCCATGATTTTAAGTTTATTGATCGTGTTGGTGACATGGCTCCCGCGCCAGTAAATTTTTCGGCAGCGGGGACAGCGGCTGAATTCGTTTTGATGCGCATAAACTTTTGGCGGAACCTCATCCGGTTTCAAGGCGATTTTAGAAACAATTTCAACGGGCGTGTTACAGATGACGCATCGGCTGAATAGGTCGTCGGTGTTGACCGCGGGAAGTGAAAAATTTTTCCAGACATAGGGAATTTGATCCCAGTAATGTTGTTGGCGCAAAATCAAGATTTTATAGGAGTGCGCTTTTTCCAGTTTAGTCTCGCGAGTTAGAATCGCGCGTTTCTCAAGGAAGCTGCGCTCAAGCATTCCCCGGCGCTCATGAGCCATGACAAAAGCGGCATCGTAACCTGCCAGGCGCAGCCATTGGCAGAGCCGGCCCAGCATCGTGTCAACAATAAATTTAGGACGTTCCATTTTTCATCAATTTCAGCATAATAGAAACTTATGATGCTTGGAGCTCATTTATCTATCCGGCAGGGGCTTTTGGGCGCGCTTGACAGCGCCGAAGCCCTTGGTTGCGGCGCGTTGCAGATTTTTGGCTATCGCCGTCATGAGTTTTATTTTGACCCTAAAATTTCTGCGGAGACGCGCTTTAAATTAAAGGCTGAAATGGACCTTTGGCGAGACCGTTTGGGGCGCAGCGAGGTTAAAGAGCTGGCCATCCATTCGCGGGCCGTGGCCCTATTGGCCAATGAAGACAAGAAGCGATATGTAGGCGCTATTAAGTCTTTTGAAGATGAGCTAAGGCTCGCGCATTTGCTCCGGGCCCGGTATTATGTATTTCATCTGGGTCCCTATGACGGCGGATCATCTCGTGCAAGAGGGCTTGATTTGGCCGCAGGGGCCCTGGCGCAAGCACTGGAGGATTTACCCCAAAGCCCCATGATTGTTTTGGAAAATGTTCCGGGCGGGGGCCGGCGCATGGGCTCGACCCTTGAGGAATTGTCGCGCATGGCCTCGGCGCTGCGGCTTTTTGGGGGGCGTTTTGGTTTTTGTTTAGATGCGGCGCATTCTTGGACATCGGGATATTCCTTAAAAACGGTGGATGAAGCAAAGCGTTTTTGGGAGCAATTTGAATCCACGATCGGTTCGGAAAAATTAGCCCTTCTTCATCTAAATAATTCCCAGCTTAAGCTAGGCTGCCATCTCGACCGGCACGCTCATTTGGCGGAGGGCCATATCCCCGAAGATGTTTATCGTTATATTCTTAAGGCATGGCCCGCCAAAGCGGGCATTTTGGAGACCCCGAATGATTCGCCCGACGCCAATAAGGAGAATTTGGCATTTTTAACACGATTGCTGGGCGATCAATAAGATAAAATAAAAAATTCATCCATCCTTCCTGAATTTGGGCCCGTAGCTCAGTTGGGAGAGCGCTTGCATGGCATGCAAGAGGTCAGGGGTTCGACCCCCCTCGGGTCCACATTTCAAGATCAGGGGGTCGAAGCCAAGTCGCGCGCTGCCTGAGGCAGATGAAGCGCGACTGGCCGGCTTCGAAGGAG
>JACQPE010000021.1 GCA_016207685.1 Elusimicrobiota bacterium | reverse complement strand
GTATCTGCGTGTATAGTCGACAATCCGGAGTGGCCTATTGCCATCTGCTGGAAAAGAACATACGCCTCTTTGCCCCTTACTTCACCGAGGGCGCTACAAAGGCGGGTAAAGGTATCATTACCCTCTCGAAGGTCCTCGGCGTCTTAACAGTACTCCCGCAAGATGTTCGCAACTTTAAGGACGAACTTTTGCTGTACGCGAACAAAGATAAAACCCTGGTCGATAAGTGGCTGTCTGGCACTGGGAAAGAGACAACAGAACCCTATACCTATTACTTTCTCGCTGAACCAGTTTCATTGAAAAAACCGTTGCTAAAAGACGGAGGTAGGAAAAAGGGGCGAGGCAAGAACTGGATTGCAGCCATGATCCCAAAAAATCGATGCGTCACTTTCGAGGAGTTTACGAAGAGAATCATGATTGCAGAGGGTTAGCCCTATTTTAGGGAATTGTTTTTTTGTTATTCCTTCGCGAGCCCTAAAATGGGTTTAAATTCAATTTCGATCTTCATGGAACGGCTTGACATGGAGCCGCATTCCGGGCATTCATAAAGCGCGTTCAAGGAGCCTGATTTCTTGAAGGGATCGGCTATGATTATGCCGTGAATGCCATCGGCCGGAATTTCGCATTTTTCGCAGTACTGAGAAATTCGGAATGCCATATCACCGGGTCTACTTTGCTTCGAATCGTAAATATAGCGCAAGCCCTGAAATAGTCATCTCCCTGCCATCGCCGCACTTCAGGATCGGCCCCGGAACGTCGTCGTGGACCGCGTAGCCGTAATGCCGGACTAGATAAGCGAATTGCGTGAGCCCATTCCAAAAAAAGAATGGGGTCCCGGGGCGGTTCAAATCATAAGGCCTTCCGCCCAGGGTGAAGGCGTGTTTTTTGATTTTCATGCCGCCCATTTTGGCAGGGTTTCCAGCGTCAAAGTTGGGGAAAAATTGGATTTCTCCGGAAACAATGGGCGCGGTTTCCGGCCCGCCTTCGGCTTCCTTTACGAATTCAAACCGGTCTTTAACCAATCCTTGCGCTTTAGCCTCTCCCGTTTTCGTATTGATCAGGGAGTACGCGCCGTTTTCAGCCCAATAGAAATCCTCTTGGGCAAACTCTATGGCAAGCGCGAGGGCTTCGGATTTCTTCGCCCCCCGTATGAAAACGCTGTCATCCTTGGCCTCGCGAAAAACCATGCTCCCCGGCATGAAATCATCACCTAGGTCTTTAATCCGGGCCCTTAGTTCGCCGGTCCTATCGGCGTTAGCCTGAGGGGACATACCCGGCGCTTCCGCTGAAATCAGGGCGAAACGGGTTTCCGCCAAGCTGTTGTAAACCCGCGCAAACCCGGCTTCTTGGATAATTTTGTGTAGATTATTTTCGGCCATTGTTTCCTCTTAATTATTCCCAGGGGCGTAAAAAAAGGTTGCAAACGGGCAGGCGCGACCTTTTGGGCCCTTAAGGGGAATTATTGGAATGTATTTATCGGAGGTGATCATAATGGGATGGACAATATTGCCGCATATAAATGGAAAGGACTTTATCGCTAGGAGCGACCAATCCGGGGAGAATCTGAACATTATCCACAACCACTGCCTGGATCGTAGCGGTGTAACGCGACTGTTAATTAATTTTTAGGCCCAGAACCAAGCCCAGGGCTTTTTCAACTTCTTTCATTTTATCCTCCGGCATGGCCCCCGCGGCTTTAGCCTGGCCGGTCTTAGGGTCGGTGAATCGGGCGGGATCTTGGGAGCGCAACTGAAAGCACATGAACACGGTATCCATTGGCAGCCCGGTTTCCGTGGCATAGGCCCGCACGTTGACCGTATAGTTACGGGGGATATTCTTCGCGTCTGTGCCCACGACAACCGCCACGACCAAAGGCTTAGAGTTGATGGCGTTAACGGAAACGACCAAGACAGGACGCAGGCCCGCTTGCTCCTTTCCTTGGATGGGATTAAGGTTGACGAAGTAGATTTGGCCGCGTTCGATCACAAGCCGTCGCCGTTAGCGGCCTCGAATTCCCGCGTGATGGCGGCGGACTGCCGGCAGAGAGCCTGATCCTTGGCCATTTCGCCCATCGCTTGCTCGAATTCCATGGCCTGATGCGCCTGGACATATTCCTCAAAAGCGGTTCTTACTAAACGGTTGAGATTATCTTTGATCGCCGCAGGAGCCACTTTTTTGGCCTCATTGATTAAAGAAGTCGGCAGGACAAAACTCCTGCGGACCACGGTGGATAATCGTGAGTGCTTAAAAGTATTACTCATAGGACTACTCTAGTATAACCCCTGAATGTATGACCGTCAATAGGGGCTATGCCTAGGCCGGAGGCAGGTGGTGGAGGCGAATTTTTTGGGCTAATTCAGCGTCCATGAGCTCAACGTTGATGGAACCTTCAACGCCGATGACGTCGAAAGCGAACCGATCCTTGTGGCGGGCCCTAATGAAGTTGATCAAATCCAAAAAATCCCCATCCCCGGTGGCCAAAACAAGCACGTCAAGCTGGCCTGACCTTTCCAGCACGTCCAGCGCCATGGCAATGTCCACATTGCAGGTGAAGCTCCCATTTTTCCTCTTACCCGGATTCTTGAGGAACACCTCATAACCCTTTTTAATAAGAAGGCGTTGCTCGTCCTTAAAGTTTGAAGGCAGGTAGGCCACTCTCATAGAGATCCGGCGATCCCCCGTGCTGATAAGATTTTCTATCGCGTCTAATGTTTTCACGGGATCCATGGCGCGTTGGGACTTTTGTTCAAGACAGATTCGTATATTTTCGTAGTCCACGAAAAGACCCGCGCGCTTGAGCGAATTTACGCTTTCCACCTGGGTTTTCAGTCTTTTGACCTCGGCTTCCAAATCATTAATTTTGTGAATCAATGCCGGTTCTTTGAGGCTTATTTCAGAGAGGACGCTGATGCTCTCCTGCGATTGAGCCGTCAATTTTTGGTTTTCTTTCCCCAGCCGGCTTTTTTCTTTCTCCAATTCATGAAAATTATGCTTGAGCTGTTCTATGGTGATATGAGCCTGCTTCAATTCCTCCCGGGTTTTTTGAAGCTGATTTTCGGCCCTGCTGGGAAATTGAGGATCAAGTTGTTGGTCCGGCATAGGAATTGATTTTAGCCCAAAAAATTAACCTGCAAAGGGATGCAACCTTTCCGGGAGCCTTGGCGAAATATAGGCAAGAGGGAACGACATGGCATTTTTGAATGAGCTTGGGGTTTACGGTTGGGGGGAGCTTGAGGATTTTGTTCTGGCTTCGCTTTTGACCGGGGACGGGCTTTTGATGGTGGGAAGCCACGGCGTGGCCAAGACTTATTGCGCGTGCCGGATTTCGGAGGCCATGGGCCGGAGTTTTCAAAAAATTGACGCCTCTAAAGCGGAGTTCGAGGATTACCTTGGGTTTCCCAACCCCAAGTCGTTATCCGAAGGACGTTTCGAGTGCGTGCCGACTCCTATATCAATTTTTGATAAGGAATTTATTTTCGTTGACGAGATCAACCGGGCCAAGCCCCAGACCCAAAACAAGCTCTTGGAGCTTATCTATTCGCGCCAGATTATGGGCATGCCGGTCCAGGCAAAATGGGTATGGGGCGCGATGAATTTGGGCGATGAATATACGGGCCTGGAACCCCTTGACGCGGCCTTCGCGGGCAGGTTCGCCTGGCTGCTGCCGATCCCGAAGGCTTCCTCCATGGAGTCCGGCGAGTTGCGTGAGGTCATTTCCAGCGAGGGGCCGGAGGACGCTATCGCCCTTAAAGCGGTTTGGCTCAAAAATGGGCGCAAGAACGGAGGTACGTCGGCCAATGGAAAGCTCAGAAAGTTTTTGGAATCCGCGTCCCAGGAATACCCCAGGATCGAGAAAGACTATGGCCCTGCCATCGCCATTTGGCTCGGAAAAATCTCCAAGGCCTTCGTCGCGACCGTCAAGCTGGACCTAGACGGCCGTAGGCTCTCCATGATGCGGCGCAGCCACTCGAACTTGTCGGCGACGCCCGAGTCGACCCGTTCGCCCTCCTTGTAGCGCCAGTGGGCGGCGATGCCCTCCTCGGCCACGCGGTGCATCTCCTTGGTGCGGATCTGGAACTCGACCTGCTGCCCCTCGGTCGCCATGAGGGTGGTGTGGAGGGACTGGTAGAGGTTCGCCTTGGGCAGGGCGATGTAGTCCTTGAAGCGGCCGGGGATGGGCCGCCACAGGGAGTGGAGGATGCCCAGGACGGCGTAGCAGTCCTTCATCTCGTTCACGATGATCCGCAGGCCGCTGATGTCGTACACCTGGTGGAAGTCGAGATTCTGCGTCTGCATCTTGCGGTGGATGCTGGAGTGGAGCTTGAAGCGGGCCGTCACCGCGGCGGGGATGCCGGCCTTCGCCAGTGACTCCTCCACCTTCTGCTTGACCTCCATGAGGTACGCCTCGCGCTCGGCCATCCCCTCGCGCAGCTTCTCGTCGATCTCGTTGTACTCCTCGGGATGGAGGTGCTTGAAGGCGATGTCCTCGAGGGCGCCCTTCAGCCAGCCGATACCCAGCCGGTTGGCGAGGGGGGCGTAGATCTCGGCGGTCTCCTGGGCGATCCGCTCCCGGCGCTTGGGCGGCAGGTACTCGAGCGTGAGGGCGTTGTGGAGGCGGTCAGCCAGCTTGATGAGGATGACGCGGATGTCGTGCGCCATCGCGATCAGCATCTTGCGGTAGTTCTCCGCCTGGACGGCCTGGGTGTTGGGGAGGTCGATGCGGGCGAGCTTGGTCACGCCGTTGACAAGGGAGGCCACGTGCTCCCCGAACAAGGTCTGGATCTCGTCCAGGGTGGCGGAGGTGTCCTCGACGGTGTCGTGGAGGAGGCCCGCCGCCACCGTCTCGGGATCCTGGCGCATCTCGGCCAG
>JACQPE010000015.1 GCA_016207685.1 Elusimicrobiota bacterium | reverse complement strand
CCATGACGTTTCGCTTCTGGCCGATACGGAAGGCCCGGTCCGTGGCCTGGTTCTCAACCGCCGGGTTCCACCAACGGTCAAAGTGCACGACATGCGAAGCCGCAGTGAGGTTAAGGCCCGTGCCCCCAGCCTTGAGAGACAGGACAAAAAATGGCGGCCCATCCTCGGCTTGGAAGGCATCCACCAGAGCTTTGCGTTTCTTCACCGGCACCCCGCCGTGCAGGACCGCGCCGGGCCGGCCAAAGACACCCGCCAAAAACTCAGCGAGTGGTCCGGTTATCTCGCGGAATTGCGTAAATATTAGCGCCTTGTCCTGCCGTGAAGCAATCTCCTCGGCAATTTCCCGCAGCCGCTCGAACTTGCCGCTTTCGCCAGGAGCGTAGTCCCCGGTCCCAATCCACTGGGCCGGATGGTTGCATATTTGCTTAAAGCGCAAGAGGAAGGCGAGGATCATGCCGCGCCGCTTGATGCCATCCAAACCGTCAAGCCGCCGCCGCAATTCATCCACTGATTCCTGGTAGAGCGCAGCCTGCTTGCGGGTGAGCGGACAGAAAGCCTGGACCTCGGTCTTATCCGGCAGGTCGGAGATAACGGCAGGGTCCGTCTTAAGGCGGCGCAGGATGTAGGGCCGCGCTAAGGTTCGAAGCGGGGCATACGCGTCTGTCCCCCGGTCCGCCAGCGTCCCTGCAAAGGTGTTGAACTCTTTAAGAGAACCGAGCAGTCCTGGACAGAGGAAGTCAAAAAGTGACCAGAGGTCGGTGAGCCGGTTCTCAATAGGCGTCCCAGTTAAGGCTACACGCGCGTCGGTGCGCAGTTCCTTGACCGCTCGGGTTTGCCGGGCCGATGGATTCTTGATCGCCTGGGCTTCATCAATGACCGCAAGCCGCCAAGATACGCCCTTAAGCCAGGGCTGGCGCAGGAGCATCCCGTAGGAGGTAAATACAACGTCTACGCCCGCAAGCGCCTTATCCGGCGCCCGGGAGATCGCGGCGATCTCGTTTGCTTGCATCTCTGCAGGATGGATGAACTTCGCGGAAAGCGTTGGCGCGAAGCGCGCAATCTCGGCCCTCCAGTTTGCCAGGAGCGATGCGGGCAGCACAATGATTGAAGGACGGGGCCCCGCAACGCTGAGCTTCGGGGGACGCCTCTCGTCCCTCAGGGACTCGGTAGGTCCCAGACCTCTGGGCTGGGGCTGGCCCGCCGGAGGTCGAACGAGCGCCTTTGGCTCGTTCGACCCAGTAGCCTGAGCGGGCTTGTTGCTGGCCTCGCGCTTGAGTATGAGCAGGAGCGCCAGAACCTGGACGGTTTTTCCCAATCCCATGTCGTCGGCTAAGCATGCGCCCAATCCCAAGCGCGCCAGGAAGCGCAGCCAGCCTACTCCAGTGCGCTGATATGGCCGCAGTTGGTCCTTGAGGTCGCCATCAAGCGCCTTATCATCCAAAGCCTGCGGATCGCGCAACTCCCGCAATATGTCGGCTAGGGTTTCGCCAGCTTCAATAAAGGCCCATTGACGCGCGGCACCCTTGTCGTCGGCGTTTGCAATGTCCATGGGTACGCCGGAAAGCAACCGCATAGCCTCTAGAAACGAAATGCCTTCCTCTTGTGCGGCCTTGTGGACTTTCTCCCAATGAGCCATAGCCTCAGAGAGCTTCTCGCGGTCCAACTCAACCCAGCGGCCCTTGAGAAAAACGAGCCCAGACTCGGCCTGTAGCAATTGCCGCCACTCCGCGTCCGAAAGGACTTCGCCGTCCAGCGCGGCTTCGACCCTGAAGTCGAGCATGGCCCCAGTGCCGAATCGCCCCGAAACTTTGTCACCTAAGGTCACCCGTACAGCCGGACGGGACCGCCTTTTCCACCAATCGGGAACGCGCAACAACAATCCCGCTTCTTCTAGGATCGGCGCGTCCTGGAGAAAACGATAGGCATCGGCCGCGGTCCAAGCGAGCGGATGGAAGACCTCGCCTGAATCCACCAGTTCGCGGGCTAGCGCGCTTTTCTCGGCCGCGCGCTGAACCGGTGTCAGGAGCTTTTCCAGCCCCGCCTTGTTTTTTGCTCCGGCATATTCCTCGAGCGCCCTGGAAAGGGGTTGGTACTGGACCCTGCCAAGGCTCGACACACGCACAGCGTAGGTGGCCAGGAAAGCGAACGGTTGATCGGGGTCGCGTTTATTTTCGGCCAAGTGGAAGCAGACACGTCCGACGCGATGCCAAAGAGGGGCGTGTTCCTGTAACCAAACGGAGAGTCCGCTTTTGCTTAGAGCCACCTCGTCGCGCACATGCCGACCCATTTCAGTCCATAAGGCAGTCATCACGCCGGCATTCAGGTATTCTGACCCGCGCATGGGCGGCGCGGACTGTGAGAGCCGGTCAAATTCCGGGGCTTCGGGTAGAGCAACGGAACCTATTTCCTCGCCCATAGTCTCAGGGACATGGCACAGCGCCGTGAGAAAGAGGCTGGCAAACTCCTTCCAAAACGAAAAAGCGGCCGGCAGCGCGCGCTGCGCCTCGCCAGTTGCCAGGTGGATCAGGCCTTCAGCGGAACCCTTCCCAAAGGCGGTCATAATCCGCCGGGCTGCCGCCTCTGGAAGCGGGCAGCGGCCAGATGTCAATACTTCCTGGGGTTCAACTCGAAAATGGCCCGCGGGAGTAAGGATAATATCGAGAGTGATTTCGACCGCGGTTGTTCCTGTCGAGGATGTTAATGCACTCTCTATGTTCATGCCATATCACTCACGTCTACTTCTGAGCCTTCGTCTTATAAGACCGCTCGGATCACCTTTAAGTCAGCGGGCATTTTGACGGTAAATCTTTTTTGGTACGTTGAAGCCTAAATGCGTTAATCAAAGCCGATGCTTCTGGTTCTAAACCTGAAAACAATTTTTTTAATGGCGCAACGCCGACATTTTCGGCCACCAGCCTATCTATTGTCGCAATAATTTTTTGGGCTTCTTGGGGGGCACAACGCGCAACGGTTGTGTTCGATCTTGCCAACTTAACCTCTTGAAAGCTACTAAACTCGGGCTCACACCTGAGATGGCCCTCGCCAATATCCAGCCTTCTCTCATATATAAAAATAGCCAAGAGTTCATAATTTATCCATGGCGGCTCCCGGGACGTATTTTTATTGTGATCAGGCAGGTCGATTTCTTTTTTCACAATTTTTTGGATTTCGGAAACGTATGTAAAAAAGTCGTTAACCGCGCGGTCAAAAGACTCCCGAAATTTTTCCCAGCGAACCAGCAGTTTGGGAAAGTGCCGTTCTTTGGCGTCATCATAATAACGTGCCGTGTCTTCAATGCGTTTTCTTGTCTCTAACATTTGCCCAAGGCTACTCCAGGGTGCATCGCCCGGATTTTTCGGGCTCAGGTTGTATTCAATTCGTTCAATGGCATCTTCGGAAACAGATTTTGTCTCTCTCCGCACTACTATGGAATTCGTGGTTAAAACGCCGACCTGAAACTGGATCTCAGGCAAATAATAATCCTTCAGTTGAATCAATATAGGCTCCAGAACCGCCTGCTTGATATCCTCAAGATGTTCCTCGCGCACTCGAATTCCTCTTCTGAAAAATTCCATGCGTTGCCCCACCATCCAAGTACCCAAGGAGCCAAGTACCCAGCAGTAAATTTCCCCAATTAATAATGTCCACAGGACTAAGTCACTACAGGAGTTGCTTGCGCCTGTTGTCGTGACTGCGGATGACCACTAAGTTCGCATATCTTTTTGTGTAGCGCGTCGGCACAATCGACAGCGACTCTCCCGGCAGAAAAAAAAGCAGCATTCAAACCATGGTGTTGAACTCTCGAAAAGTCGAGATCGTTATTCCCACTATTTCCGTTTTTGCGTTCACCCATCTGACACAAGGGATCAAAAATTTCATCGTGATACCAGTTCTTCGGGTTTTGTCCCGCCGACTCAAAGTGAAATTTAGCGGGCTCTGGGATGGTGTTTCCCTCTGGGATTATCCTAGAAGAGTAGCGCATAAAGGAATGCGCCAAAGCGTCGCGGAGTTTGTCTAAGTGAGTTGTCCCTCCATCAACCAATGAGGACGAGGCCGCTCTTAAGGCATTTTTTATGGACCTACTTTTGGAAAATCTATCAAGAAATAAACTTTTTTCGTCTATGCTGGTTAGGCCAAGCAAGGAAACCCAATAAGCCTGGGACAGGTTTTCGCAGATTTCATTAAGATCAATGATCGCTATTCTCAACGCATTAATCTGAATATTCCTCTCCAGCTTGCGCGGTCGCTGAATTTCTGAAGAATCTCGTTGCAAAGATGCTCCGTCCCGCCTGCGGCTATCTAGTCCATTGAGTTGGCTGGCGGATGCTCTAATGGAATCAATTCGAGCCTTGGCGTCCTGCAATAATTCCAAGGGTTGGGAAATCCACACATTGGGATGACTGGCATTAATTCCCTCAAGCAATTGATAAGTCTGGTCAATTAAATTTTCAAGTTGCTTGATCCAATCTTTACCCATGGCTATTCGTCCAAGACCTCGGCATCCCTTTCCACTTCACGGTCAATATCCCATTGGGCCGATTTTTCCAAATCCGCGTAGAATTCATAGGTAGGGCTATTGGGAAAAAACTGGCGTTTAATTTCTGCGGCGCGGTCTCGCATTTGAATGTGAGCTTTAGAAGGTTCTCCAAATTGACGCGAGATGGACCGCGTATGGGCTCCCGCAGAAAGACAGCTTCGTACGCGGCGCAGAGTTTCATTTGAAATTTTCTTAGCTGACGTCAATAAAGTATCCACGATGCCTGCGTGGTCCAATGCAAAATCAGGATATGAATGCTGAATAACAACAGCCACGGCCTCAAGTTCACTAGGATCGCTACTTGATCCCCGTTGCCCTAAAATACTCCGCACCTCGGAGGAAAGTTGCCCCGAGATCAAGCTTGCATATTCTGCATAAAGCAAGCTCGCCAGACTTCCTCGCTGACTGTTTTTAATAAGATCAATCGCTTCGTTCAAAAGTTGAATCCTTAAACTAGAATCTATCTCGGCAAAAGCTCCCTTCAGATCATCTTCAATTAAATACGGCAGGGGGCGATAATCTGCTTGACTATTTTCTAAGGTCTCTTGGCGCTGAATCCGCTGAATTAAAAAATTAGCTGTCGCCAAGGGAAACAAATTTGAACAGCGAATTAATGCTTGCTGAATCCAATAATCTTCAATTTTAGAAACCTCAGTTAATTTGTTAAGGGAACTCTTCCAATCGGATTCTTGAAAAGCAGCGAGAAGCGCTGGGCTTTCGAGAAGGGCGGTGCACACCTCGGAGGCGTAATTGGGGTCACCGCCAATCGAGGCGGCCAGCAATAGGCTCTTTGCTGCTTGCGTATCAGTTTCCGCCAGCTTCGTAACAATCAGTCCCCATGTCGGATCGGGGGATATCTTCCACCTTGATATCAGATCGCCCTCTTCGGCAAATAAACTAATGCCCGGGTGATCCTTTAGAAGAAGCCATATAAATCGGCGACACGAGTCTTCAAGGTTTGTTTTTGTCTGTTGAGGGATAGCGGCCGAGGAAATTGTTTTATTGAATAGCTTTAGAAAATCTAGATATTTTTTCTTTTCAGGCGCAGATGCGGAAGCTGCAACTCGGCATCCCCACATGAAATGAACCCCGCTCCAAACTAAACCCGGATTT
>JACQPE010000161.1 GCA_016207685.1 Elusimicrobiota bacterium | reverse complement strand
GTGGGAGATTGCTCCGCTCCCATCGCACCTCGGGCGCTTCAGGGTCCCGCAGCTCTGTCTCCGGGGCTGCGGAACAATCTCCCGGGGTAATCCGGCGCGAAGCGCCCCCCGATCTCTGCAAGGGAGATTCCGCAACTGCGGAATCTGGGATAAAAATTCGCCGTTCGTTAAATTTTATTTTCAGCGTTTATTTATTAGCCGCTTCGGTCAGGGCAGAAATGATTTCACCCGTGGTCAAGCGCATTGATATGGCGGAGGCGGTCCGTTTGGCCAAGTTAAACAACCCAAGTCTTCTGGAATCATTGGAGGATATTTCCATTGCCGAGCAGCGCCTCAAAATGGCGCGGCATTTACGGTTTCCGCAGCTTGGCCTTGACGCGGCCGCAGCTGAATTTTCATCGCAGCGCAGTTTTTTTCTATCCGAAGGCGGCTCTGGTGGACTTTTGGTATCGCCTTCGGACCAGGGGCGGCTGTATTTGGGCCGGGCCACGATCGAGCAGGATCTTTACACGGGACGCAAGATTACCAATGCCGTGGCGTTGGCCAAAGCGGCATTGGAGAAAGCGCGAAGCGTGAGGGACAAAACCGCGCTTGTTGTGATTCGGCAGGTGCAGATTTCCTTCGTTGATGCGGTCGCCGCCAAAGACAAAGAGGCGCTGATCGTAGAGACGGGAGAGCTTGTCCTTAAAGGTGGTGTTCCGAGTTCGGTCTCTCCGGCGCTTGACATGCTGCGTTGGGAAGAGATTGATTTGGAGATGGACCGCTGGAGGGAAGAGGTTTCCAGCCGTGACCGCAAGCAGTCATTTTTTGCTCTTCTTAAAGCGATCGGTATGGATTTGGGCAGCGAAGTTGAAGTGGTGGATGGGTTAAATGGTTTGGGTGATCTCCCTGAAAAATTACCGACCTTAGAGCAAACGTTTTCTTGGGCCAGGGAGTTCCGGCCCGAATATCGAACAGAGGCATTGGAAAGCGAAATGGACGCAACCCAAGTCGCCATCGCGCTGGCTTCCCGTTCTCCGGTTGTCAGTTTGGCGGGTATGTATGAGTATTTAGGCCCGGAATTACCGCTAACAATGACGAATTGGTCGGCCATGTTGCGCGTGCATATGCCGCTTTCATGGGACAGCTGGGCCACCATTCGCGAGCGCAAGGCCCAGCAGCGCCGCGGACAAGTCCGGCGTGTGGGCATTGACGATCAAATCAGCCTTGAGGTGCGCCGCGCCCATGCTGATTTTTCATCAAAGCTGGCCCTCTGGCGGCGATATGAGCAACATCTTAAGCTTTGGAATAGTAAATTTGCCGAAGCCTCGGCCGGGCTGCCACATCACGAACGGCTTGATCTTTTTGAGCGCTATGCCAAAGCGCGCATGGCCGCTATTGAGGCCAAAGCCGCAGCCTGGCGCGCCCGGTACGAATTTGAATTCGCCATCGGCCGCAGCTTGCAATAGTTCGGTGTTCCAAGTTCCAAGTTCCAAGAAAGAAGGAAAGAGATTCTTTTTCGTATTTTTTTTGTTGATTCTAACTCGGAACTCGGAACTCGGAACTCGGAACTTTTTATGGGCGGAGCCCATTTATTCTCCAATTTATTCCATTGAGGAGGCTTTGGCTGTGCCTTCAACGAAGGAAATGGCGATGGATTTGTTATGGGAATCATGGCGGTTGATGCCACAAGAGAAGCGCGGCAGGACGGGCGTTGTCTTTTCCGGCGGCGGCGCGCGCGCCATGGCCCATATCGGCGTGTTGCGGCATTTGCTTGAAATAGGTTTTCCTTTGGAAGCGATCGCCGGCACAAGCATGGGGGCGATGGTGGCCGGCGTTTATGCTTCGGGTGCGAATATTGATCAAATTGAGTCCATGGCCGAGGAAGTCGGTTTCAACCGCTTTATGCAGTTTGGAACGTTTAGATTTGTGGATTTGGCCTTAAGCGACGGCATGGCGCCTACGCGACGCTATGAGCGTTGGATGAGAAAGGCCACGCAAGGTAAGACATTCGCCCAGACGCGAGCGCCGCTCATTGTTTGTGCCACGGATTTGGTCACCGGAGACCTTGTTCTTTTGCGCGAGGGAGAGCTGGCCCCGGCGCTCATCGCGGCGGCAACCATTCCGGGGATTTTTCAGCCGGTTTCCATCAGACAGCATTATCTAGTGGACGGCGGGCTTCTCTATAATGTCCCCACGCAAGCCATTTATTTGTTGGATGCCAAAAATGTTCTCGTCATCGATATCTCGGCGCGCGGACGTTCGGAAGTGATGACCCGCCCTCCGACTTCATTAGGAGCGTTATACCGTTCCATCGAAGTTATCGGAGATAAACTTGAGCAGGCGATTTATGAAAAAGGCGATTACGCGCTTCGTTTTTTTCCCACTGGAATCGCATTTTTCGAGCTTTGGCGCTGGAGATTGGCCTGGGAGCAAGGGCTTCAGGCGGCACGATCGCATTCGGCCGAGCTTCAAGCGGCATTTATTGAAAAATCGCTCAAAGAACTTGGCTGGAAATTTTTTGAGCCGCAGGGGCAGCCGGCGCCATGACCCAGCCATTGATCATCAACAGAAGGGCGATTCGATGGGGATCGCTTGTTGTTTGCTGGATTTGTTTCGGCGGATTCGCTTTTTTTACAGGGGAGTCCACGCGGGGATTTAAGGATATTGCGCGCAAGGCGAAAATTGGCTTAGAGAATCGGCAATGGAATGATGCGCTGGCCGCATTGGAACAAGGAAAGCGTCATTACCCTAGAAGCGCCAAGATACGTCTGGCGTTGGGGTATCTTTACCGCCAGGTTAATTTATTGCCGCAGGCCCGCGAAAATGCCCAATGGGCCGCGAAGCATTCGGCTGGCCAAGATCGTGACTTGAGCTACCGGGAATTGGCATGGATCAACGAGCGCATGTTTCTTTATGAGGATGCGTTATCAGCGCTGGCGCAAATTAAGAAACCCGTAGACGCAGACTGGGCCTTGCAGGCACGTTTAAGTAGCCGGCGCGGCGAATGGGCAAAAGCATTGCAGGCCATTGAACGCATACAAACGGCTTCGCCAACCACGCATTTTTGGAAAGGATGGTGTTTGTGGCATTTGGGCGCGCGCCGCGAGGCAGCGCAGGCCATGGAAACTTCGGCCGCGTTGCCTCAGGGAGCGTTTTTTTCTTTGGAATCAGGAGGAACCCCTGATAACCCTTGGGTTTTTTTGGGCGCCATGGCTCGTCGCGTTTTGATGAAGGAGCCTATTGGAGAGGATTTCAAGGAAATGGCGGCAAAAAATTTTCATCAGGGCAACGACGCGGAACGTTCATTGCCGGTCGCCAACAATGCCGATGGGCCTGCCTGGGATATGCTTAAGTTATTGGCCCCGCGATGAAAATTTTCAAGTATTCGGCGACGGGCAATACATTTGTTTTGGTGGATGGGCGTTCGGGCCGCCGCCGGACCGCCACCGGCGGGCCAGGCGTCCCCTGGATATCTGCGAAGGGGGGAGGTCTCCGGCGGCCCAAACAATTGCCGATTCTCGCTCAAAAATTGTCCCAAGAGTTTAATAGTGATGGCATAATTTATATTGATTCAGCAGGTTTCGGCAGGCAGAAGCTGATTCAAAACCAACAATGCGATTTGCAGCTGATTTTTTTTAATCCGGATGGAACCAGGGCTTTTTGCGGCAATGGGACAAGAACGGCAGGTTTTTATGAGATTGCGGAACGCCGCCATGGGAGACATGGCAAGGTGCGCGTGGCCACCGATGAGGGAACGATGATTGTCGAGGTTTTTGGTTCAATAGCGCGGCTTCGCGGTATTCCTTTACCTCTTTCCCGAGGACGCGTGACACTGGATGCCGGCGCCAAGTATTTTGAATTTGAAAAAATTTGGTCAGGATGCCCGCACGCCGTGACTTGGGTCAAGAGGCTGTTTCATGTTGATGTTAAGGAAAACGGTTCTTTTGTTCGGAATCATCGGAATTTTAGGCCCAAGGGGACGAATGTTGATTTTGTCGAGCGAACCGGCCGCGGCGGCATTGCCGTACGCACTTATGAGCGGGGCGTGGAGCGGGAAACTCTTTCCTGCGGATCGGGTGTTTTGGCTGTCGCGCAGTCGGCCCGGGAGCGCGGCCTGTGGAAGGGCTCCATTAAAATTTCGACGCCTGGCGGTTTCCTTCAAGTCATTGATGAGGGCAAGTCATGGTCTCTGGGCGGCGCCGTCAAGAAAATTTTTGAAGGCCAGGCATGGATAGAATGAAGTCCAAGGTCAAGGGAAAAAATTTTATTTTTTGTTTTTCTTTTGTCGACTTTAGACTTCGGACTTTGGACTTCGGACGTCTCTTTTCATGATGCGCGGATGCTGGACGGCCCTGGCGACGCCTTTTAAGGATGGGGGCATTGATTGGGTGTCATTGGAACGACTATTGAAGCGTCAGATTGAAGGCGGTGTCGGTGGTATCGTGCCGTGCGGCACCACGGGCGAGACGCCGGTTTTAAGCGAAGAGGAATACGTGGAAGTGATTCGCCGCAGTATCGCCGGGGTTGATCGGAAAATTTTAGTGATGGCCGGTTTAAGCGGCAACAGCACGGAGAAATTGATCATTCAGGCAAAACGGGTGGCAGCTTTGGGTCCTGACGCATTTCTGGTTGTGACGCCGTATTACAACAAGCCGACGCAAAGGGGACTTTATGAGCATTATGCGCGTTTGGCGCAAGCGATCGAGATTCCTATCTGTCTTTATAATGTCCCTTCGCGGACAGGCGTCAATATGGAGCCGGAAACCGTGCTGGCTTTGGCTCGGGAGTTTCCTCAAATTAAGGCCGTTAAGGAAGCTTCGGGGTCGTTGGATCAGGTCAGCGTCATTTGCCGGGGGGCGCCATCGGGATTTTGCGTGCTTTCCGGTGATGATTCGTTAACATTGCCGGTATTGGCCGTGGGAGGAACGGGCGTGGTGTCCGTGGCTTCCAATGTGGCGGCCTTTGAAATGAGCGCCCTGGTCTCGGCTTGGGATCAAATGGATCAGGATAAGGCGCGCCGGATACATGGGAAGCTTTTCCCTTTGTTTAAGGCGTTGTTTTTGGAGACAAGCCCGGCGCCTGTGAAGTGCGCGCTCGAGCGCCTGGGAATTTTTAACTCCAGCGAGGTTCGCCTGCCGTTGGTTGCGTGTTCCTCAGAAACAGTTAAAAAAATTGATGACGCGCTGCGCCAGGCAGGACTGTTGCATTGAGGGAGGTATTTTGATGGAAGAACGCAGAGTTAAAATTGTTATCGGTGGTCTTTATGGACACATGGGATCGCGTATCGCGGCCTTGGCCGAGCGAGAAAATTCAGGGGTTCTTGTGGTCGGCGGTTTGGTGCGAGAATTACAGCATTACCGGGAAGCGGAAACATATTCGGTGATGATTGACGTCCGCGAGGCCATGGAGCTGGCCCGTGTGCTCATTGAGTTTACGACACCCGAAGCCACGATGAGCCATTTGCGTTCCATCAGGGTCCTTAAAAAAGCCGCGGTCATTGGAACAACCGGATTTTCAGAAGATGACATCAAAGAGATATGGTCGTTGGCGCAAGACATGCCGGTGGTTCTTGATTCCAATTTTTCGACCGGTATGGGTGTCCTGCGTCAGGCATTGGACCAAGCCGTCAAGCAATTGGGAGATGGTTTTGACGCCGGCATGGTTGAAATCCATCGCCGTGGCAAAAAAGATGCACCGAGCGGCACGGCCAAGGATTTGGCCGGACGCTTAACGCGCGCGTTGGGAGAGAGCCCCCCCATCGTGTCTTTGCGCATGGGAGGAGTCCCTGGGGAGCATGCCGTTTATTTAGCGAGCGACCATGAGATTATTGAAATCGTCCATCGTGTTTACTCCCGCGACGCCTTTGCCTTGGGCGCTCTGCAAGCGGCTCGCTGGGTGAGCCGGCAGCCGCCGGGCCTCTATAGTTTTGATCAGGTTTTGGCCAGCGCCGTTGAACGGTCTCGCCGCGAATCCAAATAAGGGGCGGAATTTTTGTTTTTATGGTTCAGGCATTTTTGCTGTTAGGATCCAACGTTGGGGCGCGGTATGATTATTTGAAAAAGGCGCGTTTCCTTATCGGCCATTGGCATCAGACAACCATTGAATCAGCTTCTTCGATTTGGGAGACGGCCCCTATGGGATTGCGGCGCCAGCGGCGTTTTTTCAATCAAGCGCTTAAAATAATAACCGGTCTATCTCCTTTGGCTCTGCTGGTATGGGCCAAGAAAACAGAAATTCTCTTGGGCCGGCGTCGCCGGTACACTTGGGGCCCGCGTGAAATTGATATTGATATTTTGTTGTATGGTTCCCGGCGCTTGAACCACCCATTGCTTGCGCTGCCCCACTCGGGGCTCGAAGAAAGATTTTTTGCGCTGGCCGCGCTTAATGAGATCGGTTCTCTCAAGAGAATTCCAGGAAGCCGATCAACCGTGCGCCAGGTTTATGAGAGGGCAAAAAAAAGCGCTGCGGCCGACGCGGCGGTCATTTGGAAGAACCCTAAATTATGAAAAAATTAGGATTAGATCATTTGCAGCGGCTTAAAGAGCGCGGGCGCAAGGCGGTCATTTTAACCGCAAGTTCCTATCTTGAGGCGCGTTATATTGATGCCTCGCGCGCGGTGGACGCGTTGCTCGTCAGCGACTCAATCGGGCGGCTGCGTTTAGGATATTCCAGTGATTTGTCCGTAACGCTGGAAGAGATGCTGCATCATGTCAAGTCGGTGACCCGAAGCGACCCCGGAATTCCTGTCATCGCCGATATGCCTTATTTAACTTATGAAACATCCCCCATGGATGCCGCGCGTAATGCCGGACGATTGATTAAAGAAGGCCTGGCCGATGCCGTGCGCTGCGAAGGCGGCGCGCGCGTGATCAATTCCATTCAAGAAATCTTACGGGCCAACGTTGCCGTGGTGGGTCACTTGAGCCGCGCGTCTTTGGCGGTGAAATGGCGCGCGGGAATATCCGGCCCGGCGCCCCACCATGAGAAACATTTCCCCTATTTGATGGAACAGGCGCAGCTTTTGGAGAAAACAGGATGCGCTGCTTTGGTGATCGAGGGGTTTCCCGCGTCGTGGGGACGGGAACTGTCCATAAATCTTAAAATTCCGGTGATTGTTGATCGGGGCGGTTTTCAAGCCGATGGCGTCATATTTTTGACGGATGAGTTGATCGGTATGGACGGCGGCCGGATGACTGGCCGCCCAAAGAATACGCAAGCAACCCTGGGAGCTTTATTTCTTAAAGCGATCCGCCAAGCGGCTGTTCAAGCGCGGCGATGATTTTTTTTGTTTTGGCAATTGTTGCTGCGATTTTAGGATGGTGGCTTTATTTACAGACGGATTTGATATTGGCGCCGGAGCCTTTTGCGATGGACAATCATCCTGAAGAATTTGGTTTGAGATATGAGCCTGTCGAATTTCAAAGCGCCGATGGCGCGCGCCTGATGGGATGGTGGGTTCCGTCTCAGGAAAATTTCAGCGACAGAACAATTATTTGTGGCCATGGCTGGGGCACCAATAGCAGTGACATTTTGCCCTCCACGTGGTATTTGGCGCGCGAGGGATTTAATATTTTCTATTTTGATTTTCGTGGATGCGGACGGAGCCCTTCGCATGGGCTTTGCTCGCTTGGGTACTATGAGCGACGCGATATGGAAGCGGCCATTGAATTCATCAAAACAAACAAGGCGCAAGAGTCGCGGTTTTTGGGAATCTACGGACTTTCCATGGGCGGCGTAACTGCGCTGGCCGCAGGGGCGGGAGAGCGCGGCGGTTATATCAATGCGCTGGCCGTGGAGGCGTCATTTGCCGGGTTTCATGAAGTGGTGACAAGCTACATTAAGCTTAATTTCGGCTTGCCGCGTTTTCCGGGAGCTGATATTTTTGTGGCCCTTTTGCGCTGGAGAACGCGATGGGTGGACCACGAGGCATGGAGTCCACGGACAACGGTGAAAAAAATCCAGACGCCACATGTGTTTTTGATTTATGGCGCCAATGACGGCCTGGTGCCGGTTTCTGTTTTTGAGGACTTGGCCGCCGGTATTCGCGGCCGGCAGGGCGTTTATCTTGAAACCTGGCTTGTGCCGGGCGCCGGTCACGCGGAATGTTTTGATGAAGAACCGGGACTTTATCGAACCAGGCTCGTTTCTTTTTTTAATAGAGCCGCGTTATCTTTGAAGTCGTAATGCGCCGCCGTATCGGAGCCGGAGCCGCAGGCGTGGACGAGGCGCGGCTC
>JACQPE010000158.1 GCA_016207685.1 Elusimicrobiota bacterium | reverse complement strand
ATTCCTACGGATACCAAAAAAATCTAACAGATTAGTCCTCTGCGAAAATCCAGGTTAGAGGCGATGGCCCTAAGCCGACATTGACCTGTGAAGGTTGCGGCAATTCCCCCGCTCGTCAATTTATATAGAATAAAATCACTCATGGATGATGAAAAAACCAGTTGGATTAAACGTGTCCTGGGAATTAACGGCCACAATGAAGAACCCCCCGCGGGACCATCAAATGGAGGGTTCCAATCAGTGGACCGCGCCCTAGCCACAGCTTTAGTTTGGTGCGCTGCGGCGCTCCTGACGTTGCGCTTTCGCAATCCCGAATTCGGTTTTGTCCTGGGAGCTATTGCCGTGGGTGTGACCATCGCTATTTGGAGAAAAAAAGGAAGGCATTAAACAATGTATTTTATCATTGCAGGCCTGATCGTGACCGTGCTTCTTATTGTTAATCGAGATTCCTGGTTCGATCCCAAACACGGAGTCCTTTTTGACCGCCTCTCGGTCTTGATTTTCCGGTATGCCGGCGGCCTCCTTTTATTGGCATTGGGCGCAACGGTGGCCGATGACTCCGTGGTGATCGTGCCAGCCGGACACCGCGCCGTTGTCTATGATGTGCTGCGCAAAGGCGTCCTGCCGCAGCCATTGGGCGAAGGATTAAATTTCATCATCCCATTTGCCCAAAGCGTCACGCTCATGGATGTCCGCGTGCAAAAGGACAGCTATGATGCCGCAGCCCAATCAAAAGACCTTCAAACAGTCCATGCCAAAGTGGCTCTTAATTTCAGGCCTTTATCAGAAGAGACACCCAAAATCTATCAATCTTTCGGCCTGGGTTACTCGGAAAAAGTAATCAGTCCGGCTGTTCAAGAGGCGCTTAAGCAAGTGACCGCGCGCTTCACCGCGGAGGAGTTGATCACCCGGCGCGACGAGGTCAAACGCATGATTCATGAGGTGGTGGGTCATCAAGTCGCCTTTGCCCACATTAAAGTGGAGGAGCTCTACATCACGGACTTTGAATTCTCCCGGCAGTTCGCCGAATCCATCGAAGCTAAACAAATCGCCGAACAGCAAGCCCTTAAGGCCAAGCGCGATCTTGACCGCATTAGGGTTGAGGCGGATCAGAAAATCGCCACGGCCCGGGCCGAAGCGGAATCGTTGCGGATGCAAAAGGAAGCCATTACCACGAATTTAATCCAGTTGCGCCAGGTGGAAGTGCAAAAATTGGCCATCGAAAAATGGGACGGCCACATGCCCGAAATCATGATGAGCGATGGCGCCACGCCCCTGCTTGATCTCAACGCGTTTAAGTCAGGCAGAAAATAGTCAACGGGCGCGGGATGCGGTTTCAAAAAAAACAATCCATTTTTCCCCGTATTTTGCCCTCTGTAATCGTCGCCTTTTGTTTATGCTTTGGAAGCTGTCTTAAACTGACGTCAACAGTAACCAGAAACGAAAAACCTTGGCACCGGCCCATGGGCAAAGCAAAGGAACAGGCCGCAGTAGAAACTGCCAAAAATAAAAAAACGCCAGTTCAAGATTTAACGGTCGAAAATTCCAATGCGCACGCCATGGTCCAAGACGCCTCGACGGCTCCCCTAAGCGCCCTTAACCTGCCCTCTTCCGATGCCCAAGTTTTTGCGGCTCCGCCTCAAACCGAAACGCCAACCGTCATCTATGGTCCGCAAAAAAGTCCTTATCTCCACTCATCTGCGGATCAAGGGAATCAAACCACTAACCAAGAAAAAGACATCATGACGATTATGGAGCGCGACGCGCGAAAAAAGCAATTGTTCCGTTCCATGCTCGGTTCATTTGACATCGGCAGCCCGGAACGCAAAGTAGGCCAAGGCGTCTATGTCAATACTCAACGCCGCGAGGCGTATGAATAAGATTAATCTATCTATTAGAGGTTAGGGCCGGAATTAAATGATAACTTTTTGTTTTCTTAAGGCGGTCAGTTCGGTTCTGGAAATGCCCATTGAGCCGAGCGCCTTAAGCGTCTGGGCTCCGATTTCAAGATCGCGACCCTGTTCCGAACCGACCCCTGATCGGGAAAATCGAAACGGCGAACCAAGCCAGGCCTGGCGCGGCAGGATCGAACCGTGAACCAAGCCCCCTGAAGCGACCCGGCCCTCGCGCAGGGCCTCCTTGAGCGTCAAGACCGGAGACATGCAAACCTCTTGGTTTTCCAAAAGCCGCCTCCATTGGCGCAAAGTCTTTGTCCGAAATAAATCCTCCAACTGCAAACCAATCCTTGGCCATTGCGCGGGATCTTCAAGACCCGAAATCAACTGCGGCCGGCCCAAAAGCTCCAATAAACGATGGTTGCTGCTCGACTCCACGGCGCCCACCGCCAAATATCGGCCATCGGCGGTGGCATACGTCCGGTACATGGGGTCCTGGCCGGTCAAGGCCATCCCCCCTCGACCAAAGGACCGGCCCTGAAGCATTTCAGCAAAAGGCATCACCATGGCCGACATTAATCCATGCAGCATGGACACATCCACATATTGCCCCCGGCCGCTTCGTTGACGCTCCCATAAAGCCGCCAAGATCGAAACCACAGAAGCGTAACTACCGCCGATCAAATCACCCAATTGAATGGGCAGCGGCGCCGGAGGCCGGCCATGATCATTCATAAATGATAAAAAACCGCTCAACGCCAAATAGTTAATATCATGGCTGGCCCATCGCCGGCGCGGCCCTTGTTGGCCATAGCCGGAAATCGAGCAATAAATAATCCGGGGGTTGACCCGGAATAAGTCCCGGTAACCCAACCCTATTTTCTCCAGCGCCCCGGGGCGATAGCCCTCCACGAAAACATCCGCCCGGCGTCCCAATTTGAGAATAAGCTCTCGTCCGGAAGGCCTCTTAAAATTAATCGCCGCCGACTCTTTGCCTCGGTAGAGAGACCGGCTGATAAATTTTTTCGAGGCGCCGCGATGGAGCCAATGAAGAAGGGGGTCAAGCATTTTGGGCATAGCCACATGGATGACACGCGCGCCCAAATCAGCTAAAAGCATGGTGGCGTAGGGCCCGGGCAACAGGCGCGTCATATCCAACACCGTGACGCCTTTAAGCGGGGTCTTTTTCACTATCCCTATTTTGATAAATTGGTAAGGATCAAGGGGATGCCAATGAATCAAAATACTAACGCCTGCGCAACGCCCCTCTTTAACGCAACAAACGATGAAATCGAGCAAATCATTAAAATATCCAAAACAATCGCTGTTGTCGGTCTCTCCCCAAAACCGGAACGCCCCAGCCATGACGTGGCCCTTTATCTTAAAAACCATGGCTACAAAATCATTCCGGTCAACCCCGCGCAAAAAGAAATTCTAGGGGAAACCTGTTATGGGTCACTTCAGGATGTTCCGGAAAAAATTGACATCGTTGACGTTTTTCGCGATTCATCGGCTGTTCCCGAAATCGTTGATCAAGCCATTAAAATCGGCGCCAAAACCCTATGGCTGCAACTAGGCATCGTGCACAACGAAGCCGCCGATCGCGCCAAAAAATCCGGCCTTAATGTTGTCATGAATAAATGTCTTAAAATCGAGCATCAAGCGAGGTAAAATTTATGGGAAAAATTCTCTTTGTTATTGGTCTTTTAGCGGGCTGGCTCTTGGCTTCAATCCAGCCGCCGCCGGCCTGGCTCACCCGGCGCTTAAAACGCATTTTCCACAAGGGGGCCGACCGCGTGACGCAACAGATCGAACAAAAAGTTCAAGAAGAAAAAATTTCCTTCATGGAAGAGACCAAAACGGCAACCAAAACCAAAAAAAACGCCCTGGTTGATCAAATGGAAAAAAAAATGAACCTTGAACTCAAAGGCATCGAGCGGGCCATGGACGGCAGGAATTAACTCCAACGCCTTTGCCATAGAATCTTCAGGCCCCTATCTTTCCGTTGCCCTGGCGCGATCGGGTCGCGTCGTTTTTGAACGCCTGATTAAAACATCCTGGAATCATGAAATCATCTTCTGGCGGCACCTTCCTAAGTGGCTCAAAACCGCGCGCCTTAACACCAGTGACCTCGATCTCGTCGCCACCACCCAAGGTCCAGGCCGGTTCACAGGCATCCGCCTGGGTCTAGGCATTTGCAATACCTGGTCACTGGCCCACAAAATACCCGTTTTCGCCCCTCCCCTGCATGAGCTCATGCGATGGCAGCATCAAACACAAATCAAAAAAACGCCTCTTCGCGAAACGAGTCCGCTCCCAAAGCCCTTCTGCCTGATCGCTTTTAGCGGCAGCACAGTACTCGCCAAGCCGCTTAAAAACTCTGCCGAAGCAATCCCGTTTGCTTCCTTGGATGACTTGTTTCACTCAAAACGCATCAACCCCGGAGACTTTCTCATCATTTATGCGGCGGAGCACTTAATCCGGGACATTCTTGAACGATGCCGACAAGGCGGCATCCAGGCCCAGACGATCATTCCTCAAGCGCGCGGTCTCTTGGACCGGGCCTTGCGTGAAGATTTCCCCAAATCCTTCTATTTCAAACCCCCGCGTTTGGCCCCAGCGCTTTATCTAAAAGAAAGCTGGAAATAATCAATTTTTGGGGCCAAACTAATAGAGATGAGGCGTATTTTATTCCCTTTGTTGATGACCGGAACTATTCTTCTGGCGGGTTTCCCCGGTCAGGCAGGGGCGGAATCATTCCCCAAAGAGTCCTTTGAGCATTACGCCAAATACCTGCTGCATCTTAAAAAAGATCAACCGGAAAAAGCTCTGGCCGAGATCATTTTAGCCTATCAAACAAATCCCAAAGCCCAACACCTCTTATCGGAAATCGTTGAGATCGCCCTTGATTTACGGCAGATTGACGTCGCGCGTGTTTATGCGAATATCGCCAAAGAACTAAATCCCAAAAACCCCGAAGCCGGCTACCTCCAGGCCCAGGTTTTGCAGGCGCTGGGAAAATACGAAGAATCGCTTCAAATTCTTTTGGAAGCCAAAAAAATAAATCCTGAAAACCCCTCGATACTCATGGCGCTCGCTTCGGTCTACGCCCAGTTGGACAAGCGGCCGGAATCCCTTGCTTACCTTAACGCCTATTTAAAATTATCTCCGAGGAATCCTGAACTGCTCAAAATTAAAGCCCAATATGAAATCCAGGAAGGCAGCGCCGCCTCCATCACGACGCTGGAGGAGGCCTTCCGGGAAGACCCCGAAGACCCGGAAATTATTGATACCTTAATTGCCGCTTATCATCGCTTTTCAACGGGTGAAAAACTGGATAATTTTTTTGAACGCGCCATCCGGGAAAATCCGGACGTTCCCGATCTCCCAATCAAACGCTGCGGCGTCAAGGAAACGCCGGCGCTCCAACAAGGATGTCTCGAATCCCTCGTTCAAGAGGATCCGGCCAACACCGCGGCGCTGGGCTTTTGGCTCGATCTTTTGGAAAAAGAGGAACAATGGGATGAGGCGCTCGATATCTTGCGGCAATATCCGGAGGCCACCTCTCATGAGCCCATCTTCGCCCTGAAGGAAAGCTTTTACTTGCTGCACCAAGACCGCCTTGAGAGCGCCATTCTCGTTTTAGAAAAAGCCAGGGAAAAATATCCAGGCAATGACGACATTCCCTATTACTTATCTCTGGGATATGAAGACTTAAATAACCATGACAAAGCTAAAAGCGTTCTATCGGAACTCTACAAACGCCGGCCGGATTGGCGGGAAATGGCCTATACCTACGCCCTTATCTGCGGCGAAACGCAAGATTACGCTTGCATGGAGCAAGTTCTCGAGACCTTGCGCCGGTCTCATCCTGATGATCCGGTCATCCTTAATGCCCTGGGATTCACCTGGACCGAAGAAAACAAAAATCTTGAACAAGCGCGGCAATTGGTCGAACGCGCCTTGGCTGCGGATCCCACAAATTATTCCTATCAAGACAGCTTGGCCTGGGTTCTCTTCAAATTAGGCCATTACCAGGAGGCGCTCGATATTCTAAAAAACGCGGCCGAGCAAACTCAAGACGCCGAAATCCTTCTGCACCTTAGCGAACTCGAACAGCATGAAGGGCAGGCGCAGCAGGCATGGGCTTCTTATTTGTCCGCGCACTTCGAATTGGCGCGCACCCGAAAACAAAGCGCGCGCCTCTTAAGCAGCCTGGCGCACCTGGAGAAACTACTCGATCACAAAGCTAAACCTAAAACGCTGCAGGTTCTCGAACAAAGGGTGGCCCAGCCCCAGGATGGCCTCTCCGGCCTTTTCCAGTGCGAATGGCGGCCCCGTGGCGCTCCATCCGTGCGCATGCGTTTCGCCGTGAACAATAGGTCCGGTGAGCTTAAAATTTCCTACTGGCCGCCGGGCATGCTCATGCCAATCAATAAAGAGCAGGTTGCCGAATCATTTGCGCCCAGCCGTCCAATCATCGAAGAGTTTGAAGCGGCGCTCAAGGGATTTTTCATGCAACACTCATGGTCGCAGGACAAAACCAACAAATCATCCACTCGGTCCGCGGCCGGCGCTCTTCAATGGAAAATTAAAGAAAATTTTTCCGTGAAAGCAGCCGGCTCTACGATCAATATGGAATTCTCCGATTTCTATCGCGATCTGAATCTCCAATCATCCCAGGGCGCGGGCGGCCTCGTGCCGCGATTCATCGAGCTTAAAAGCGCCTTCCTCAACGGCACCTGCGAAGCCTTGGATTACGCCAAAGAATAAACCCCAATTGGGCATAGCGCCACCGCGGTTTCCAGAGTAAACTTTGATTGATGACGCGTCAAGGGATCGCCTTTTTTTTCATGACTTTCTTTTTGGTTTCACCGCTGACATCAGAAGATCACGCGCAACAAGTTAAAAAATCCAAAGAACTTTTTTCCACGCCAACGCCCCTGCCGGCAGCCTCCACCTCAAATGACGGCTGGCGCACCGTGAGCGAAGCCTACTCCGATGATCACGCCCTCTATGGCCAGGCTACTTTTTTAGGCGGCATGGAAGACGCCTTTGTCTTGGGATTTAGAAGCGGGGTTGTCAGCGGCGCGGGCTTGCTGGGGGGCCAAGATATTCCTTTGAGCCCGCTGGCAACGAGTCCTTTTATGTCGGTCATGTCCTCCGGCCGGTTTTCCCGGGGAAACTTCCAGGGTTCGCTTCAAGCCTCCGGCGGGTACGCCGGGCTTGATTTAAAACAAGGCTATGAGGAAAAAACAAAAGATGTTTATCGTGGGATGCTCCTTGGCGGGGTGACTTTTCACGGCAGCTACCTCGCCAGGCTTTCGGAAAGCGTTGTGGCCGGGCCTTACATTGGGGGCGATCTCTATGGCGCTTACTTTACCAAAAATTCCGATGCGACCTCCTCATCGAACGGCGATGAATTCCCTTGGACTTATAGAACTCAAGATGCGACTGATTACAGCGCCGGCCTCGCCGCCGGCGCACGGGTGGCTCCGGGCATAAACTTTAAGGCTCTCACCGGCCTGACCATGGACTGGACATCGAGTGATCCTTACAGAAATGTGTCTGATCAACCCACTCTAGGCGTCCAATTTCCCTCTCTTCTTTCAAATCTCTACTTGGAACAATCCTTGGGTCGCAGAAAACAAAGCACTCTGACCACGGGGGTTCAAGCCAACATGGGTCTTCGCTCCCCGGTCAGCGATTTGCGGCCCTACGCCTCATTGGAGACGCCTTGGGGCGAGATCGGCGCTGCCGGGCACTTTCAAAAAAGCTTGGATCCTTTTGCTCCCAATGAGGCCGGAGGCGGCGGCCGGGTCATGGCCCGGCCCATTAAAGGCGTGGATATTGGCTTATGGGGGTCCGGTAAAATCAAAAGCTGGCCGGAAACCGCCGCCGAATGGAATACAACTGAATTTGCAGGCGGGCTGCAGATTCAAGGAACGCTGGGGCCCAAGGGCTCCGATCAAGCCCGAATGACGGTGCGCCGTTCCTTTTCAAGCGCCTCAAACGATCAGGAAACCATTGATCCTTGGGCCTTGCATAAAAAAATACAGGAAATGTGGATCCCGGAAACCGCGCTGCCCATGCTCGATGCGCTGGAGGCTTCGGAAACCTATGAAGAATTCATTGAAAACGCTCCTGGCGACACCACTGATGAACTCCTGTTATATATGAGCAGATTTACCACCGTTATGCAGGAGCGTAATTACAATCTCAATGAGGACGAAGGGGTGTACAATGAAAACACCATGCAAGGCGTTTATGACGGCCTGCGGGATTCATATTTGGAAATTGAGGACAATCCTGTTCTTGTCTGCATCGGAGCGGCGCAATTTGCGGCCCAAATGATTAATGACTTTGCTCATAAACATGACCTGGATATTCAAGCTCGAGCAGCCGGCGTGTTCTCCAGCTTGGGACATGCCATTACCTTGATCCGGACGCCGGAATACGGGATGATCGCTCTTGATTGGGGAACCATCGTGTCTCCGCCTCAACCGACCATGGACCCGGAAATCACGTTGCGTTGGTATGAGCGCTTGGTCGGCAGTATTGCCTTGCACCATGCGATCCGGGATGAGGAAGGACTGCCCTTGATTGAGATCGAGACGCAGGAAGGAAGAATTATCCGCCAAGTTTTGACCTTCAGAAACCGGCCCAAGTCGGTTCAAAATGACATCTGGGACGACTACGATAATCAACGCGGCTTGCGCGCGATGGAAAAAGTCCAGGACGATTTGGATCAAAAATTAAAAAAGTAACGCCGAGGCCGTTGTCTTGCCCCCATTGACCGGCATTGACCGGCACTTGCAAAAGGGGGTCCATTTTGGATAGTCTCTTTCAATGAAACCGCCATTTCAAGTAACCTGGAGCAGCCGCGGCCCGACAGCCGCAAATAAAAACGGGCTGCGCCAATTAGCCCGCCGACACTCCTCGGCGGGTTTTTTAAGTCCCCTTGATCATCGGGACCTGCGCACCCTGCAACAAACGCTTGACGGGCGGCGGCGGATCATGAAACAGTATTGTTTGGTCGGTATTGGCGGCAGCGCCTTGCCGGCCAAAGCGCTCATTTCTTTTTTTAACGGATGGTCCTCCCCAAATCCCAATCTTTGGGTCCTTGATACGATCGATCCGGAGACTCTTGCTAGCCATCCGGCATTGCACAACGGCGCCTTATCCTCGACAATTTTCCATGTCGTCTCGAAATCAGGCGCAACCCTTGAAGTTGACCTTCTGCGACGAATGATCGAATCGAGGCTTCGCGCCGCTTCACCAAAAAACTGGCAGCGGCAGTTTTTGGTGACAACGACCCGCGGCTCAAAAAATCCTTTGGAAGCCTGGGCGCGCCGCCATCAGATCACCGTCCTCCCTCTTGACGCTCAAACCGGGGGCCGTTTTTCAACGTTCACGCCGGTGGCTTACGCGGCCGGGCACCTCCTTGGGCTTGACTTGCGCCGTTTAAGCGAGGGCGCCCGCTGGTCCAACGACCATTGCCGGACGGCCTTCACCTACGCCGAAGCGTTATCGAGGGAACTCCAGCGCGGCCGCGACCTGGCCGGCATCTTTCTTTATGCGGAACGCTTAGACGGCCTGGGCGATCTCCTGATGCAGCTTCTGGCAGAATCCTTGGGTAAAAAAGGGCGGGGGTTGACACCCATAAAATTTTCAGGGACTCGCGATCAACATTCGCTTCTGCAACTCTACCTTGATGGCCCGAAAAATAAAACCGTCACGCTCATTGGATTTAAGCGGCGGTTACAAGACCCCATGTCGCGGGCCTACTGGGCGGCGCAGGAAGGAGTGGCCCGTTCCTTAAAACTTCGACACGTGCCCTCCTGGACAATCAGGCTTAACAGCGATGATGAATTTACTTACGGGGCTCTGGTTCAATTTTTTCATTGGGCTACGGTGGCTTTGGGTTTTCTTCTAGACGTCAACCCTTTTGATCAACCCATGGTGGAACTGCAAAAAAGGATAACTTCCAAACTCCTTAAAGCCTACGCTGGGTCATAGGATGCGGGTTGTAGGTTGTGGAAAAAAATCAAAAAAGTCTTTTTTGTTCATTGCCCTAGCGCACACCCTGTTTCTAGCTGCAACCTGCAACCTTCAACCTACAACCTGTCTTGGCGCGATTACCGTCCTCGATGATGTCGCCCAATCATTGCGCGATGGGCGCGCTCAATTTGCGCGAGCGCATTTTAAGGCCGCCCAAAGCGCTTACCGGTATGTTTTGGAGCGCTCTCCCACAAATACCGAAGCCAAGGTAGGCCTGGCTTTAAGCCTTGACGCCCAGGGAAACCATCGTGAGGCTCAATTTCTCTGGGCTGCCCTAGATGGCGAAGCCGCCTCCGGCGACGCTAAAATTCTTTATTATTTCGGCCGCAGTCAATTCATGAACGGCGATTTTGCCCAGGCCGCGGCCACCTGGACCAAGCTTACGGCGGTCTTAAGCATTGTCGACACGCCGCAGGAAAAAGCCCTGGTTCGTTTGACCTCGCTTTTGCTGGCCATTAATCAGCACATCCACCGGCAATATCAGGACTCCGCGGGACACCTGGAATTCTTAGAACGAGAGGAGGGCGTTGCTTTGCCGATCATGCGCTCTCTTGAAGGATTGAATTGCCAAGAGACAAATGATCCCGCCTGCGCCATTGACCGGTGGCGCCTGGCATTAAAACTTGATTCGACCCAAATCGAAATACGCCGCCGCTTAGGCGACCTGCAAGCCTCCATCGGCGACTATGACAACGCTTATCTTGAGACCCGCCGCTACCTGGCTTCAGAAAATGATCCTGATTACCACTCCAAATTAAAAGACTATGCCCAAAGAACATCAAAGCCCATAGACATCCTGTTGGCGTCCAAAGAAACCGGATTTTCCACCAACTGGCCCCAACCCTTGGGCCGGTCGCCTGAAAATTCCGGACCCAACATCACTGTCGGCCTTTGGTCTCAAGCCAATGGCGCGCCGCAATTTTTGGCCGAAGTGACGGCGATACCATCGAGTTTGTTTGATATTCTTCTGGATGGAAAAAACCCTATTTCTCGCGGCGCAACCGAAGAAATAATTAAAATATTTTTTACTTCAAGTCCGGCCCCGGGCGTTACGCTGCTTCAAGGAAAACAAGAGTTTCGCTTGACCCAAGCGCTGACGCTGCGCCCCGCCGAACGGCTCAGGGGCAGTTTTCTCCTGCGCGGAGCGCGTCCAAGCAACTCTCCGGAAGCGCTGCGAGATGATCTGCAAGTTCGCGGCGAAATCAGCATCCAACCCGAAAAAACCGGATTCACGGTAACTAATACCCTAGGACTTGAAGAATATCTCCTGGGCGTTCTTCCTGCGGAAATCGGCGACCAGAGCCCTGCGGAAGCCTATAAAACACAGGCGGTGCTCGCCCGAAGCTATGCCTCGTGGCGATCTCGCACGGACCGGTCGCATCGAACGAGCGGGCGCCCCTTTGATGTTTGCGATCAGGTTCACTGCCAAGTGTACAAAGGCGTTCTTTCGGAAACCCGTGTCGCCACCGACGCCGTCTTGGAAACATCGGGACAAACCCTGCTGGCAAAGGGAGAACCTTTTCAAATCTGGTACCATGCCAGCTGCGGCGGCCGGCTCCAAGAAAGCGCCCGCTTCGATAAAAAAAACACTCCTCCCGGCGCGCCGGCATCGCCCTGGCCCTCCTATAACAATGACCAAAATTCTTTTCTTGAAATCAGTCCCGCCGAGCTTCTGGAATACTTCGAGCAAGCGGCTTTCATGCCGGATCAAGGAGAATGGTGCTTCGAGCAAGCCCCGCGTTTTGCCTGGATTCGCCTCGTCACAGCGGAAGAACTTGAACGCAAAGCCAGAATGATTGATCCAAAATTTAAACGGCTCAATAAAATTAATTTCTTGGAGCGAGGCCCTGACGGACGCATCACGGCCATTGAGCTTAAGGGCGGTAAAAAAAGCCGGCTCATCAGCGAAGATTTTCCCTTGCGCCAAGCCCTGGCGCCCGGAAGCCTGCGTTCCAGCCTATTCTCCGTCATGCCTATTCGGTTCAACGGCAAACAGCGTTATTTTCTCTTTTTCGGACGAGGTTACGGACATGGCCGCGGGGCCTGCCAAGTCGGCGTCTTGCGCCAAGGCAGGGAACAGATCTCCCACAAAGACATTCTCCGATGGTATTATCCGGACGCCGCGCTCACGCGCAACCAACCTGGCGATTCTGAGCCTAAATGATATTTAGAAAAGCAATAGTCATTCTGTTCCCTTCTCCACAGACATTAAAATGAACCAGGACAAAAGAAAAGAGCGCCGGATGGCGGCTTGACCAAAGGCAAAGTCGTTATTGTCCGGTAATAAAATTTCGCTATTGCTATGAAAAAATAATCTCCTCCAGATAACCTCGTGGGCCTTAAAAAGTTATAGAGTTATTGGGTTAATTTAAATAAATTATTCATACAATCCTATTACTCAATTACTAGACTCTATAACCCTATAACTTTAGCATGAAGCCATCTCAAAAACGATTTCTGATGAGCGGATTGCTCTTGAGCGCTTTTCTCATCGGCTGCGTGCATTTAGGCCGGCGCAGTTCCCTGGTGAGCCAAACGAACATCCCCAAAGGCCGGGTTCGCGGCAGCGCCCGCGCCCCCGTGGCGCTTATTGAGTTCTCGGATTTTCAATGTCCCAGTTGCCGACGGGCCCAAGAAACGGTTCATGACCTTCTCAAAGCTTATCCCGAAGACCTCATGATCGTGTTTAAACATTATCCCCTCGAGATGCACCCTTGGGCCAAACTCGCCGCCAAAGCCGCGCAATGCGCCGAGGAACAAGGAAAATTTTGGCCGTACCATGACCGCCTCTTTGCCGATCAGGAAACCTGGGCCAAATCTTCCAATGCCCGCGAGGACTTTGAAAAAATGGCCAAGGACCTGGAATTAAATACCGGCCGATTCGCCGCCTGCCTTGATCATCCGGACACTGAAAAACCCATCAAAGCCGACATGGCAGAGGGCGATTCCCGCCAAGTGAGTTCCACCCCGAGTTTTTTCCTCGGAGAATTCCGCCTGGTGGGCGGCGCCCAGCTTAAACGAGATGGGGCGCGTCTCATTGAACTTTTGCGCAATGAAAAAAGACGATAAAAATCCAAACTGGCCAAGCAATCAAACGGCCGTCTTGAATGCCGCCGTTGTTGCGGCGCGCGTCGCTCTGGGCGCTATTTTCATGATTTCAGGTTTTTTTAAGCTGATGCATCCTGCCGAAGAATTTGCGGCTGCCATTGAGGCCTACCGCATCGTGCACCCGGCGCTGATTTTGCCTGCGGCCAAAATTCTTCCCTGGATCGAATGGTTCGTTGGGGGCTATTTGATCGCGGGCTATTGCACGCGCGCCGCCGCGATTGCCGCAGGGATCACGAATTGCTCTTTTTTTCTGGCGCTCGCTTCCACCATGTCGAGGCACATCAATATCGGTGATTGCGGCTGTTTTGGCGACCTAGGACCCCATCTTAAGGTCTGGCAAGCCATGATCTTGGACACTTCCATGGTTGCCGCCGCTATTTTTCTCATCAAGAGGCGCTCCTATCCTCTATCCCTTGATCGTTGGATTGAAAGGGTATGATAAAATGATATCTTCATGGCTCCGGAATAAGCGATGGGCGCATGGGAACGGGATAATTTTAACCAATGCAAAAGACCATGCCGCAAACAGAACAATTCACCTGCTCGTGTATCGAACGTTTCACCCTGCGGCTTCTCTGCGGGGACCCGGACCAACAAGAGATCCCCGATTCCGCGCTTGATGCGGTCATTAACTTTTTAGGCGCCCAGCGTCTCGAGCGCGGCGTTTCCTTTTGGATCGGCCGTTTAATGATTTTAACCGGCTGGAAGGCCGCTGACTGCGTCAAAGCCTTGGCCGGCGCCGGCCTGAATCCGGCTGTCTTGGAAATGCCCCTAGATGAACGAAAATGGCAAGAAGCGATTGACGCGGCCATTGCGCCGGCTCTGGAACGCTGGAAAATACACGCCGAGAAATTTTCGCGGGGCCGGCAGGAAGACCAATCACAGGGAAATTCTGCCGATGACTGCTCCCTGCTTCACCGGCGTTATTTGCGGTTATTCCCTCCTATGGATTTACAAAGGGGGAGCCGCCTGGGGGCTATCAAAAAAGATCCGGATTACTACGATCCGATCGAAGCCTACCACTCCTCGCCCTTTTTGGCGATGGAGAGAAGGTAAGTTACTAAATCTTCAAGCTCCTGGCCTTTGATTTTTTCTTTCCAAGCGGGCATATATAAGGGCGGCGTTGGGCCATCGGCCTTAAACTTGACAATATTATTAGACGGCACGCCATTTTGGATTTTGAGCTTGAGTTCGTCTCGAGTGAATGTTCCCACGGTATCCGGCAGTGTGGGCTCGCGTCCCTTGGCCATTTCAGCGATTTGATCGGGCGCCGCCGCATCCTGCCCTTGGCCCAAAGCGTTAAAGTTCCGGCGGCCTTCCTTGGCCTCCACGCCGTGACAGCCCGCGCATCCATATTTTTCATAAACATGCTTGCCGCGCGCCACGGCGGAGTCCAGCGCCGGATCGGGCGCCGCCGGCGCGTACACATAATACTCGTGCGGCATCTTTTCGCCATGCATGGAAAGCAAATACGAAGCGATGGCATTGGCTTCGTCTTTCTTGAAATCCAGATAAAAAGGCGGCATGCCGGAAGGAGGGATGGGCTGGCCCAAATGCCCCTCCGGGTCCCCGGGCACAAAACTCATCGGGTCTTTGGTCAAATGAAGCAAAATCCAATTTTTAATGTTCCAGTCCTTGCGGGCAAGCCCCGAGCTTGAAAAATCAAGACGAGCCAAGGGTTTTGATGCCACCTCGCCCAAATCTTCCGAAACCACCCCTCCCCACCCTTTGATCGCATGGCAGCCATAGCAGCCGTTGTGACGAAAGAATTCCTTGCCCGCCCTGGCTGCTTGAGCATAAGAAATACTCTCAAAGTTGGCATGGCACCGGACGCATGAAGCCTGCAAAAAAGGCGGCTCCAAGATCGGCTCCTCCCAATGCTTGACTCGACCATGAGCCGCGGCCGTCTCCGTGGCCAAACCCTGGCCCTGATGACAAATTGTGCAGCCGTATTTCGTCGGGGAATGTGTTTTCAAAAAATCGCCGGGATGGCCTTTATACGGATTTTCCGTAAAATTTGTGGTTAGAGAGGGATTGCTCAAGGGATCCATGCCCAAATGGCAGGTGACACAACGGTCAATTCGATTCAAATCTTTGACGATCATTTGCCGGATCTCATACCGGATTTTTTTCTTCGCTATCAATTGAGGCCGCAGGCTCTCTTTGATTTTAGGGTCCTGTTCTTGGGCGATTTTCTCTTCGAGTTCTTTGGCTTCGAGTACAAAAAATTTTTTCTGATACTTTTTCCACTCGCGCCGGTTATCGCGGACCGTGGCCGCGGCAAAGGATAAAAGAAGCAGGACATTTCCGATAATAAAAAGCTGACGGATAATCTTCGGCATCAAATGTTAAAGTTGACCTGGGGTATGGAAAAAACATATTTCACGTTAAACCCCAAACGCGCGCCCATCTTGAGCAGAACTCCCAGCATCATCAAAACCAAAACCATGGTCATCGCGTATTTGGGTAGAGCCAAATTCCGGATATAACGTTGGGGCAATAAAAATCCAAAAAACACGACTACGAAAAGAAAAAGGGCGATCAGCATGAACGCTCCCGCTCCAAAATGCGGAATATTTTTGGCGAAAAAGGCCACTTTGCCCACAAGCAAAGTATGAATGATTTTAAGCGATAGGCCCGCGGCCACGGATAAAATTCCCACGGTCGGCACGGCCAGGCGCCACTCAAGCTCTTTGCGAACAAGCCTCGGCAGGGCCATGCCGAGAGCAAAATATAAACCCACCAGCGGACCACCCGCTAAATTTGGAATGCTCCATGTGCTTGGAGGCGGCGGCTTGTGCACGGCCCAGTCTTCCCAGGGCCAATACCATCCCCAACTGGGGCCCCGGAAATAGGTGCCGATCGCAATTAAAATAAACCACAGGGCGCAGCCAAAAAGAAACATCCAATTGGCGAATGGGCGCTCCTTAAAGGAATAATAACCGACGCCCTTGGGGTTCGAGTCAATATAGGGGATGGCAGCCAATCCCACAATGATGATATTGGGCAAGAGCACCCCTGCGATCCACGGATCAAAATAAACCAGCAATTCCTGCAAACCTAAAAAATACCAAGGGGCCTTGGACGGATTCGGCGTCACCGTCGGATTGGCCGCTTCCTCAAGCGGCGCGTTGATCAGAAGCGACCAAACAATAACACCCACCGTCACCAAGGCGGCCGCGACATACTCCCGAGAAATCAAATGCGGCCAGGTTTCAAATTTTTCCTCATCCGGAGCGTAGGGGGCCGCGGAGAACGAATCTTTACGGACGCGCCAAAAATGCAGCATCAACATAGCGCCGGCCACAACAGGCACAAACACGCAATGAAGCACATAGAAACGAATGAGCGTGGCCTCGCCCACAGCCGTTCCGCCCAGCAGGCCGAAGCGGATGTCATTGTTGATTCTCATGCCCAAGAGACTGCTAAAGGGTCCTTCGTTGCCCAAAAGCGGCGTTGCCCCCGCCATATTCGTTCCCACGGTGACCGCCCACAGAGCTAGTTGATCCCACGGCAACAAGTAGCCCGTGAATGACAAAAATAGCGTCAAGGTCAAAAGCGTCACCCCCAGCACCCAGTTAAATTCGCGCGGCGTTTTATAGGAACCGGTTAAAAACACGCGAATCATATGAAGAATCACGGTCACAACCATAGCGTGCGCGCACCATCGGTGCAGGTTGCGCCAGAACCAGCCGTAAGAGATCGCGAATTCCAAATCTTTCATGTCCCGAAACGCCATCTCCGGCGTGGGCCGGTAATAAAACATGAGCAAAATGCCGCTGATGGTCAACAGCAGATAAAGCCAGAAAGAAATCCCGCCCATGCCCCAGCTATAGACAAACTTAAGACTGCGCAACCGCACGCGCACGGGATGCAAATGAAGCCACACATTGCCGATGATATGCGCGGCGCGGTCGCGCGGCGTGTTCTTCCAGGCGCCGCCGCGAAAAACGCTGCGCCAAACTTGACTGTTAATGACTTCCTTTTTAATTTCTTCCGGATTCGCCGGCAGTTTAAATCCATTGCCCAAAAGCTTTTCGAGCCACGGAACTCGAGAGGGACCGTTAGGACCGGGTTTCTCCTGGGTCGGCGGCGCGCTGGGGGTTGACATTTATGCTCCCTGCGTATCGACAAAATAAGGCGCGTTTTCCCTAAATCCCGGACGGTTTTCTAATACGGCCTTATCAATAATAAGGTCGCCGTTGGATGCCAGCTCAATTTTGCAATGCCACAAGGGCTTGGGCGCGGGTCCGGCGATCACATCGCCTTGAGGGCTGAAGTTGGACCCATGGCACGGGCACTTAAACCGGTCCTCGCCGCCGAACCAGCTCGGCGTGCACCCCAAATGCGTGCAGCGCCCCCAGAGAGCATAAAGACCCTGCTCCCGGCGCACTACCCAAACGCGCTGCTCGCGCATCCACTTCAAGGAAACGCCCAACGGATAATCCACTGCGGGCCCGGCGTTGAATTTTTGGGAAGGTTCGTAAACGACGTTGGGGAATAAGAATCGAAGAGAATTTGCGGCCACGCCCCCTAAAAAAGCCGCGAGCGCGCCCCAGGCCAATTGCATAAATCCCCGGCGCGAGAGCAAATCCGGCGATTCTTCGATTTTTGGCGCCGTCGCAGGAGTCTCTACCATAACGCTTTTATTTAATGAAGAATCCCCTTCCTTGTCAAATGACGGTAATCAATTAAAACGCCCTGGTCAAAAAAATTGTAACGCGTCATTAAACATGCGGCCGGCAATCCCTAAAAAGCCCAGGCGAAGCGGTTGCGCCCGGTTTCTTTGGCTTGATAAAGCCCTTTATCCGCGGACCGAATCAAGCCTTGGCTTGATTGAGAGTCGCCGGGATACGTGGCGCCTCCGATGGAGACCGTGACCCGGCCCAAAGGCTGGCGCTCGCCACCGGGAAATTGAGCGGATTCAATGGCCGACCGAAGGCGATGAGCTACGGCCTGAGCCGCCTTCTTGGATGTATCGGGCAGCAAAACGACAAATTCCTCCCCGCCATAACGCGATAGCGTATCTTCAGGCCGCAGCGATTCCTTCAATATTTTAGCGGCCATGGTCAGCGCCACATTGCCCATTTCATGGCCCAAATTATCATTAAAATGTTTGAAATGGTCAATGTCCACAATAAGCACGGAAAGGGGGCGGTCGTAACGACGGGCCCGCTCCATTTCCCTGGCGATCACCTCTTGGAAATACCGAAAATTGTACAGCCCGGTGAGTCCATCCGTGATCGTTTCTTGCACCAAACGATGCTGCTTTTCCTTAAGGCTTCGGGTCATGGTGTTGAATGCCTGGGTCAAGCGCCCAATTTCATCGGCCGATGTCACAGGCATTTCAAAATTTAAATCCCCTTGAACGACGCGCTCGACGCCCCGAAGCAGAACTTCCAAGGGGGACAAAATAGAATATCCCGAAAGAACCGCCACCAGCGCGGCCAAAGCGAACGTTAAAAGCGCGGCCCATCCCGCCGCGGTTCGCCCCTCGTCCAGCATTGATTCCACGTCCTGGCGTGCCCGCTCTAACTCATAGCGGTTAATATCAATCAAGGTATCGCAGATTTCATAAATGCGCTCGAGCCTTTCCTGGCCCGAGCTCGTGAGCGCGGTCAAGTATTTTTTATGCTGCGGAAATTGCTTGCCCCAAACAGCGATCGTCTCAATTTGACCGCCTTCGGGAAAACGATATTGCTGGTAAAAACCCGTCATGGCGCTCATCTCTTCAAAATAGGAGCGGCTTTCGCCCAGAAGCTCATCCATCATCTCCCGGATGCGCGGACTTAAGGACCGCCGCTTGATATCCGCAATGTAGCGGCGCGCGAGTTTCTTAGAGCGGCCGCCGCTATCCAAGAGCCGCTCATCGCCGGTGAGCATATAGCGCAGTATTAAATCATCGTGATAAATAAATCCTCTCTTAAGTTCGGTCGCGGCGTTCATGGCCTCAACGTTATTGGCCAACACTTGGGATAAAACCGAACCCAGCCGGCTTTGATGGTTTTCACTCCAAATACCAAAAGCGAAAACGCAAAATAACGTCACGGCCGCAGCCACTAACAACTTTGTTTTGATGCTCATCAAAGTGATTGAGTGACTTCGTGATTGAGTTATATTAACGAAAAAATCACTGAATCATTCTTTTGGTTACCAGCAAAACATCAATTTGGCAAGCAATCTTTTGCATGTTTGCAATAGCGCGTTCAGAAAAAATTGTCATTCTGGGCCCCGGGCGAAAAACTAATCGAGATTCTTCATCACTTTGCTTCCCAGAATGACAATATTCTTCAGATGGACGCGCTCTTACCGCATATTTTTGGCATAGGACTTTAGTCCCAGGGGAGACCTGGGCAAAATTCATAATTTTTAGGCCCCAAGGACCCATTCATTTTAATGGCAAGAAGGCTAGGATGTAATCGGAGGTGATAAAAATGAAAATAGCAATCAATCTCCCCGGCCACGGACAAAAAAGGCTAGAGAAAACTTTTCAAATCCCTTCGGATTATCTATCAGAGGCGATCAGCATTAAAACTGTTAATTCCTGGCGGCATAGCCATCGTAAAAATGTGCAAATCAATGCGGTTGCCAAAGGCCGGGACCTTTGCTTTGTTTGGAAAACCCTTTCCTAATGGGTAACTAAAAAAATTACTGCGCTTCCCGGAAACTCTATAACCCAATAAAACTATAACTCAATCTATTGCGCTTCCCCCTCTTCCATTGGTTGATCAGGCATTTCCTCGCCTTCGCCGCCATCGTCACCGCCTTGGGACATGGGCGCATTGCCCCCCGAAGGGCCGCCCATCGGGCCACCCTGTCCACCCGGGCCTCCAGAGCCGCCCATTTTCCCGCCCATTGGGCCACCCTGTCCACCTTTCATGTTCGGCCGGCGGCCTCGGGGATGCTGCATCTTATCGAATTCGAGCCGCTGTTCCGGGGTTAACACCTCGCGTATCTTCTCATTGGCCTGTTCTTTGTTTTTCTTCATCTTGTGGCGTAGTTCATTAAGCTGAACCGCTAATTTTTTCATCTCGCTTCGCATGGGTTCCGAGGATTTCTCATCATCGGCGACGATCTTTTCGATCTTGCCGGTCTGCGCCGCGTCCAGCTTGAGTTTTTCTTTCATCATCTCCAGCATGCGCTCGGTGCGCGATTCTTTTTTAACCTCGGTTTTGGGCGTCGTTGAGCCTGATTTGGAAGCATCTTCGCTCCATGCCGCCGGGGAAATAATCAAACCCGTCGAACACAATGCTGCTAAAAGCAATCTCTTAGGCATCAATTCCTCCATCTAAACTAGCGATGAGCAACGAATGGTAAGCCCGTTATGAAAAAATTTTCTCATTTCCATACATCCACCACTTGCTGCGTCTGATTCGTTTTAAAAGTATAGACTGAAAAAAACCAATTTGCAACTCACCTTTAACAGCGCTAGCATTTATTGATGGATCCTTTGGCCCATGGCCTCCTAGGCGCGCTGATCGGACGCACTGCCGGCCTGCGTCATAAAAACTCTCTGTGGCTTTGCGCCGCTATCGCGGAGGCGCCCGATCTTGATGTCCTGGCATTGGGATTAAAGGAGCCTCCGGAATTTTTGACCCACCGGGCAACAGCCACGCATTCCTTGCCCATGGTCATCCTGGCGGCCTGGCCTTTATCGCTCATTCTCAAACGCTGGGGGAAAGACCAAAATCTTTCAGGATGGTCGTCTTATGCCATCTCCTTGGCTGGCTTGATTTCGCATGTTGCGGCGGATTGCATGACCACCTATGGAACTCCGGCCTGGGCGCCCTTTTCCTCAAAAAATATAGCGCTTGACTGGATTGGAAACTTGAATTGGCCGGCCTGGCTTCTTATTGGCGCCGGTCTTTGGCTAACGACAAAACAGCGGGCCCAGTATCGAGCCGCCTACGGAACATGGGCGGCGCTCGTGTTATTCGTCCTGGGTTCAATGGGTCTGCGAGAAAGGGCCCGCAAGCTCATTGAAACCCAACAGCCGGAACTCTCCTGGTCTATTTTTCCTCATATTTTTATTCCCTGGTGGTATCGGGGCATTGGAGAAAATGCCCACGCTTATGCCACGGCATTGATTGCTCCTTTAAGCGGCCGCATGGAGCCGATGGGCTCGTATCCCAAGGCTCTTGGTTCCGATATCGAAGCGTCGCGCCGGGCTCCTTCAGTGCGGCTCTTTTTGCGCCATAATAGATGGCCCGTAGCTTTTTTAGAAGAGTCGCCAAACAATATCCGCCGGGTTATTTGGGGCAACCCCTTGTTTTCTCCTGACGGCAAAAACATTTTTGGCCGGGCCGTTGTTGAACTCGATCAAACCGGGAACATTTTACGCCACTGGAGGGATGGAAAAGCGTGGCCATGAATTATTCGCAAGCCATTATTCTGGGCATCATTCAAGGGATTACGGAATTTTTGCCAATTTCAAGTTCCGCGCATCTTGTTCTGGCGCCCTGGCTTTTGGGATGGCAATATCAAGGATTGGCCTATGATGTTGCCTTGCACTGGGGAACCCTTCTGGCGGTGGCTATCTATTTTTGGCGCGACTGGTTAACCTTGATTAAGGCCGCATGGCGCCATGGTCCCAGTTCGGAAAAGCACCTCTTTTGGTCCGTGGTATTAGCGACAATGCCGGCGGCCCTCGCCGGACTAGCGCTAAATGATTTAGCCGAACATATCTTTCGCTCGCCCTTGCTCATGGCCGCGCCTCTCATCCTTTTTGGACTGCTCATGGCCTGGGCGGACAAAACTTCATCGGCCCAGAAAGGAGCAGAATCGCTTACGCTGATTCCCTGCTTCATGATCGGTTTGGCCCAGGCCCTGGCCATTGTTCCCGGCGTTTCGCGTTCCGGCATCACGATCACCGCGGCTTTGTTCTTGGGATTTAAAAGGGAAACAGCCGCCCGCTATTCTTTTTTATTATCCACGCCGATCGTGATGGCGGCGGGAATTCTTAAGCTCAAGGACCTTGATGGCCCATTGGCCTGGGGGCCGTTTTGGGCCGGGATTATGGCATCAGCGATTTCAGGTTGGGCAGCGATCAGTTTTTTATTGGCTTATTTGAAAAACAAAAATTTGACCGCATTTGCCATTTATCGAATTTTATTAGGCGCTTTTATTATTGGAACCGCCCTGCAAAAAAACCCCTAGCAGGCGCGCCCGCCTGCGCCGGGAACCCGTCTCTGCCGGGGTCCCATCTCCGATGGGCCGGCGTCCCCCGAAGGGTGCGGGGAAAATTTGTGGGTAACCAGCAGCCTTAATGAACCCATGTCAACTCCCAGCGATTGTTCAAATGGGTCACTCTGAGCTGGAGAATGGCTT